>DBVT01000098.1:5356-5822 GCA_002308775.1 Mageeibacillus sp. UBA1257
ACCGGCGGAATGGTAACATCCCGTGTTCGTGTAAACCCCATCCGGAGCAACACCGTCGCGGAGCGCTACGTTAGCCAGACAGCTCCCGAGGTGGCACGAGCGTCGCAGCGATGCGCCGCCTAGATAGATGACCGTCCACGACAGAACCCGGCTTATGACTTGCTTGAAAATTAAAAATGAGAGCGGCCGCGGATCCGTATTGCGGATACGCGGCCGTCCTTTTTTATTGTAATATCGCAAAGATCATTTCTTCTTGTTTTTCGCTTTTCTCTCTTCGTTCATCTGTGCCATTTCCTTTTCGGTGACTACTTTGATGCCCTTTTCCTCTGCCCAGTCTGCGCAGCCCTTGAGGATGACTTTGAGGAAAGCGCGCGGAGCGCCGGAGAGCGTTTTAAGAGCATCGTCTGTGAACTGAACGTCCGTCTGCAGGCGGGTAGCGGCGTATCTGATCGATTCGAGGTCGATC
>DBVT01000098.1:5870-12214 GCA_002308775.1 Mageeibacillus sp. UBA1257
TTACTGTCGCGGTACCCCCAGTTTGTGGGGATAGGGCAGTAGTTTGCGCGAGTTGCGCCTTCCGTTATAGACTTCTCGTATTTGTCCCGCACGAGTATTTTGTCGATTTTTAAAATGAAATGCGCTCCGAATCTCGAGGTGATACCGTTAAAATCGTGATAAGGAAAGCCCTCGTAATCGTCGAGAACGGGATCGTCCTGCGCGTTGTCAAGCTCCTTCCACCACGAGCATTCGAAAACCTGGAGCGATTCGTCAAGCATTTTCGGATACTGCTCATCGGGGTGTTCCTTCTGCATAAGACCGTCTGCGGGCGTGAGTTTGAAGCCTTTCATTTTCTCCTCGGGCAGATCGCCGGGGAAGCCGTTGTTTACAGCCTGCTGAAAGTTTTTCTTTGTGCAGGGCAGGAAATTGATCGTGCATTTTCCGTGCCTCAAAAGGCCCTTTGCCGTGTTGCTCGTATTTCTGCATTCCAAAACCATGCAGTAGTGTTCTTTTCCGGCGATATAGTAGGGGAATATCAGAGAATAAGAACCGAAACTCGTGAAACTTTTGTCTTCGACCATCGTCCCGATCATCGTGAAAGGCATCGGGAAAAAGCAGCTCGACTGGTAAAAATTGTCCTTGACTATGATGTTTTTAAATTCGTTTGCCATCGCAAACCCTCCCTTTGAAAGTAATATAAATAGTTTTGATTATTGTTCGGTTTGTTCTTCCTCCGGAAAATATGCTTCGACTCTGAAGATCGGCTGTCCCATCCCGGTAAAACGCGTCTCATATTCAGTCATTATATTTTCCTCCAGCACCGCCTTCGCCTCTTCCGTGAGGTTGTCCGGGTTTAGGCAGTGCAGGTCGTACGTGAGGTTTTTCAAAATGCAGTTTTTACTCTTGTAGCTTTCGAGAGAGTATTCGAAAAGATCAAGGTTGTCAGTCTTCTGCCAGATGCCGCCGCCTCTTACGAGTACCTTTTTGTAGACGTCCAGGAAAGACGGATTGGTCAATCTGTTTTTGAAGTGCCTCTTTTTCGGCCACGGATCGCTGAAATTGAGGAAGATCCTGTCGACAGAGAAGGGCTCTATCCATTCGGCCAGCTTCGCGGCGTCGTTGCAGATGAATCTGACGTTTGTGAGCTTTTTTGCCGCGACCTTTTCCATCGCCGAGACGATGACGTTTTTTACCGTTTCGACTGCGATAAAATCAATGTCGGGGTGTTTTTCCGCTATGACTGTGATAAACGCCCCCCTTCCGCAGCCTATTTCGACCATCAACGGTCTGTCGGGAGCTCTTTTTATCATGACGCCCGCTTCCGTATCGAACATCAGACCGGAGACCTTTTCAAGCCTTTCCGTCAGATGCTTTTTAACTCTCATTCTCATATGAAATCCCTCCGGGAATCCGTAATTCGGCAGTTCATTATAGTTTATTAAGACGCCTGTTGTCAATCGTAATAAGCTTGCGGACCATTCGCGGCAGTCATCCCCGGCAGTTTAGAAATTGTTTATAAACTGACTTTAAAAGTTTATAGATTCATAAGTACATATTTATATTGCGTCCGTATAATAATAATCGTAAACCGAACGCGGCACACACCGCAAAAGCAAAGGAGGCATGTCACATGAATACGGCTGAAGATCTAAAATACCTCGGAGAGCAGGTCGAATATTTTACAAATGATGAGATCGACGATGACATGACGACTCAAAGTTTTGAAACGGAAGAAGACGTAAATACACTTAAACAATATTACAGAGAGATCGGCCGCTACGGGCTGCTCACGCAGGAAGAGAGCAACGAACTGTTCAAAAAGGCCGCGCAGGGAGATGACAGGGCTTTCAAGGAAGTCATCAACCACAACCTGAGACTCGTTGTAAAATACGCCAGATCGATCAAGCGCTCGTACAGATCGAACGAACCGATCATGGATCTCATCCAGGCAGGCAACATCGGACTGATCAGAGCGGCTCAGAAATACGAATATGAAAAAGGATACGCGTTCAGCACATACGCGAGCTGGTGGATCAGGCAGAGCATCGTAAGGCACATCTACGATCACGAAAACGCGATAAGAGTGCCCGTTCACACGAGTGAGAGACTTGTCGGAATATCGAGAGCGTTCAAAAACTTTAACGACGAAAACGGCAGGGACCCCACCTTCGAGGAACTCAAAGGAATGATGAAGATCTCCGAGAAGGACTACAAACTGTATAAATCCGTCGAAAGAAACACGATCTCGCTGAATACACACGTCGACGACGAATCAGAGACAGAGCTTCAGAACTTCATCAGAGCAGACGACAGCAACGATCCCGTCTTCGAGCAGGTAAAAGAAAACACGATCAGGAACACTGTAAACGAAGCGCTCGATATGCTTGACGACAGAGAAAAGTTTATCATGATCCAGCGCTACGGTCTCGAAGACGGAGTTTCCAAAACACTTGAGGAAGTCGGCAGGTTGATGGGCCTTACCAGAGAAAGAGTGAGGCAGTTGGAGATACTCGCGATGAAGAAGCTTCGCAATTCTCCCAAGATCAAAGCAATCAGTTCTTTTATCATATGATGTGATAAATTCATAATACCTCCTAACAAAATGTCTGCAGGGATCCCCGCTCCGGAAAAGGCGCGGGGGTTCTTGTTTTTACTCTTATCGCGTTTTTGCGGCCAAAAAGAATAAATAAAGCATTGTTATGCCTTCTTAACCTTGGCAAAAGGGTTGAAATAAGGTATAATTAAAGTTGGCGTGTTATCGGCGCCCGAAAGGAAATAATCAGATGCTTAAAGTGCTTTTTGTCGGAGATGTATGCGCGCGTCCCGGAAGAGAAAAGATCAGTGAGAGGCTTGCGTCTTTGAAGAAAGAGAAGCAGGTCGATTTCTGCATAGTTAACGGTGAGAACGCGTCTCACGGAAAAGGGCTGTCTCTGGCGTGCGCTGACGAATTGTACGAAGCCGGAGCTGATTTTATTACGATGGGCAATCACACCTGGTCGAACGCGGGAATATTCGACTATATAGACGATTACGCGATCGTAAGGCCCGCGAATTTTTCGAAGGATCTTCCGGGAAGAGGATACGATGTCGCAGAAGCCAAAGGCGTAAAAATAGGCATTCTGGATCTGCAGGGAAGAGTCTATATGGACGATTCTACCGACAATCCGTTCGAGTGCGCGAAAAAATGCGTCGAAGAGATCCGTAAGGAGACGAATGTGATCATCGTGGACTTCCACGCGGAGGCGTCGTCAGAGAAGATCGCTCTGGCGTATTACCTTGACGGGACTGTTTCGGCAGTCATCGGAACGCACACTCACGTGCAGACGGCAGACGAGAGGATACTCGAAAAAGGAACTGCTTTTATCACCGACGCAGGCATGACCGGACCTGTCGAAAGCATCATCGGAATGAAGAAAAACGCCGTCGTTGACAAGTTTATAAACAATATCCCACGCAAATTCGAGCCTGCGGAGGGAAAAGCGATGCTGAACGGCGTTTTACTCGAAATAGATGAAATAACGGGCAAGGCGCTGAAGATAGAGAGGGTCTTTGAAAAGTAAGGAGAGAAAAATGGAAGATCAGTACAGCTTTTACGCGTATATAAACAGAATGAAATACATAAACAGATGGGGGCTCATGAGAAACACTGAGACAGAGAACATCCAGGAGCACAGCTATCAAGTGGCAGTACTTGCGCACGCTCTGGGCGTGATCAACAATGTGTATTTCGGAGGGGACGTCTCACCGGAGAAGGCGACGATATATGCGCTTTTCCACGATGCAAACGAAATAATAACGGGAGACCTTCCGACGCCTGTCAAATATTACAATCCGGCGATCAGCGAGTCATACAAAAAACTCGAGGACGTGACGAAGAAAAAGCTCATTTCGATGCTTCCGGAGGAGACGAAGGATATCTACAGAGACATTTTTTTCTTCGAACACAAAGAAGAGGATTACAGGGTGATCGTAAAGGCCGCGGACAGGCTCTCCGCGTATATAAAATGCATTGAGGAGCTCAAAGCGGGCAACAGGGAGTTTGAAAAGGCCTCGCTCTCCGTAAAAAAGAGCCTCGAGGATATGCACTTAAAGGAGCTCGACTGGTTTATGGAACACTGCCTCGAGCCTTACATGCTGACTCTTGACGAACTCAACTAAACGTAATTATTCGAAAGGAAAAGAAATGGGACTTTTTGAAAAAATTTTCGGAACACACAGCGATAAAGTTATAAAAAGCACGAAAGCGACAGTCGCGGAGATCAACGCATTAGAGCCGACTATGGCTGCAAAATCTGACGCTGAACTGAGGGGGATGACCGCGGAATTCAAAAAGAGACTCGCAGGCGGCGAGGATCTGGATGACATTTTACCGGAGGCGTATGCAGTCGTAAGAGAGGCTGCAAAGAGGGTGCTCGGACAGAGGCACTACGACGTTCAGCTGATAGGCGGTATCGTTTTGAACAACGGAAGCATTGCCGAGATGAAGACAGGTGAAGGAAAAACGCTCGTATCTACTCTTCCCGCATATCTCAACGCTCTCGAAGGGAAAGGCGTTCACATCGTGACGGTCAACGACTATCTGGCAAAAAGAGACAGCGCCTGGATGGGTAAAATATACAACTTCCTCGGTCTCACCGTCGGTACAATAGTGCACGACCTTTCAAACGACGAGAGAAGAGCGGCTTACGCGTGCGATATAACATATGCTACGAACAACGAGCTCGGATTCGATTATCTGAGAGACAATATGGTCATTTACAAGAGCCAGCTCGTGCAGAGAGAACTCCATTACGCGATCGTGGACGAGGTCGACAGTATTCTGATCGATGAGGCGAGGACCCCTCTTATCATTTCGGGGGCCGGAAACAAATCGAGCGAGCTCTACGAAAGAGCGAACGCTTTCGCCAGGAATCTGAGCAAAAAAGTCGTCAAAGAGGCTGAAAAGAAGAGCCTTATGGAAGACGTCACAGAGGATTATATAGTCGACGAAAAGGCTCATACAGCGACACTCACACCTTACGGCGTAAAAAAAGCAGAGGCATTCTTCAAAATTGACAACCTCTCCGATCCTGAGAACGCTGAAATATCACATCATATCAACCAGGCGATCAGAGCCCACGGCGTCATGAAGAGAGACATAGATTACGTTGTAAAAGACAACAGCGTTATTATCGTCGATGAGTTCACCGGTCGTCTGATGTTCGGAAGAAGATACAACGAGGGTCTGCACCAGGCTATTGAAGCAAAAGAAGGCGTCAAGATAGAAAAAGAGAGCATGACCCAGGCTACGATCACATTCCAGAATTTCTTCCGTATGTACGACAAGCTTTCCGGTATGACAGGTACGGCTCTTACGGAAGAGGGAGAATTCAATAATATTTACAACCTCGACGTCGTGGCGATCCCCACGAACAGACCGATGATAAGAATAGACTATCCTGACGCCGTATATAAGACGGTAAACGGGAAATACAAAGCCCTTATAGAGGACGTCATCGCGGCTCACGAAAAAGGACAGCCCGTCCTGATAGGCACCGTTTCGATCGAAAAATCCGAGCATTTGAGCACGCTTTTAACGAGAAGAGGCATAAAACACAACGTTTTAAATGCTAAAAACCACGAAAAAGAAGCTGAAATAGTCGCTCAGGCAGGAAAATACGGAGCAGTCACGATCGCGACGAATATGGCCGGCAGAGGTACCGATATAATGCTCGGCGGCAACGCGTCTTATATGGCGAAGCAGGAGCTCAAAAAGATGAATTATTCGGAGGAACTCATAAACCAGTCTGACGGATTTGACGAGACTGACGATCAGGAGATCAACGATATCAGGCAGGTTTACAGAGACCTTACCAAGAGCTATGCAAAGCAGATCGAGGAAGAGAGAAAGAAGGTCGTTGAAGCGGGCGGACTGTTCATAATGGGTACGGAAAGGCACGAATCAAGGCGTATCGACAACCAGCTGCGCGGACGTTCCGGAAGACAGGGTGACCCGGGTATGTCGAGATTTTACCTGTCGCTCGAGGACGATCTCATGAGACTGTTCGGAGGAGATAAGATATACAATCTGATCGACGCGATGAAGATACCCGAGGATGAGGCGATCTCACATACGATATTATCGAATACGATCGAATCCGCACAGAAGAAAGTTGAGAGCAGAAACTTCGACATAAGAAAGAACGTCCTCGAATACGACGACGTNNNATGAACCAGCAGAGAAATATCATTTATTCCCAGAGGCGCAGGGTGCTCGACGGTGAGAACCTCAAGGATACGTTCATGCAGATGCTGAGCGGCAGGATCGCGGAAGAGGTCGAAAGCGTTTGCAGAAGCGATATAGACAGAGCGGACTGGAGCGT
>DBVT01000098.1:12269-18388 GCA_002308775.1 Mageeibacillus sp. UBA1257
CGATGCCGTCAGCAGCGGTAAGAAGGCTGACAAGATCTCTGAAGAACTGTTCGAAAAGGCCAAACAGAGATACGAGGAAAAGGAAGCGGAGATCGGCTCGGAACTTATGAGAGAAGTCGAGAGAGTTTTCCTTTTAAGAGCGGTCGACGAGAACTGGATGACGCACATAGACGCGATAGACCAGTTAAAATACGGCGTAGGACTTCAGGCTTACGGAAACAAGGATCCGCTTGTCGAATACAAGATCCAGACGTATGATATGTTTGAAGAGCTCAACAGGACGATCAGATCGGATGCTCTGCGTATGGTGCTCTCCGTAAGGATCAACAACGGTCAGAACGTCGAAAGAAAGAGAGTGACATCCGAGGGAAAAGAGAACCTTTCAGGCGGAGCTCAAAGAGCTCAGAGGATGGTCAGAATGTCACGCGAAAGCCATGCGCCGGAAGCACCGCAGCAGGCACCGAAAGAGACGATAAAGAAAGACTATAAAGTGGGAAGAAACGAAAAATGCCCTTGCGGCAGCGGTAAAAAGTACAAAGATTGTTGCGGAGCGAAGAAAAATGATTGATTTAAAAGCAGAAGTCGCAAAATTTAACAAGTTCGATTTGGAAAACGATCAGGAGGGTATCTCCGAGGAGGAGAGGAAGCCGGAGATCACTGACGAGAGCGTGATACAATCCGTGTCATTTTACAACAAGGCGATCGATCAGATCAACGGCGACCTTGAGGATATGGCAAAGGGAAATCTTAAAAAGGCTGTGCAGCTGAGGCCCGATTTTACTCACGCGATATGCCTGCTGGCTGCATGTATGCTCTCAAAAGGAGACAGATTGGGCGTAGTGAGGCTGCAAAGCTCCATCGAAGATCCTGCGATAAAAAGGGAAGTTTCCCCATATATCGAATATCTTTTTGAAGAATATGACAAGATCGAATATACGAAAGGGAAAAAGGAAAAGCCGATGCCTTCGCTGGGACCTGCGACTGAGGGCGGAGACCCTTCCGTATATGTGAACAGAGAGGCCAGAAACAGAAAGACGATCTTCGATGACGAAGAGGCGAGAAGAAAAGAACTGAGGCAGCAAAACTCGCAGATAAGGCAGGAAGCTTCCGCTTCAGGCAGAGACGCATACGACCGGACTCAGAGAAAGCCTTTCGATTCCGAGAGAGAATATCCGGAGAGGGACGACGTATTTTCAAGAGTCGAAAGACAGGGTACCGAGAGACAGAGAGATTTCAGTTATACGGGCAGCGAAGACAGGCAGAGGAGAAGACCCGAAGAAAGAAATACCGTGCCTGAAAGAGAGCCCCGGAAGACAGATTATTTCTCCGGAAGACAGTCGTCCCAGAACATCCAGAAGCTTTTCGAAGACTCGCCGTACAAAAGAAGCGGCGCTAAGAAAACGACAGACGGTGATAAGAAAACCGAGACGGATGTGTCCTCACAGCCGCGCAGAAAATATTCAAAAGAAGAGATCAGACGAAACAGGATCATTGCCCTTTCGATCATCGCAGCGATCGTCATTTTCATCGTGATGTTGATAGTCATCATCGATCAGGGCGCGAAGATCAGGAAACTGGAAAAGCAGGTCTCGGGCGGAATGCCGAAGCACTCGACAGTCATGGTGAACGAAAGTGACAGCCTGAAATAACATCATATGATCGAATAATAAAAAAACAGCCGCGGCGTCTGATGAATGATGCCGCGGCGTTGTTTTGCGTATCGTTTTTATCATTCGGCTTCCGTGATCTCGACTGTGAAAACGGCGCCCGTGCGCGTGCTCCAGTCGTTTGCTATTACATAGATCGTTTTACCGTAAATGTTGATGTTTTCCGGTTCCAGGTCACCGTCGAGAGAGAGGGGAATCGTATGAGTGAGATCTCCGTCCCAGTCGTATATCCTGATCTCGGAGCCGTAACCGTTTTGAGACGAGCGAACGAAATATATGCCGTTGCTGTCGCAGAAAACGCCCTGCGAAAGAGAACCGGGCTGTTCGACGGATCTGTGGAGAATCGGCTTCATATTCTCGTCCCAAATGTCGATCGTCTCGCCGCCCCATTCACCCGACGCATATTTTTTAACTTCGGGGCTGTAAGCCATCGAGAAGAAAGGATATTCGAGGTCGCCTGATTCCGTAACTTCCATTGTTTTTATATCGACAAAAGAATAGCGGTTGTAGTGGCCGTCCTTTGACTGGCAGTGAGTGACCAGAAGACCTTTCCCGGGCACGTATGACAAGTTGTTCGCATGGTCAACATAGATGGGATCGCTCTCGGAAAGTTTCCTGCCTTTTGTGTCGAGTTTTATTATTCTCGTTATCTCGCGCTCTTCAAGATCTGGAGCGACATTTGCGGTATAAAAATATTTTCCGTCGAAATAAGCGCCCTGTCTGACATAATACGATTCGTCGTCTGATTTGAATTCGAAGATCCTTGTGCCCGTGGCCGTGTACTGCCTGCTTTTGTCAAGGCAGCGAATATCTATCAAGTCGTCCTTTTTACATGAAACGGAAGAAAACAGCATTATTATTACTCCCAAAAGCGCTGAGACTCGCCAAAAAAAGCTGAAATAAGATTTGGCCCGGCTCGCGACTTTCATATTATGATCTTTCTTCTTTGAAAAATTCATCGTACAATGCGCGGATCGAATCGTCTTTTCTCGATTCGTCGACGCCGAACATGATGCCGACTTCCGAAGAACCCTGGTTGATCATTCTGATGTTGATGTTGGCTTTCGCAAGAGCGGATGTCGCACGGCAGGAAATACCTACGTTTCTGACCATGCCTCGTCCGACGATCATCACAATGGCCATGTCTCTTTCAACTTTTATCGTGTCGACTTTGAGCTCGGAGTAGATCTTTTTGATTATCCTGTCGAGCTGAGCGTCATTGCAGTAGCATTCCTTGAGAACGATCGAAATACTGTCGATACCTGAAGGGGTATGCTCGTATGAGATGCCTTCTTCTTCGATTATCTGCAGCAGACGGCGGCCGAAACCGATCTCCCTGTTCAACATGTATTTATAAACGTGTATCGTCATAAAGCCTTTGTCCGCGGCGATTCCGACGACAGGAGTGTCCTTCATCGGAGGATAGTTCGGATCGTCGTCTGAAACTATCATTGTGCCGGGCGAGTCCGGATTGTTTGTGTTTCTGATATTCACGGAGATGTTTTTACGGAAAACAGGCTCCAGTGCGTCTTCGTGCAGGACAGAAAAGCCCATGTAAGAAAGCTCCCGCATTTCTTCGAAGGTAAAATATTTGATAGGTTTCGGGTTGTCTACGACCTTCGGGTTTGCCGCGAAAACGAAATCGACATCGGTGAAGTTCTCGTAAACGTCTGCGTCAAGTGCTGCCGCGAGGATACCTCCGGTCACATCGGAACCTCCGCGCGAGAAAGTGACGATATCTCCTGCGGGAGACGCGCCGAAGAAACCGGGGAATACTATGAGCTTTTTGTGTTCCTTCAAAGAGGAGAGCAGGTCATACGAAACGGGGAGAACTCTTGCGTTTCCGAATTCGTCAGAAAGGAGCATGCCCGCGATCTTCGGATTGATATATTCAGCCGCAACGCCGAGATTGTTAAAATACTCCGCAACGATCTTCGCGCAGTTGTCTTCGCCAGCAGCCTTCAAAAGATCGAGATATTTTGCGTCGGAGAGGTCTTTATTCGTGACTCTGACGAGAAGGTCATTCCTGATGTCCTTTACGATCCTGCGGTCAAGCCCGAGTCCTTTGGCGATCTCGTCGAATCTGGAGACTACAGCATCGAGTTCGTCCTTCCAGTTTTCCGAGTTTCTGCCAGCCTTTGCGAGGGAGATCAGAAGGTCGGTGACCTTTGTGTCACCGTCGAATCTTTTACCCGGAGCGGAAACGACGACAGCGCGTCTTTCTTTGTCGGCGAGGACTATNNAGATTTCACATACTTTTTTTATCTGTTTTGCGTCGGCGAGTGAACTGCCTCCGAATTTAATAACTTTCATATCATTTGTTTCCTTTTCAAAAGATTTTTTACTCGAGTACTCTCATTGAACAGCCGAAATCCGTGTCTGTTGCCGCCTCAAAGGCCCTTGTAAGCCCTTCTACGGCACTTTCTTTGATCGGAGGAGTTATCATGCCCAGCACGCCGCCGAAGGCCGCAAATACCGTCTCCGGACCGAATATTTCACGCATCGCGATGCTGACGGAATCCTCGATCGCTCTCGTAATATCGAAACGCAGGTAAAATCTGCACGGGATATCTGTATCATTGGAGACCTTAAGGTCCTTCTCGACATAGGGCATCAGCGTGTCTTCTGTAGGTCGTCCCAATATCTCGATTATATCTCCGCAGACGGCGCTTGCGGTCGCGAGCTTTCCGGCGCCTTTTCCGTAGAAGAGGGAATCGCCCGTGTATGAGCCTTTTACGAGGACGGCGTTATAGACTGAATTGACCGCCGCGAGAATATTGTCCTTAGGGACGAGTTTCGGCTCGACTGTCGCCGTGACGCTTCCGTCAGGTAAAAGCTTGCTTCCTGCGATAAGTTTTATAACGTATCCGAGTTTTGCGGCGTTCGCGTGGTCTTCCGCCTTTACGTCTCTTATGCCCGTGCATTTTACGTCGTTATATTCGACAAAGCCTTTGTAGGCGATGGAGGAGAGTATCGCGATCTTTCTCGCAGCGTCATATCCGTCAACGTCTGCCGCCGGATTCGCCTCCGCGTATCCCTTTTGCTGGGCTTCCTTTAAAACAGTATCGAACGAAAGTCCTTTGCTGCTCATCTTGGTAAGAATATAGTTCGTCGTTCCGTTCAAAATACCCTGTATCTCGAGAATGTCGTTTGATGAGAGGCAGATGTTGAGCGGTCTGATTATCGGTATGCCTCCGCCCGAGCTTGCCTCATAGAGAAATCTGCATTTATTTTCAAAAGCGATCCTTGAAAGTTCTTTTGCATATGCGGCGACGACTTCCTTGTTGGATGTTACAACGTTGATGCCTGCCGAAAGCGCTCTTTTTGAGAGAAGATAAGGGTATTCAAGTCCGCCGATGGTGACGACTATAAGCCTTACTTCGGGATCGTTGAAAACATCTTCCGCTTTGTCTGTAAGGAACTTTTCATAAGGCGTGTCAGGCATCTTACGAACGTCGACGATGTACGAAAGTTTCACTTCCCGCTGAAAACGCGCAGAGATCTCTTCCTGCTTCGCGAGTAAAATGTCGCACACTCCGGAACCTACGACTCCGCAACCCATAACTGCTATTTTGAACATAAAAAACCTCCCACTGTCTCAGGCATATCTTCCGGCCTGCAGACCGTTTTGTGTAAAATCTCTTTTTTGTCTATGTCGCGCAGAGGCTCGGGGACAGGAAGACCGGTCTTCTCGGAGAGCAGATCGAGGATCTCGAATTCATTTTTACCTTCAACGTTCTCCTTGCCGAATATCGCCTCCGCGACGCTCGCGTTGAATTTGAATGGGCTCGCGGTTGAAACAGCGACTGTTTTCGTCGTATCACCAGATGAGATCACGTATTTGTCGTAGACTGTGAGGCCGACTGCCGTGTGAGGATCGACCAGATAGCCGAACTCGTTGTAAACATTTTTGATCGTCTCTTTTGTCTCTTCCTCCGTCGCGTACGAAGACCAGAAATAATTGGAAATATTGTCGAAAATGTCGCTTTCGACCTCGTATGAGCCGTTCTCACGCAGTGAATTCATCATATTGACGACTGCGGTGGAAGCCCTGCCCGAAGCGTCGAACAGGAGCCTCTCAAAGTTCGAAGAGATCAGGATGTCCATGGCGGGGGAGATCGTAGTGAGAAATTCTCTGTGCGTATCGTACGTTTTTGTCGCGAAGAAATCGGCGAGAACTTTGTTGTCGTTCGATGCGCAGATTATCCTGTTCACGGGAAGACCGCTCTTCGCCGCGTAGTAGCATGCGAGTATGTTTCCGAAGTTGCCCGTAGGGACTGTGAAGTTGATCTTTTCTCCGAAAGATATCTCTCCGCGCCTCACGAGTTCGTAATACGCGTGAAAATAGTAGACTATCTGGGGAAGAAGTCTTCCGAAGTTTATCGAGTTGGCAGAAGAGAGTCTGATGCCCGAAGCTGCGAGTTTTGCGTTGTAATCGGCGTCACCGAAGAT
>DBVT01000098.1:18432-19870 GCA_002308775.1 Mageeibacillus sp. UBA1257
TCGTCAAAGTTTCCGATGACTGACGCGACATGGACGTTAGAGCCTTCCTGCGTGACCATCTGGAGCTCCTGCATCCTGCTGACTCCGTCCTTCGGGTAAAATACTATGACATCGATGCCTTTCGCGTTCTTGAACCCCTCAAGAGCCGCTTTTCCCGTATCGCCCGATGTTGCCGTTAAAATGACTATTTTCTCTTTGACACCCGTGTTTTCCAGGCTTTTCTTCATAAATTCGGGCAGTATCTGGAGCGCAAGGTCCTTGAATGCCGCCGTTGGTCCGTGCCAGAGCTCGAGAACGTTTAACGTATCCGAGAGCGTTTTTACAGGCGCCGGATGGCCGTAAAATCTTCCGGGGCAGTAAGCGTTCTTAACGCATTCGTCTATCTGTTCGTCGGTGAAATCTCCTGCGTATCTTCTTATTATCCGTTTCGCAAGCTCGCCGTAGGAAAGCGTGCTCATTATCATCTGCTCATCATCCGTGAATGTGACTTTCTCCGCGGGAACGTAAAGCCCTCCGTCGGGAGCGATGCCTTCAATGACAGCTTCCGAGAATTCGACGTATGATGAGTTTCCCCGTGTACTTCTGTATTTCAATCCAAATCCAACCGCCTTCGTAAAAAAGTCGCAACGAATATAATAATATTTACAAAATGAAAAGTCAAGTATGCGCGCGCACGGTTGTCCTTTGCGGATCGTTGTGGTATAATACATTACTCGGGAAGTTTTGATCCTCCCGAGTTTTACGGGTGTTTCCCGGTGAAAAGAGGTTTTATTATGACAAAGATCGATATAATATCAGGTTTTCTCGGCGCAGGTAAGACGACGCTGATAAAAAAGCTTCTCAAAGAAGCTTATGCGGGCGAAAAAGTAGTCCTCATAGAGAACGAATTCGGAGAGATCGGCATTGACGGCGGTTTTATGAAGGAAGCCGGCATCGAGATCACGGAAATGAATTCAGGCTGCATCTGCTGCAGCCTCGTGGGAGACTTTGAGGAAGCTCTCAAAAAGGTGCTCGCGCAGTTTGATCCTGACAGAATAGTTATAGAGCCTTCCGGCGTAGGCAAGCTCAGCGACATAGTGAGAGCTGTTTCAGGCGTACTTTGCGATGATGTTATTCTCAACTGCAGAACAGTCGTTGCCGACGCTTCAAAGTGCAAGCTCTATACGAAGAATTTCGGAGAATTTTACAACAACCAGCTCGAGAGCGCTTCGGCGATCATCCTCAGCAGGACAGGCCAGATAGACGAGGAAAAACTCGAAAACACGATTAAGATCATCAGAGAACACAATAAAGACGCCGAGATCGTCACGACGCCCTGGGAGAGCGTGGACGGAAGCAAACTGCTTTCCGCTATGGAAAAAGGCTCGAGAGCGATCCCAGAGGAGTGGCTGATCGACGACGATGACGATGACGAGTGCGACGATCCCGAATGCGAATG
>DBVT01000098.1:19883-20729 GCA_002308775.1 Mageeibacillus sp. UBA1257
GACGGCGAGGAGTGCGACGACCCGGAGTGCGAGTGCCACCATCATCACGATGAGGACGATGACGGTCATGAGCATCATCACCACGATGGCGAAGAAGAGCATGAGCATCATCACCACGACGACGAAGACGAAGATCACGATGAGCACGAACATCACCACCATCATCACCATCACCATCATCACGGACACGACGCCGATGAAGTTTTTACGAGCTGGGGATGCACGACTTCGAAGAAGTTCACGCAGGAAGGTATCAGGGAGTGTCTTTCCAAACTCGACGACGGAAAACTCGGACTTATAGTCAGAGCAAAAGGTATCGTGGCAGGTCAGAACGGCGAATGGATACATTTCGACTACGTTCCGGAAGAGATCAATGTGCGTACAGGTACATCCGAAGTCACCGGCAAACTGTGCGTGATCGGATCGCAGCTTGACGAGGAGGGCATCGAAAAACTTTTCGGTGTGGAAGAGTATGAGCGAGTCTGAGATCGCTGTATTTCTTTTTACCGGCTTTCTCGATTCCGGTAAAACGACATTCATACAGAAAATAATGGAGAGCAGGGATTTCAACGACGGAGTCCCGACTCTCATATTGATGTGCGAAGAAGGAGAGGAAGAACTCGATATGAAGAAATTCACGTCGAAAAAGGTCTCTTTAAAACACATCGAATCGCCGGACGATTTTGACGCCGAGTCGCTTGAAAGAGTTCGCAGGGTGGCAGGTGCGCAAAGGGTGATGATCGAGTACAACGGCATGTGGGAGCTCGCGGATTTTCTGCGTGAGATGCCTGACAACTGGGTGATATATCAGGAATTCACATTTGCGGACGCCCGGACGTACTCATC
>DBVT01000017.1:0-1391 GCA_002308775.1 Mageeibacillus sp. UBA1257
AAGATAAAACATTTGCCTTATCCGCAAGACAAAGTTTCTTTTTTCTTTTCATCGCGATCTCGCACGCTCTTCTGACTACTCTTTCGATCTCATAATCGTTGTATAATTCGATATCGTATGCGGATCTTTCGGATATCGAATGTTCTCCGAAATAAATGCCTCCGGTGAGCTCTCTCACGACCATTATATCGATGCCTTTATCGAGTATAGATCTTTTTAGAGGACTCGCGTCCGAAAGCTCGGGAAACAGCCTTATAAGTCTTAAATTCGCGAAGCATTCCATTATTTTACGTAATGTCAGAAGACCTTTTTCCGGCCTTTCAGGGCAGTTGTCCCACTTAGGACCTCCCACAGCTGACAGTAAGACGCTGTCGGCTTTTAAGCATTTTTCCCGCTCTTCTGCAGGAAAAGGCTCGCCGTGATCGTCTATTGCCTTGCCGCCCATACAGACCGGGATGTAATTCAAAGAATAACTGAACAGATCTCCCGTTTTATCGAGCACCTTTTTAGCGCACGATGTGATCTCCGGACCTATTCCGTCTCCTTCTATAACAGCTATATCAAAACGTTTTGAAGTCATTTCCCGATCTCCTTTTTCGCATACGACATAAGACCGCCTGCTTTAATGATTTCCATAATAAAAGGAGGAAAAGGCTCTGATTTGAATGATCTATCTTTTGATATATCTCGGATCATACCTTTCTCAAGGTCGAATTCGATCTGATCTCCGTCGTCAATGCCTTCAAAAGCATCTCTGCATTCAAGTATCGGAAGTCCTATATTGATCGCGTTTCTGTAAAAAATCCTGGCAAAAGATTTGGCGATAACTAAAGATATCCCCGATTCTTTTATTACTGCAGGAGCGTGTTCCCTCGATGATCCGCATCCGAAATTATCTCCCGCGACAATGATGTCACCGGGGCAAACTCTCCGGATGAAAGATCTGTCTATATCCTCCATACAATGCGCCGAGAGCTCTTTCATATCCGTAACGTTGAGATATCTTGCAGGTATAATGACATCTGTATCGACATTGTCTCCGTATTTGAAAACTTTCATCTCCGATCCTCCCCATATCCGTATGTGATCTTTCCGGCTATCGCAGAATAAGCCGCGGTTTTCGGACTTGCGAGATAAACGGCAGAAGACTTCGCGCCCATTCTGCCTGTAAAATTGCGGTTAGTAGTTGAAAGAGCAACTTCGCCTGATGCAAGCACTCCCATATGACCTCCGAGGCACGGTCCGCAGGTAGGCGCGGATACTACTGCTCCTGCCTCAAGAAAAGTTTCAATATAGCCCCTTCTGACGGCTTCCAGGAAGACTTTTCGGCTTCCCGGTATCACGATAAGTCTTAAACCGTCAGCAATTCTATGGCCCTTTAAAACGGCTGG
>DBVT01000017.1:1396-1557 GCA_002308775.1 Mageeibacillus sp. UBA1257
CTTCCGTTTGTGCATGATCCGATAACGACCTGGTCTATATGAACATCACTAAGTTCAGATACGTTTTTGACGTTTTCAGGCAGATTCGGAACAGCGACTTTCGGTTCCAGCTTTGCAAGATCTATTTCAATGATCTGATCATAGACAGAAGGATCCTCGGG
>DBVT01000017.1:1714-6413 GCA_002308775.1 Mageeibacillus sp. UBA1257
CGAAGAAGCGCCGAAGAATTCGATGGATCTGTATGACGCGCCAGATACACCGATCTTTCCTATCAAATCGAGAATTATATCTTTTCCGCAGATGCTTTTATTTGGTTTGTTCTTGAAAACGACTGCTACAGCTGACGGAACTTTGAGCCAGAATCTGCCCGTGCACATCGCAAAAGCGACATCAGTACTTCCGTAGCCTGCAGAAAAAACACCTGCCGCGCCGTATGTGCATGTGTGTGAATCTGCTCCGACGCAAAGCATTCCCGGTCTTAAGAATCCCTGCTCCGGTATGATCACATGCTCAATTCCCGAATCAAGAAAATAAGCCCCGTTAGCAAAAGCGAATTCTTTTATCTTTTTAGTATTCTCGGCTGCTTTGATATCTTTGTTCGGAGTAAAATGATCTGCGACGAATACCGAACATATATCTTTTGATATCGAATCGAATCCTGCCGCATGCATAACATCAATCGAAACAGGTCCTGTTATATCATTTGCGAGGGCGAGGTCAGGTTTTACAAATACGAGCTCTCCGGCATGTATTTCACGGTATCCGTCAACGAGATGACGAGCTATTATTTTCTGAGTCAGTGTCATGGAAGATCGGTTATCGTTCGTCATTTCTTTTCTCCACTTCTTCTGTTTTTGCTGCCAAAGCGTTGTTTATTGCATTTATATACGCATAAATACTGGCCTCGAATATGTTCATACTGACACCGTAACCTTTGAAAGTTGAATCCTTGAAAGAGATTTTTACGCTGGCGGCGCCCTGTGCGTCAGTACCTCCGGTAACAGCTTCAATAGAGTAATTTAACAGCGTAAAATCTTCCTTTACGGCATTGTTGATCGCCGAAAATGCAGCGTCGATAGGACCGTCTCCGAGAGCTATACCTGTGACAGTTTCGCTTGAAAACTTTTTGAGTCTGACCTGGCACGTGTTTCCGACAATATTTCCGGAATTCAATTTGTAATCGATCAGTCTGTAAGCCATATCGCTTGAATGCCTTGAAAAAATGCTTCTCGCGAGAGCGTCGATATCCTCGTCACTGATTGATTTTTTACGGTCGGCGAGCTTTTTAAAACGTTCAAAAAGAACGATCATCTGTCCGTCGTCAGGTGCGTAGCCGAGTTCCTTTATCTTTGCTTCCAGGGCGTGTTTTCCCGAATGTTTGCCGAGGACTATTTCTGCCTGGATCCTTCCTACCGATTCGGGAGTCATTATCTCGTAAGTATTCCTGTTTTCGAGCATTCCGTGCTGGTGGATGCCGGCTTCATGCGCAAAAGCGTTTTTACCTACTATAGCTTTGTTGGGCTGCACTTTTACACCCGTAAGGATCGTCAGCATCTTGCTGGAGTTGTAAATGTTTTGTGTATCTACGTCCGTATAGGCGTTGTAATAATCAGATCTTGTAAAAAGATTCATGACTATCTCTTCCAAAGCCGCATTGCCCGCTCTCTCTCCTATTCCGTTTACGGTGCATTCGACCCTGTCGGCACCTGCTGCAACTGCGGCAAGAGAATTGGCTGTAGCAAGTCCGAGATCATTGTGGCAGTGGACCGAAACGAGCGTGTGAGAAAGATCAAGCCCGTTTTTCAAGTAAGTTATAAGTTCCGTCATTTGCGCAGGATATGCATATCCTACTGTATCCGGAACATTTATGACAGTAGCCCCCGCTTCAATGGCAGCTTTAAATACTTTGAGCAAAAATGCCGGATCGGACCTTGTTGCGTCCTCAGCTGAAAATTCAACATTCGAACAGTATTTCTTTGCGTATCTGACTGCTTCTCCCGTCTGCAAAATGACTTCCTCGGGCGTTTTCTTCAGTTTATATTTCATATGGATATCGGAAGTGGCAAGGAAAACGTGGATCAGCGGATCTGCCGCATTTTTAACAGCTTCATATGCGGCATCTATGTCAGCGGGCAGAGATCTTGCGAGAGAAGCGATCTGACAATCTTTAATTTTATCAGCGATAGACTTTACACTTTCAAAATCGTCCTTTGAAATGACGGCAAAACCGGCTTCTATCGTGTCTACTTTGAGTTTTTCAAGCTGCGATGCCATCCGCAGTTTTTCATTGAGATTCATACTGAATCCGGGCGACTGCTCCCCGTCTCTCAATGTCGAATCGAAAATGTATATTTTCTTTTTACCTTCTGTGTTCTTCAAGACCTTGCTCCTTACTTCTCTTTTTTATAAAAGTATAACATATGTGAGCGCCGTTTTTCACAGTTACCAAGCTAAAAACAAAAAAAATTTTAACAAAGTGTTGACAAGGTCGAAAAATTGTTATATCATTGTCAATGTTAAAAAAATATGAACACAACTTCAAAAAGTTTAGTTCATCAGTTTGGACAAACCGTCCAGGCAAAAATACAATATGAAAACTTTCAAGGAGGTTTTTCTATGAAAAAGTTAGTAGTTTTAGTATTGGCATTGATTTTATCTCTGTCTGTACTTCCCTATGCTGTCTTCGCTGACGGTCCTGACGCGGGCGGACTCGATTTCTACTCTGTCACGATCACTTATGAAGAGCCTATCGTAGTCGCTTACCGCGAAGTTACGGCAAAAGACAAGCTGGTCATCACGAAGTATAAATCCAACGGCGATCCCGTTTACGGAAAAGGATACGTATTCGCTGATCCTGCAGATTCTTTTGTTTGCAGAGCCGGTTATGCTACGAAGAACGCTTATACTTTCTATCAGGAGAAAGCTGCAGCTGATTCCAACTTCTATGAAGTCGTTAAGAGTCAGGGAGACGAAGCTTCCGTCAGATACGCAAAGGTTCCTTACAAATGGGCTTACGTTACGAGCATCAATGACGGTGCTATCATTCGTACAAAATCTGCAGTCAACTTCTACGGAATCACAGCAGTAAGAGACGATGCCAAAAATCCTAACCCGAACCTCACTTATAATGATAAAGGTTATGCCCTCGCCCAGGAGACAGACGCATCCGGTGCAGCCTGCATCCTCGATGACAACGGCTTCATCCTCGACAGCAATTTCATCTGGCATGACAGCGAAGGCAGAAGGATCGAGCCCTTCTATCAGGATGACGAAGGCAATTATGTATGGATCCCGATCGCTGACAGATATGACGCAAGAACAGGAAGAATCATGGAGATCGGTGATATGGGCGGCGGTATCGGCGCAGAGCTCTTCAGAGTTGTTGTAGACTACAACGCAGACGAGAAATTCGACGCAGCAGACTTCGCTACAGCTGAATATAACGATCCGGCAACTGTTTTCACGGTAGACAATATTCTTCGTGATAATAAAGACCGTCTCGTCAGAGGATCGCCCGTCATAGGAACTCCTCAGACAAAAGCTAAGATAAAGAGTATAACCATCGAGATCGACGCTCTCGGATCACAGCTTTATTCTGACGCCGCAAGTGATCCTCAAAATAAGAACACGATCACATTGACAGTCTCCAACCCCAAGGATTATATCGAAGCAGCTGCTCAGTACGGCGATACAGTAGGTTATGTCCTCGGAACAGTCAACAGCAAAACGACTAAGACAGAAATGGATTGGTCAAAGAATGACAGAACGACTCCTGTATCTATCCCTGTAGATGTTGACGCGGAGACGCTTGCAAAACTTCCTGAGCTTGCACTTCTCTACCTCGAATTCCATATCGAGACAAAACAGGACGCCGCTGCTTATGATGAGGCACAGATCCTTGACGA
This sequence comes from Mageeibacillus sp. UBA1257, assembly GCA_002308775.1. Classification (GTDB taxonomy): domain Bacteria; phylum Bacillota; class Clostridia; order UBA1212; family UBA1257; genus UBA1257. The sequence continues at coordinate 5,411 of DBVT01000017.1, forward strand.
TGTAACGACAGAAGCTCATCCTGTATATTCAACTCCGGCTCCGACAGAACCTCCGAAGGCGGAAACAGGTTGTAAGAATGTCATCGTATCAGGCACTGTTGTAGCAGCTATTGCTCTCCTCGGCGCATGCGTAGTTCTTAAGAAAAAGAGACATTGATCCTCTTTTAAAAACAGATAACGGCTTTTATTAAAAATCCTTCTTTACTGCCCCTGAAATATGGGGCAGTATTTTATAACTTTAATAATCAGATCAGCCGTTTCATTTGTTGACTTTTAACATCTGTTTTTGTAAAATACTTACGTTTATTCGATTTTTTCGAGTAAATAATAATACGGAGGTATAAAACATGAATACTATCTGGCTTTACGCCATTATCGGTGTTTGTGCGCTTGCGATCATCTACGTTGCGATCAATTTCGTCCGAATCAAGAGGATGAAAGAAGGAACAGATAAGATGATCAAAATGAGCGCGATCATCAGAGACGGCGCTAACGTATTTATTAAGAAAGAATTTGCTACTATTACGATAGTGATCGCAATTATTGCTGTCCTCTTCTCTCTTTTCATTGAGAAATTCAGCGGTATCACATACATTCTCGGCGCTTTGATGTCAAGTATAGTGTGTGTCGTCGGAATGAAGAGCGCAACTTACGCAAACGTAAGAACAGCTAACAAAGCGAGAGAATCACTCTCGATCGGAGAAACAGTAAAAGTAGCACTCTGCGGAGGTTCGATCAGCGGTCTGTCTGTTCAGGCGCTCGGACTTCTCGGAATTATTTTAATAGTTCTGATCAGCGGAGTCGGACCTCAAAAATTTGAGACACTTTCTGGGATCGGACTCGAAAGTCTCAAAACATACGAAGGAAACGGTATTTTTAATTTCGCCGCACTTCTTACAAACACTTCAATAATGAGGATAACTACTTATTCTCTCGGCTGCTCCACTGTCGCGATGTTCAACAGAGTTGCAGGAGGAAACTATACAAAAGCAGCTGATATTTC
>DBVT01000017.1:6487-8870 GCA_002308775.1 Mageeibacillus sp. UBA1257
GACAACGTAAACGATATCGCAGGAAACTGTTCAGACCTTCTCGAGAGTTTTGTGGCTACGATGTCAGCATCGATCGTTGTAGCGATATCTCTCCTTTCAAACAATCCTTTGATCACTGCTGATTTCTTTAGATCATCATATATCTTCCCTCTCGTTTTAGCAGGCGGCGGACTCGTAGGATGTCTCATCGGACTTCTTTTCGCGTCAGTAAAAAAGATGGGAAATAACCCTTCAAAAGAACTCAATCTCGCGACATATATCTCAGCTGCTATCGCTCTTATATTCGGAGGAGTCGCATCTTTCCTTGCATTTAAAGATGCTTCTGCAGAACTTTTACAGTCTGTCGGATTTAAACTCGGATGGATCTCTCCCTGGATCTGCGCGATATTAGGCATCGTAAGCGGCGTAGCGATCGGACTTATAACAGAATATTACACAAGCGCCGATTACAAACCGACAAAGACGATAGCCGAATATGCGACCGAAGGCGAAGCATTCGTTATAACAAAAGGTGACGCTGTAGGATCGAGATCATGCCTGTTCCCGATACTCATAATAGGCGCTTCACTTCTTATTTCAGGAATAGTTTGCGGAACATACGGTATAGCGATCTCTGCTCTCGGAATGCTCTCGTTCGTCGGAACAACAGTTTCGATAGACGCATTCGGACCGATCGCCGATAACGCTGGCGGACTTGCCGAGTCATGTCACCTTGACCATAAAGTTCGTGAGATCACAGATAAACTCGACTCTGTCGGCAATACTACGGCTGCTATCGGAAAAGGATTCGCGATCGGATCCGCCGCATTCGCTACAGTTTCGTTGATCGTCGCATATGTCGGAAACTACGCTCACTCGGGCCTGGAAGTTCCGAAGATCTCAAGTCATATAGTAATAGCAGGATGTCTCATAGGCGGTGCTTTGATCGAATTCTTCTCGGCTATTTTAACTGATAATACTATCAAATCGGCTAAAGAGCTCGCTGACGTAGGCGATAAACAGCTTTCAGATCCCGCAATTCTTTCAGGCGATAAAGATCCGGATTACAATGAGCTCGTAAGGCTCGCAACAAAATCAGCTCTTCGCAGGATGCTCCTTCCTTCAATAATCGCGCTTGTTGTACCGTTTATAGGAGGCGCGATATTCGGCGTTGATTTCGTAGTTGGAATACTGCTCGGAGCAACGATAGTGGCAATACCGAGAGCAATATTCATGGGCAACTCAGGCGGCGCTTTTGACAACGCGAAGAAATTTATCGAATCAGGCGGTATTGTCGGACACGGAAAAGGAACCGCGGCTCACAAGGCAGCAGTCACCGGAGACACCGTTGGAGACACCAGAAAAGACGTTGTAGGCGTTGCGCTCGATATCTTTATTAAAATGATGTCCACTGTCGCAACAACGCTGTTTGTTCTTATAAACGCTCTTAATGTGCTGATAAGATCGATATTCTGATAGTTTTGAATTAAAAAGATCAAATATTAACTTTTGTTTCAGAAACCGGTTTCGATCGAACTGCAGACAGTCATCGTAAACCGGTTTTAAATTGCAATTTGACAACATAATATCGGCAATGTATAATATTTTACCGTAATTTAATTACGAAAGGATTTGATCAAAAGTCTATGAACGATGACGGTAGTATACCCATACGGGCTCTGTCAGCAATCAACAACATGCATTTGCCTCTGCAAATCATATTGATAATCGTATTGATCTTCTTAAATGCGTTTTTCGCGTCAGCTGAGATCGCCTTGCTCTCTTTTAACGAGGCAAAGATGACAAAGTCTGCGGAAGAAGGCAACAAAAAGTCAAAAGCAGTACTTGAGTTTGTAAAAAATTCAAGCAAGTTCTTATCCACAATACAAGTCGGAGTAACATTGGCAGGATTTTTATCGAGCGCATTCGCGGCCGATTCTTTTGCCGATCTTATCGTAAAAGGATTGAGCGGCAAAATAGGCATTCCGGACGGCGCGATCAGAACTGTATCCATAATTCTGATAACTATCACGCTATCTTTCATTACTCTCGTTTTCGGTGAACTGGTACCGAAGAGATACGCGATGAAATACAGCGACAGACTCGCCAGAAAAGCAGTTAAACCGTTGAAATTCACAGGAATAATATTTGCCCCGTTTATCTTTTTACTCACTGTATCCGTAAACGGAGTGCTCAGACTGATCGGAATAAACCCTCATGAGACAGAAGAAGATGTAACAGAGGAAGAGATCAAATTTATGATCAACGAAGGTCAGGAGCAAGGCGTTATCGATGAAAACGAGAGCGAAATGATAAATAATGTTTTTGATTTTGACGATAAGACAGCCGGAGAGATAATGACGCACAGAACGGAAGTCGTTGCTATAGAAACAGATGCCACACT
>DBVT01000017.1:8952-14179 GCA_002308775.1 Mageeibacillus sp. UBA1257
CTCAAATGAGCCTGATTTCAGCGTAAACAAGATAATGAGACCTCCCTGCTATATTCCCGAATCTCAGAAAATAGACGATGTTTTCAAGAGCCTTAAGGAAAGTAAAAATCACATGGGTATCGTTTTGGACGAATACGGCGGAACTGCGGGAATAATCACTATGGAGGATATACTCGAAGAGATCGTCGGAAACATTCAGGACGAATACGATGACGAAGAAGAGTCGGAAAAAATCATAAAAATAGCAGATGACGAATATTTGATAGACGGATTTACGGAGATCGATGAAGTAAACAACGAACTTGATACGGATATTCCGATCGATGAATATGACATTATGAGCGGTTTTGTCATCGGAAATCTCGGTTATATTCCGGAAGAAGACGAATTCCCTTCCTTCAGCTATAAGAACCTCGATTTTACAGTCGTTTCCCATAATAACAAGATCATTACAAAAGTAAAAATGAAGATCAACCCGAAGGAAGACATCGATCACGATGAAGAAAAAGAAGAGGAAAAAGATCGGGATGACGAATGATCTCACGGCCTCTTTTCAAGTGCCGATCTTTAGATCAAAAACCCCCCGCTGCGTCAAATAAATCAATGCAGCGGGGTTCTTTTTACCATTAGTATCTTCTTTAAAATAGACCTTTCAAGAAGAACAATCCGAGAAGGATCAGCGGATAAATAATATAAGGTGTGTATCGTATCGGTCTTCTTACAGGTCCTTCATTATAGAATCTGACAAGAGGAAGCGAGAGGCACGATCCCGACATAGCTATCATATGGAGGTATTCGGATGTATTCCCCGCTCCTTTCTGCGACATATACATAACGATACCTACAATCAGAAAGACGATCGAAAAACTGGTCATATAATATGCGAGTCTGATAAATTTATCCTTAAAAAGGTAAATAATATACCCGGGGATAAGAGCAAGAGCCCAGTCACTCCTTATAACGAATATCATAAGCAGCAAAACAGTAACAGACGTGAGTATCTTATATGCATGTACTTTGAATTTGTCCATCAGAAGAATTGAACCGAGATATACAAAAGCAGTAAAAGCGAGGCTGAAAAATGACTGCGCCTTGAAAGACTTTTCACCGAAGCACAGGAAGTAAGGATAAGCAGACATTATCGCTCCTGCGAGCATGATCAGCATATATCTGATCGTACTGCCGTTGTAATACGTTCCCTGAACGATTACAAGGGCCCACAAAGGCAATCCGGAAGCGCCGACCACTCCCAATAGGATGATCAGCCAGGACGCCTTTATGAGGCCGCAGAAGGCCAAATTTAAAGGGATGAGCAAAACGGTCGCAATTATAACGAGAACGTTAAAATCAAATATTCCCTTTTTACCTTCAGAAGATTCACTCATTTGATCTTTTCTCCGGCAACCTTGATTTTGCGTAAAAAACCGTCTCTATTCCCGTTACGAAAGCGATCACGAAAAAGATCACCGCGCATTCGACGTTTGCATATTCATCCGGTATAGCTTTTACCATCGTGACCGTTATGCCTATGACGAGGAATATCAGTGAGAAGAATGTATGTATCCACCATCTTTTTATCTCAAGATATCTGTACTGCATAGAAGATGCGAGCAGTATGATTCCGAGAAGAAGTGTCATATTTCCGGAAGCCATCAGCAAGGAGTTTATCGGTTCTGTTCCGTTTATGATCGAAAGAACAAGAAATAATGTCGATATAAGGAACGTTATTCCCGCCGGCAGTATCCAGCCCGGTCTGTAATGCGCTCTTTTATCGATTACGAAGGCGATCAAATAGAGACATCCGCAGAGAAAGAATATTCCTATTGATACAAAAAGATAAATTTTTGTATCAAAATCAGCCTTTATAAGAAGAAATACTCCTAAAAGAACAAGAAGCAATGTAGTCAAAGGCAGGTAAAAATTAAACTTTTTAAGTTTCATTTCATATTCTCCTTCTTCATACAGAATCGGTAGCTGTCTCTGCACATATCTTCTACAGTCTTTTCAGCAGTAAAACCGAGAATACTCTTCGCTTTTGATACGTCAGCATAGTTTTCCGCAACGTCTCCCGGTCTTCTGTCAACGATCTTGTAATTGATCTTAACATTGTTGACTTTCTCAAACGTATTGATGAGTTCAAGGACTGAGACTCCCCTTCCGCAACCCAGATTGAATGCGTCGATACCCGTAAAACCGCTGAAAGCGTATCTTAAGGCACATATATGCCCTTCAGCAAGGTCCGTAACATGGATATAATCTCTTACGCCTGTTCCGTCGGGAGTCGGATAATCGCCTCCGTAGACCATCAGACAACCGGCTTTTCCTCTCACGACATCAAGCAGTCTCGGCATCAGATTGTTCGGTATTCCGTTCGGATCTTCACCGATCAAGCCGCTCTCATGAGCGCCTATAGGGTTAAAATATCTCAGAACTACTATCGAAAACTGCTTCTCCGCTTTCGCCATATCTTCGAGAATACCTTCGATTATCAGTTTTGTCCTTCCGTACGGATTCGTAACAGACAAAGGAGCATCTTCTTTCAAAGGCATGTTTTCCGAAAGGCCGTAAACAGTCGCCGAAGAGCTGAAGATTATTTTGTTGACTTCGTATTTTTTACAAAGCTCAAAAAGATTGACAGAGCCGAAAAGATTGTTCTCATAATACATCAAAGGTTTTGCGACTGACTCTCCGACTGCTTTATAACCCGCAAAATGGATAAGCGCGTCGTATTTATCTTTCTTAAAAACCTTCTCAAGCGCCTTTTTGTCTTTCATATCGCACTTGAAACATTTCAGATCTTTGCCTGTGATCTCTTTGATCTTCGAGACGACTTCCTCGCTGCTGTTTGAAAAATCGTCAAAGAGCGTTACATCGTAACCTTGATTTAAAAGCTCAACGCATGTGTGGCTTCCTATAAAGCCTGCTCCTCCCGATACCAAGATCCTCATTTCTTACTCTCTCCTTTTTAAATGATATTATTTCCTTTTTGTTTTTCTCTGTTGATCCTGAAATCGACAGAGCGTTTTAAGTATTCAAGATAATCGGGATCGGAGCACATCGCCTTTGACGGAGAGTCTGAAAGCTTTGCGACCGGTCTTCCGTTTACATATTGAAGTTTGATGATTATATTCAGCGCCTTTTCGCAAGTGTCGTTCGTTATCGAGGTCCCGATTCCGAATGACACCTTTGTTCTGTCTTTGAAATAGTCGTAAAGCTTCTGTGCTTTGTCGAAATTCAGACTGTCGCTAAAGAGAAGAAGCTTCGTCTTGGGGTCGATGCCGTATTTTTCATAATGTGCGATCATTTTTTCGCCCCATTCATAAGGATCTCCGCTGTCATGACGAAGTCCGGAATAGTTGTTCGCCATCGCTCTGTTAAAATCGAGCAGGAATATATCTGACGTGATCGTATCTGTGAGTGCTGTTCCGTTATCGCCCTTGTATTCATCATACCAATCTTCCATAGCGTAATGGTTCGTATAAGCAAGAGGTATCATATCGATGCCCTGATACATTTGAACGAATTCATGCGCGTATGTTCCTATAGGGGACATATTGTATTTCATCGCGAGGTATACGTTTGACGTACCGACTATATTTTTTGTCTCTTCGTTAAGTCTTTTTACGACTATATCTTCCCATTCTCTTGAAAGTCTTCTTCTGCAGCCGAATTCGGCGAATTTGAAAGTGTATTTTCCGGAGTTAAAAAGCTCAATCTTCTTGTCGAGCTTCTTTTCTGCCGATTTTCTGAGCTTGTCATAGTTATATTTGAATCTGAAGTATACCTCGTTGATGATCTCGAGAAGGTATATCTCAAACTGCATCGCCGAGAAAAGAGGACCGTCAACTCTGACAATAAGTTCCCCGTTATCTGCAAGAGATGTTGTAACATAATCTCTGATAGGATGCCAAAGCCTTAAGAATTCAACATAGTCGCTCTTTATAAATCTGATGCTTCTGAGATAATCAAGTTCTTCTTTCCTGAATCTGAGCGTACAGAGATGATCTATCTGGTCATTGATCTCATCAAGCATTTCAGCGGTAAATACGACATCTTCGTTTCTGCACTTAAATCTGTATTCGCCCGTAAGATCTGTGTGTTTGTGAAGAATGACCTGATTCATGTTGAATTTATAAAGGTCAGTGTCAAGCAGTGAAAAAATAATCGGATCAAGTTTCATATTTTTGCCTCTTTTCTTTGATCGCGCATCCCGCCGTATATCCGGTCGAGAAAGCTATTGTTAAATTAAATCCCCCGGTGTATCCCGCAACATCTATTATCTCCCCTGCGAAATATAAATTTTTACACAGTTTTGATTCCATTGTCCTGGGATCTATTTCGTTTATTTTTACTCCTCCTGATGTCACTATCGCTTCATCCATAGGACCGGAACCTGTTATTTTTACGGTAAAGTCTTTGAGAACGTCTACAAGCTTTGACCTTTCTTCTTTTGTGATCTGATTAACAAATTTTTCGGGCGAAATACCGGAGCGCTCTACTATCGGGTCTATCATCGCCTTCGGAAGAAGTCCGGAGAGCGAATTTTTAAACTGCTTCCTGGAGCTTTCGTAAAAATCGCGCGATACACGCTCATTCAGCTTTTCGACAGTCAGCGCAGGCTTCAGATCGATATGAGCGGTTATATTATTGTAATCGTATTTCAGAAGATGACTGCTTGCGCTCAGTACTACAGGTCCCGATATCCCGTCGCCGGTAAAGAGCAGTTCCCCGAAATCGTCGTATATTATACTATTTTTACTCTGTTTTGCGCAATCATTGCTGAAAACGACTGAAATATTCTTTAAGGTGAGTCCGGCGAGTGACCTTATTGATTTGTCGTTCGATACGAGTCTTATAAGCGCAGGCTTCAGATCTGTGACAGTATGGCCTAATTCTTTTGCGAATCTGTAGCCGTCGCCTGTAGAACCTGTGAGTGGATAAGACATCCCTCCTGTCGCGATCACGATATTTTCGCATCTGAACTGTCTTCCGTCCTTTAGCGACACTCCTGAAATATGACTTTCTTCTGTCAATATTTTTTCTGTATCAGCACCGTAAAATATCTTTATCTTTTGCTTTTCGATGTCTTTTTTCAAAACATTCACAATATCAACAGATTTGAAAGACGCGGGAAAAACTCTCTTCCCTCTTTCTGTGACTGTCGGACATCCTCTGTCATTAAAATAATTGATTATGTCTTTGTTTGAAAATCTGGAGAATGATGAAT
>DBVT01000041.1 GCA_002308775.1 Mageeibacillus sp. UBA1257
GACAAGATCAACAATGCAATAAACTTGTCAACAAAAAAAAGCCAATGTTTCCGTTGGCTTTTTGTTCTTGTAGCGTAGTCAAACACTTTTTCAAAACAATTGGAAGCTTGCGACAGTTTTGAAAAAGTGTTTGGCGAAGCTTTTTTTGGTGGAGACAGCAGGACTTGCCCCCGCAAAACTCTCCGGCAATTTTGAGTTTTGCTTAAAGGGCCCTCCTCGCTGCGATATGCCACCGGCATGTCGCTACGCCTTCTTATTTCCGCGGAGCTGAAGACCCGTGAAGGCTAACGCTCGGTTCAAGTCCTGGATGCGGCCAAAAAAAGCACCCAAACAGGGTGCTTTTTTTGGTGGAGACAGCAGGACTTGAACCTGTGACCCCTTGCGTGTGAAGCAAGTGCTCTCCCGGCTGAGCTATGCCTCCATAGGTCATTTGCGAAGTATATTATAAATATCATTTTTCCGAAAGTCAAGCAGAGCAATTGAATTCCCGATCAAATAACATCCGCAAATAACGGTTCAAATTATCTGCATGATATAACACTTCAGATACTCAGTTTCCGGTATGCCGAGCGTTACGGGATGGTCAGGCGCGGCGAAACGCTTCTCCACTATTTTAAGTGAAACTCCGGCGTCCGTCGCTGCATCCTGCAGCATGCGTTCGAACATTTCGACTGTCATAAAATGAGAGCACGAGCATGAAACAAGATACCCGCCTCTAGGAAGGATCCTCATTGCCCGGTAATTGATATCTTTGTATCCTTTATATGCGTTTTTCGCTGTTTCCCTCGATTTCGTAAAAGCAGGCGGATCGAGTATGATCATGTCGTACGGATGTTGCTTTTTACCGGCAAGTTCTGTCAGATAATCGAATACGTCTACAGTGATGAATTCTGCATTTGCAAGGCCGTTTATCGAAGCATTCGAAGAGGCATTCGAGCATGCGAGAGGCGAAATGTCAGCCCCTGTTACGGAAATAGCGCCGGATCTTGCACAGTTAAGCGAAAAACCTCCGATATTACAGAAGCAGTCGAGAACTTTTAAACCCTTGGATATCTCTCCTGCAGCCTTCCTGTTGAGCTTCTGATCGAGGAAATAGCCCGTTTTCTGGCCTTCAAGGCAATCTATATCGTAATATATGCCGTTTTCGAATATTCTCGTCTTCGCGTCTTTCGCCGTCAGTTCCCTTCCACCGCGCGCGTTTTTCATCCATTCCGGATCGTAGAAACCTTTGAACTGTGAAAGCCCTTCCTTCTCTCTGACAGGCACGTCGCAGCGCTCGATAATGCATTTTACTTTGCAATTTTCAAGGGCGAGAGCTTCTGTCAGGATGCGGTAGATCACATCTTTGATTTTCTCGATCCCCAGACAAAGGACCTGCGTAACGATGATATCATTGTATTTGTCCACCGTAAAACCGGGAAAACCGTCAGATTCTCCGTAGATAAGGCGGCAGACGGACAAGTCCCCGCACACGTGTTTACGGTATGCGAGGGCATATTTTACGCGGCGCTCCCAGAAGGATGCGTCGAATGTGTCGTTCGTATTTCGTGAGATGATCCTGACTCTGATCTTTGAGAGATCGTTGACAAAACCTGCGCCCAGCCATGAGCCTTTTTTCGAAAAGACGTCGACCGTTCCGCCCTGTTCGTATTCACCTGAGACGGATGTAACTTCTTCTCCGTAGACCCACGGATGGCCGCCCTTCAAAGACCTTTCCGCTTTTTCGGTTATATATATTTTTGCGAGATCGCGAGGCATATTTTACTCCGTAGGCTGATCTGTTTGAGCTTCAGTTGTCTGTACGGGAACCGTTTTCAGTAACGGAGCTTTATCATCGCAGACGGTAAAAACGTTGTAGCTGAGCGGCTTTGAGCAATAGGGACAGTAAATAAATCCCTCGGGAAATCTTCTGTGAGACGCGAACTGAACGCGGTCCACTATGACAACGTTATTGCAATGGAAGCATGTCGTTTGAAGCGTTTCGCCTTCGATCATTTTTTCCTTGTTATATTTGCTCGCTTTGATCGTGCTGATAAGGCCGATTATGAACAGCGGAATTCCGACACTCAAAGGAAGTAAAATAAACACTGAATACATAATTGTAATTCCCAGGGTCATTCCGGAATCGTTAGGCGAAAGGTCTTTCAACGAAGTTATGACGCCTAATACTATTGACGTTACAGCGACAAGAAACATAAAAGTGATTATCGCTCCGGTTATCAGCATTCCAATACGTTTTCTTTTAAACATTTTTTGTCCTCCTTTTTTCAGTCAAAAACAGTTTTTCGGATCACTTATTCTCTACTTCGAACTGTTTCATATAAGAAACGAGTTTTTCGACGCCTTCCATCGGCATGGCGTTGTAGATCGAAGCTCTCATGCCGCCTATCGTCCTGTATCCTTTGATATTGACAAGGCCGCGCGACGTCGCGCCTTTTATGAAAGCCGCGTCGAGATCCGCGTCACCCGTTCTGAATGTGACATTCATGATCGATCTGCTGCTTCCCTGCACATCAGCCTTGAACATTTTCGATTCATCTATCGCCGAATACAGAAGCTTTGCCTTCGCTTTGTTTATCTTCTCCATCTCTTTGAGTCCGCCGAGCCCTTTGATCCATTCGAGCACGAGTTTGCAGATGTAGATCGAATACGTCGGAGGCGTATTGAATAGCGAATTGTGCTTCTCATGCACGGCATAAGTGAACATCGTAGGAGTAATATCCATCTGATGTCCGATAAGGTCTCTCCTGACTATAACTATCGTAAGTCCCGCGGGACCGAGGTTTTTCTGCGCCCCTGCGAATATGAGCCCGAATTTTGAAACGTCCACTTCCTGTGAGCATATGCACGACGACATATCGGCGACGAGCGGCACGTTTCCCGTCTCCGGATATTCGGGGTATTTCGTTCCGTATATAGTATTGTTGTCACAAATGTAAAAATAATCGGCTTCTTTATCGAATTTCGTCTTATCAAGTGTGGGGATGTAATTGAAATTCTTGTCCTCGGAGCTCGCGACTATATTGACTTTGCAGTATTTTGACGCTTCTTCTCCTGCTTTCTTAGCCCAGTTTCCCGTCACCACGAGGTCGATCTTGCCGCTTTTTGTCGCGAGATTCATGGGAACCATAGCAAACTGGGACCATGCGCCACCCTGCAAAAACAGCACCGCGTAATCGTCAGGTATGGAAAGTATCTCTCTCAAAAGTTTTTCCGCGTCTTTTATTATCGAATCGTAAACAGCCGATCTGTGGCTCATTTCCATGACGGACATGCCGCTGTCACCGTAACAGAGCATCTCCTCCTGCGCTTTTTTTAATACGTCTTCGTTTATCGCGGACGGACCCGCTGAAAAATTATATACGCGCTCCATTTTACATCCTCCGTAAAAATCTGTCGTTTTAATTATAATATAAACAAACTCCCGCCGTCTGTGATCCAAACGGCAGGAGTCAAAGTTCCGAAAAATTATACCTTTCCGAGGCGGTCAATTATTTGCCGAGTTCAGAGAAGTATTTGATCGTTCTGACCATCTGGCTCGTATAAGAGTTCTCGTTGTCATACCATGAAACTACCTGAACCTCTGTGCAGCCGTTGTCCATGGGAAGGACCATCGTCTGTGTCGCATCGAACAGTGAACCGTATCTCATACCGATAACATCGCTGGATACGATCTCGTCTTCATTGTAACCGAAGGATTCGTTGGAAGCAGCCTTCATAGCGGCATTGATCTGCTCTTTTGTTACTGTTCCTTCTACAACTGCTACGAGGATAGTTGTTGAACCTGTAGGTGTAGGAACTCTCTGAGCGGAACCGATGAGTTTTCCGTTGAGCTCGGGGATAACGAGGCCGATCGCTTTTGCAGCGCCTGTGGAGTTGGGGACTATGTTGCAGGCACCTGCTCTTGATCTTCTGAGGTCGCCTTTTCTCTGCGGTCCGTCGAGGATCATCTGGTCTCCTGTGTAAGCGTGGATCGTGCTCATGATACCTGATTTGATCGGAGCGAGATCGTTGAGAGCTTTAGCCATAGGAGCAAGGCAGTTCGTTGTGCATGATGCGGCGGAAATTACCTGATCGTCAGCCGTAAGTGTCTCGTGGTTTACATTGTAAACGATCGTCTTGAGGTCGTTGCCTGCGGGAGCGGAAATAACGACTTTCCTTGCGCCTGCCTGAATGTGAGCCATTGATTTCTCTTTTGATGTGTAGAATCCCGTGCACTCGAGTACAACGTCTACTCTGAGTTTCTTCCAAGGACAATCCTTAGCGTCTTTGAAAGCGTAAATTTTTATTTCTTTTCCGTCAACTATAATGGAATCGTCTGTGCTCTCGACTGTGTGGAGTCCTTCGCCGTATTTTCCGAGGAATGAACCCTGCGCTGTGTCATACTTGAGAAGATGAGCAAGCATCTTGGGGCTTGTCAAATCGTTGATAGCTACTACTTTGTAGCCTTTCGCGTCGAACATCTGTCTGAAAGCGAGACGTCCGATTCTTCCGAATCCGTTAATAGCAACTCTTACTACTGCCATGATAAAAACCTCCGTGTTTTTCATTTATGAAAGCGTCCTTTGTTTGCGCGCTTTCAAAAGATTATTATATTCCTGTTTCTCTCTATATGCAACACATTTTTGCTCTTTTTTGCCCGAAATGAGCGAAAAACGGCACATTTTACACAAAAAACTCTTCCGTTTGGTAAAAAACAGAAACGCCCCGGGATGACCCGGAGCGCATCTTTATCAGGTTGATATTGTTTTTGCCGAATGACCGTTATCCGACCTGTTCGAACATCTGGATGGATTCAACGAGCATCTCGTAGTCGTAGTTGACCCAGCCGTACAGGCCCTTTACACCGAGGATGATCGAAGGCTCTGTTACGTCGTCCCCTGTCGTGATCGTAATGGATTTTGTCTGCCATTCGTCCTTGGGTTCGAGTTTGATATAGTCGCCCTCTTTCGGATATGTGTTAGAACCGAGTTTGAATCCGAGTACGACAGCAGAGTCATCATGTCCGAGTCCGCCGTCTTCAGTTCTGACTGTTCCCGTGAACTTGAATGTCGCTTTGATCTTGTATGTTGTATTGGGTTTCAGGTTCGCGTATCCGATTCCGTAGAAGAACGGTGTATGTCTGTATCCCGCGTCTCCGCCTATCGTATGCAGGATAGCCGCTCCGTCTTCGCCGTTGGATACCTTAGTCTGTATAGCGGACTTCGATCCGAAAACTGCCACTCCGTCAAGAGTTGCGCCTGCGTTGCCGGACTGAGGCTCATAGATAGGTCCCCATATCTTGCCGTCAACATATGACCAGCAGTCCTGAACTATGATCTCATCGTCTGCAACGAAGTCGAGGATATCCTTTTCAACGATCTCGTACATTTCGATGTCTTCAACGAGCATCTCGTAGTCCCAGTTGATGCAGCCTGTGAGGCCGTTCGTTCCGAGAACTACAGCAGGATGAGCCATTCCCTCATCGCCTGTGTAGACTATGAGCTCCAGTGTCTGCCATTCCTGTTTGGATTCGATCTCGACATAGTTTCCTTCAACAGGAGTGCCGCCGAGTCCGTCAATAAGACCAAAGATGATATGGGAGTTACTTCTTTCCGTGAGGAATGTTCCCGAAGCCATGAACGTAGCTTTCAGTCTGTATCTCGTGGCGGGTTTGAGTCCCGCGTATTCAACGCCGTATACATTCTGTCCGATTCTGAGTCCTCTGTCGCCGTCGACAGCATGTCTGATTACTGATCCCTGTTCGCCGTTCGAAAGTTCAACGACTGCTACTTCCCTGTGGGCGTAGATCTCAACGCCGTCAACAGTTGCTCCGTCTTCACTTCCGTGCGGTTCCTCAAGAGGTCCGCAGAATGCGCCGTCAACATATGACCATCCGTCACCTGTAATATGATCTTCATCAGCTTCGAAGCCGAGCAGATCGTATGTTCCGGGTTCCGGTGTAGGTGTAGCCGTAGGCTCGGGAGTGGCAGTGGGA
>DBVT01000110.1:0-6317 GCA_002308775.1 Mageeibacillus sp. UBA1257
CGGTAAAATGGCGAACGAGGTCAGAGAGTATATGGAGAAAAGCATCGCGGCAAGAATGCAGGAACTCAAAGAGTCCGCGCTGGCGCTGAAACTCCGGAAGGAAAAGGTCGACGTCACCATGCCCGGAAAAAAGCAGGAAAAAGGCAGCCTTCATCCTCTTAACCTCGTTATTGAGGAGATGGAAGAGCTCTTCCTCGGAATGGGTTACGAAATAGCAGACGGCCCCGAAGTAGAATATGATTATTACAATTTCGAGGCGCTCAATATAGCTCCCGGACATCCGGCAAGAGATACGCAGGACACATTTTACATCACTGACAACGTACTTCTGAGGACTCAGACTTCAGGAGTTCAGGTCAGAGTCATGGAAAAGAAAAAGCCTCCGATCAAGATCATCTGCCCCGGAAAGGTCTACAGAGCCGATACGATGGATGCCACGCATTCACCGATATTCCATCAGCTCGAAGGACTCGTTGTAGATAAAGGCGTGACGATGGGGGACCTCAAGGGAACTCTTGAAATATACGCGAAGAGCATGTTCGGACCGGATACGAAGATAAGGCTCAGACCGCATCATTTTCCTTTTACGGAGCCAAGCGCGGAAGTTGACGTATCGTGCTGGAGCTGCGGCGGAAAAGGCTGCAGAGTATGCAAAGGCGAAGGCTGGGTCGAAGTCCTCGGCTGCGGAATGGTCCATCCTGACGTGCTCGCAAGGTGCGACATTGACCCGAAGGAATACAGCGGATTTGCTTTCGGCATAGGCATCGAGCGTACTGCAATGGCGAGATACGGCGTCAGCGATCTGAGACAGTTCTACGACAACGACGTGCGTTTCCTGAAGCAGTTCTGATGATTTTTTACGATTGAGAGGAGAAAAAAGATATGAAAGCACCTGTAAAATGGTTAACTGATTATACGGATTTCAAGGTCACGACAAGTGATGAGATCAAAAAACTGGCTTCGGAAATGACTCTTTCGGGCTCAAAGGTAGAGACGGTCGATACGCAGTGCTCTGATATAACGAGAGTTGTGGTCGCGAGATGCGATTCGATAAAAAAGCATGAAAATTCAGATCACCTTATGGTCTGTCAGATGGATGTCGGCGCTGAAAACGGAGGCGTCATACAGATCGTCACAGGCGCGCCGAATGTCAGAGAAGGAGCATATATCCCCGTAGCTCTCGACAATTCCACGATATCAGGCGGAAGAGAGATCAGAGCGGGCAAACTCAGGGGAGAGGAATCGAACGGGATGATGTGTTCGTTCGAGGAGCTCGGCCTTGACTGCCGTGATTACGAAGGCGGCATCGACAACGGAGTGATCATCCTTCAGGATCTCAAGGATTTCGAAGGATACAAAAAGGAAGACTTCGACAAATTAATAGGCAAAAACATAGTTTCCGTCCTCGGAGCTGACGAGACGGTCATCGATTTCGAGATCACTTCAAACAGAGCGGACTGCTTCTCCATAAGAGGCCTTTCGAGAGAAGCCGCGATCACGATGGGAGGCAGATTCATCGACAATATCCCGAAGGTAAGAGAGGAATGCAAGGACAAAGTCTCCGATATGGTCACGGTCGACATACAGGCACCCGATCTGTGCAAGAGATATTCGGCGAGAGTCGTCAAGGACGTAAAAATAGCTCCTTCGCCGAAATGGATGAGAGACAGACTCAACTCTGCAGGCGTCAGAGCGATCAACAATATCGTAGATATCACGAACTTCGTAATGCTCGAGTACGGCCAGCCGATGCACGCATTTGACAGAAGCATGATCAAGGACGGCGGGATAATCGTCAGAAGAGCGAGAGAAGGAGAAAAGATCACAACGCTTGACGACGTCGAAAGAGTGCTCTCAAGCGATATGCTCGTAATAGCTGATATGCGCGGACCTGTAGCGCTCGCAGGCGTCATGGGATGCGCGAATTCCGAAATAGAGGACGATACGAAGGAAATAATTTTCGAATCTGCCGTTTTTGACGCGGTAACTGTCAGAAAAGGCGCTAAAAAACTCGGACTTCGCACAGAATCCTCATCGAGATTCGAAAAGGGACTCGATACCGTCACATGCGGCCTCGCTCTCGACAGAGCGGCTGAGCTCGTAGAACTTCTCGGAGCGGGCAAGGTCTGCAAGGGAGTTGTCGAAGAGATCCCGCAGCCTTACAAGGAGAGAAAGATCCCGTTCGACTGCGGAAGAATAAACAGATTCCTCGGAACCGATATCCCGAAGGAAGAGATGAAGAGGATTTTAACATCTCTCGAGTGTAAATTCGATAAAAACGACGAAAATGTAATTCCTCCGTGCTTCAGAGGGGACCTTCTGTGCGACGCGGATATCGCGGAGGAAGTCGCAAGATTTTACGGGTATAACAAGATCGAATCGACGCTTTTGAACAGCTGCGCGACGACGCCCGGAAACAGGACGAGAGACCAGAAACTCGAAAACGTCATCAGACACGAATTCATCGGTAACGGCTACAGCGAGATGCTCACATTCTCGTTTGAGAGCCCTTCGGTATTCGATAAAATGTGCCTTCCCGAGGACAGCCCGCTGAGAAACTATATCAAGATCAGCAACCCTCTCGGAGAGGATTTCAGCGTTATGAGATCATCTATGATGCCTTCGCTTCTTTCGACGCTCGGTTACAACGTCGCTCACAGGGCGGCTTCCGCGGCTCTCTTTGAGATCTCTTACGTATATATCAAAGACGGCGAGACAACGGATTTCGAAAGATCGCGCCACGGAGATACTGTTCCCGAAAAGCTTCCCGAGCACAGAAAACTCATTTCGTTCGGAAGATACGGAGACAGTGATTTCTTCTCATTCAAAGGAGACGTCGAAACGATCTTCGACAGACTGAAGATCGCCGATGTCGAATACGAGCCATGCAAGGACGATCCCTCTATGCATCCCGGTAAAACTGCGAAAGTCATGGTAAAAGGCAAACAGATAGGCGTTTTCGGCCAGATCCACCCGACTGTTGCGAAGAATTTCGGATGTCCCGAGAATACATACGTCGCGTTTTTAAGCGCAAAAGATCTCTTCGACCTCGCTGTGACCCTGCCGCACAATAAAGAGCTTCCGAAGTTCCCTGCTGCGACGAGAGATATCGCGATAGTCCTCGACAAGGACGTTCCGGCAGGCCACGTTGAAAGCCTGATCAGACAGAGAGGCGGCAGGAATCTCGAGTCGTGCGTCCTCTTCGACTGCTACGAAGGAGACCAGGTCCCCGAAGGTAAAAAGAGTCTCGCTTATTCGCTCTCGTTCAGAGATCCTCAGAAAACGATGGTAGATGAGGAAGTCGAAAAGTCGATGAAGAAGATTTTAAACGGCCTCGAGACCGAATTTGATGCGAAACTCAGATAAAGAGGGTATAATATACGGGTAACCGACCTGTATGCGCGAAATGCAGCGAACTCAAAGAGCCTGAGAGGATAAAATGAAACTGTTCAAATTTGTCGATTATTCTAAACCGGGCAAAGGAATAGACCCAAACGAAAAGCCGAAGCCCGCGTTTATAAGATATTGGATAATACTGTGGCGAAAGAGGTTCAAACTGATAGCGACCAACTGGATGTTTCTGCTTCCCAACATTTTGTCGCCTTTTATCGCCATGGCGAGTTTCTACGTGGCTTTTTCGCTGTATGCCAGCATGAGCGGAGTGACGGTCTCGGACCTTCTGGCGACAGAGAATGCGATGACTGTTTTCAGATGGGCTATGATGCTCGTCGCGGTACTCTGCACGGTGATACCAATATTTTCTTTCGGTCCCTCGTTTGCCGGTTGCGCATTCCTCTACAGGAGTTATACACGCGAGGAACCGGTGTTTTTGTGGTCCGATTTTACGAGTAAAATGAAGACCAATATGAAGCTCGGGCTCAAAGTGACTTTCACGAATGCGATAGCGGCATTCGTCCTTATGGTCGACGTCGCGGCCTACAGGGCGATAATCGACAACAGATCGGGAGCTTTTCCGCAGATCCCTTTTATCATAGCGTTTATTTTTGTGGCCGTCATTCTTTTCGCGATCGTGATGCTTTTTATGGTGTCGATGTACGTGTATCCGATGATGGTCACGTTCAATATCACATACAAACAGCTGTACAAAAACGCGATGATACTCAGTATCGCGAGATGGCTGCCGAACCTCGGAATGCTTCTTCTTGAAGTCGTGCTGGCGTTCCTTCCGATGTATCTCATGCAGGGAGAAGGGAAGCAGCAACTGTTCTGGTTCTCGCTTACGGTCTTCCTTTATCTGTTCATAACGCCTGCGTTTTTCGGGTTCACGAATACATTTTACGTGTGGCCTACGATCAAAAAATATATGATAGACAACCCGAACGCGGACAAGTCCGAAAAGAAGCCGGAAGAGGAGAAAAAGGAAGAAGAGACGCCTAAAGAGACAGGCAGATTCGAAAACGGCAGATGGATCGAAAACGACGAAGAAAATGCCGCAGATACCTCCTCAAACGAAGAAAATGCCGCTGAGACAAAACACGCGGCAGAGGAGACGGAAGAGAGATATATTACAAAAGAAGAAAAAGGAACGGAGAAAGACTGATGGATTACGCGACAAAACAAAAAAGAAGAGAAATATTGATCATAATAATGATCGCGATCTGCATAGTGCTTCTCGTAACAGGAAGCGTTTATCTCGTAAAAAAGATCAGCAAGAACAATCAGGAAAACAGACCCTCCGCGACGCCGAAACCGACTGCGACTCCGGTGCCCACGGCTGTACCGACTCCCACGCCCACTCCGTACAAATACATCAACGAGGCAGGCACGACGATCTTCTCGAGATTCAATCCGCCTGACGGTTTTACCAGGATATCAGTTCCCGAGGGAAGCTTCGGAGAATATCTGAGAAATCTGCCGCTCAAGCCTTACACGATCTGCGCGTATCTGTACAACGGAGTGATCAACGAATCCGCTCCGTGGCACGCGGTAATAGACCAGGAGATCGCGAAAAAGGACATCCAGCAGTGCGCCGATACCGTCATGAGATTCTGGGCGGAATATCTTTTCCAGAACGAAAGATACAGCGAGATATCGTTCGATTTTTTCACAACGCCTGCTTTCAAGTGCGATTTTGTCTCCTGGGCAGAGGGCAAGAGGGTAAAGATCAGCGGAAACAAATGCACATGGAAGGACGCTCCGGAGGGCACCGAGCCCGATTATTCATATGAAAATCTGACTAAATACCTCGAATACGTATACGTTTACGCGAATACCAATTCATACAAACTTCAGACGATACCGATCTCTGTTGAAGAGCTCACCGTGGGCGATATGATCATCGCGACGACGCTCGATCTCAACAGGGCAAATCCGGACCTTGACGCATCACTCGGACACGCGATGATAATCGCCGATATCGCGGAAAACGCGGAGGGCGAGAGAGTGTATCTGATAGTCGAAGGAAACACCCCCGCCACACAGCCTTACGTAATTTCCGCGAACGAAGACGGCTACGGCGGCATCTGGGTAAAATTCGACGAGGACGGCATCTACCACTCATTCAGGAACGTCACCTTCCCCGCAGATGCATACAGAAGACTCGGATAATTATTGTTTCCCGGGAAATTTGCAGAAATGATTTACCGGTGATCATTTGCCTGCAACATTTGAAAAGGAGTCAGAAATATGCTTTTGTCCATACAAAACAGTCACCTTGCCACGATCTTCGGGATCGAAGAATCCATAAGAATTTTAAAAGAAACAGGCTTTGACGCGTATGACATGTCCCTTTTCGATATGGCTTACAGCGATGAATATATTTTCAACACGGACGAATATAAACAATATGCGAAAAAACTCAGACGCTGCGCCGACAGCCTCGGCATCGTTTGCAACCAGGCTCACGCGCCATTCCCGAGCAGCTTCGGCAACAGGGAAAAGGACGAGGACATGTATTTCAAGATCGTGAGATCCATGGAGATCGCGTCCATTCTCGGCGCAAAGATCATAGTCGTGCATCCTAAGCAGCATCTCAGATTCGCCACAAAAGGCAACCCGCAGCTCCTCGAAGAGATCAATATCGATTTTTACAGGAGCCTGATCCCTTATTGTAAAAAATACAACATAAAAGTCGCGGCAGAAAACATGTTCCAGTGGGACGGCGCAGAGGACAGAGCCCTCGACAGCACATGCTCCGCCGGGGATGAATTCGTCAGATATATCGACAGGATAGACAGCGACGAGATCGTCGCATGCCTCGATATCGGACACGTTCAGATCTTGAATCATGACATTCCGGAAATGATCAAGGCTCTCGGACACGACAGGCTGAAGGCGCTGCACATACACGACAACGA
>DBVT01000110.1:6378-6515 GCA_002308775.1 Mageeibacillus sp. UBA1257
GAGGCCTTCGCAAAGGCTCTTGCGGATATCGATTACGACGGCGATTTCACATTCGAAGCCGACAATTTCCTTTCCCGCTTCCCGAATGAGTTAAAAGGAGCCGCGACCCGCCTGACAGCCGAAACAGGCCGTCTCCT
>DBVT01000110.1:6597-9745 GCA_002308775.1 Mageeibacillus sp. UBA1257
TATTTCGTTTATTGAAATACACATTCTCATTTGTTATAATAAACGATGGTGTGTTTTTACGCGCCGAATAATAGAACGAAAGGTTATGAATGATAATGTATGCGATCGGAAATGACCATACGGGTGTTGCGCTTAAACAGGTGATCAAGGCGCATCTCGAATCAAAAGGCATTGAAGTGAAAGATTTCGGAACGCAGTCGACGACGGCGAGCAATTATGCCGAAGTGGCCGAAGTAGTGGCGAACGCAGTCTCGTCCGGAGAGTGCGAAAGAGCGGTCCTTATATGCGGAACGGGAGTAGGAATCTCGATAGCGGCAAATAAAGTCAACGGGATAAGGGCGTGCTGCTGCTCGGAGCCTTTTTCCGCAAAGCTTTCCAAAATGCACAACGACTCAAATATACTCTGCTTCGGAGCCAGAGTAGTGGGAACGGAGCTTGCAAAGATGATAGTAGACTGCTGGGTGGACGCCGAATACGAAGGCGGCAGACATCAGGCGAGAGTGGATTATATATCCGAAATAGAGAAAAGAAATTAAAATTTGGAGGTTTTCAGTCATGAATCAAAAGAAATTGCTCGATTTGAAAAAGAAATCGACGATCATCAGAAAGTACATCATTGACGAAGTATTTTCTGCGAAATCGGGACATCCGGGCGGCTCGCTCTCTTGTACTGATATTTTAACAGTGCTTTATTTTGACGTAATGAGAGTCGATCCGAAGAACCCGAAGTGGGCGGACAGAGACAGATTCGTTCTTTCAAAAGGACACTGCGCGCCTGCTCTTTACGCGACGCTCGCCACAAGAGGATTCTTCCCGGAGAAGGACCTTTATACGTTCAGAAATATCGACAGCTACCTCGAAGGACATCCGAGCATGACATATGTTCCGGGCGTTGATATGTCTACGGGTTCACTCGGACAGGGAATCTCCGCTGCAGTCGGCATGGCTCTCGCAGGTAAGATAGATAACAAGGATTACAGAGTATATTCGATCCTCGGCGATGGCGAACTCGGCGAAGGACAGGTCTGGGAAGCGGCAATGGCAGCGGCTCATTATAAACTCGACAACCTCACGGCATTCATCGACTACAACGGCCTCCAGATAGACGGACCCATCACAGAGGTAATGAACTCCGAACCTATACCGGACAAATTCAAGGCATTCGGATGGAACGTTATAGTCCTCGAAGACGGAAACGATATAGAACAGATCAAGAACGCCGTTAACAGAGCGAAGAGAACGAAAGGCAGACCTACGATGGTCATCTGCAAGACGGTCAAAGGCAAAGGCGTTTCATTTATGGAGAACCAGTACGGCTGGCACGGCAAAGCTCCAAACCAGGAGCAGAGAGATCAGGCAATAGCAGAGCTTGACGCATATCTTGCGGGATTGGAGGCATAATAATCATGAGTAAAATGGCTACAAGAGAAGCATACGGAAACGCGCTCGCAGAGTACGGCGCAGACAAGAGGATCGTCGTCCTTGACGCTGACCTTTCAAAATCCACAAAAACAGATACTTTCAAAAAAGTTTACCCCGAGAGACATTTTAACATGGGAATCGCAGAGGGCAACATGATGTCCGTCGCTGCAGGTCTCGCAACTACAGGTAAAATAGTCTTCGCAAGCACATTCGCGATCTTCGCGTCAGAAAGAGCATGCGAGCAGATCAGAAACTCCATCTGCTATCCGAAACTGAACGTAAAAATCGGCGCGACACACGCGGGCCTCACAGTAGGTGAAGACGGTGCGTCACACCAGGCACTCGAGGATATCGCTGTAATGCGCGCTCTCCCGAATATGGTCGTTTTAAGCCCGTGCGATGAGATCGAAACGAAATGCGCGATCAAAGCCGCTATCGAGCACGAAGGACCCGTATATATCAGACTCGGAAGACTCGCAGTCGAGGACGTACATGATCCGGCAAAATACAAATTCGAACTCGGAAAAGGCGTTCAGGTCAAAAACGGCAAGGATGTAACGCTCGTCGCTACAGGTATGATGGTTCAGGAATCGCTCAAAGCGGCAGAGATCCTCAAAGCTGAAGGCATCTCGGCAGGCGTCATCGATATCCACACGATCAAACCCATCGACAAAGATATCCTCGTAAAAGCCGCAAAGAAGACGGGCTGCATCGTAACGGTTGAAGAGCACAACATTTCCGGCGGTCTCGGCGGAGCAGTCTGCGAAGTTCTCTCCACAACATACCCCTGCTACGTAAAAATGGTAGGCGTTCAGGAGAAATACGGCAAATCCGGAACACCGGCCGCTATCCTCAAGAAGTACGGTCTCACGCCGGAAGACATCGCTGCAAGGGCGAAAGAAGCCATCGCAGAGAAGAACAGCCTGTAAGATCAGACCGGAACAGGCTGATACATACGGCTGTTTGCAGGAAAAGGTAAAAATCCGATCCGGGACGCTCGGACAAAACGGGCATGTCCCGGATCGGTTTCATTTAACAGGAAATATTTCGAGATGTTTTCAATGAAAAGAACGAGAATGATCGTATATTCGTTATGTGCGCTGTTGTGCGCGGCAGCTGTTTTGCCCGCATTGGGAGGATGTGCGAAAATGAATGAAGGCCGTCAAATAATCGTCTCTGACATAGGAAGACTGCGCGATCCCAGCGTGATCAAAACGTCTTCGAAATATTACGTTTACGGAACAGGATGGCAAGGTTTTTACTCTGAGTCGAAGGATCTTTCAGGCTCATGGCAGCCGCTCGGAGAAGTTGTCGAAGTGCCTGAAGATTCAGACGGAGATCACTGGGCTCCCGAGGTACACGAATACAGGGGCGAATACTATATGTTCACGACCTACAAGTCGAAGATCACCGGAAGAAGAGGCTGCGCGATATTCAAAGCGAGCAAGCCAGAGGGACCTTTTAAGATGTGGTCTGACGGAGCGGTGACGCCGAAGGAATGGGACTCGATAGACGGGACACTGTATGTCGATGAGACGGGACAGCCGTGGATGGTATTCGTTCACGAGTGGGTTTCTACAGACGACGGTATCGGACGCATGGCATACGCGAAAATGTCAAAGGATCTTAAAAATTTCATCTCCGAACCCGTTGAAATGTTCAGGGCTGACGATGCTCCGTGGTGCAAAGGAGTTGTGACTGACGGATGCTGGATGTACGTTACGAA
>DBVT01000110.1:9822-10374 GCA_002308775.1 Mageeibacillus sp. UBA1257
TTCCGGATCGATCGAAGGACCGTGGGAGCACGCTGAAAAACCGCTTTTTTCAAAATCCGTGACGGGAGAGTACGACGGAGGCCACTGCATGATTTTTAAGGACTTTGACGGGAAACTTTGGATGAGCCTTCACTCTCCGAACAGCCGGTCGGACGGAAAGGACGAGACACCTGTTTTCGTGCCGATAAAGGAAGAAAAAGGCAAATTGTTGCTTGATATTGCGAAAAATAACTGAAAAACAGGTAAAATATATACAAAAAATCACGGGATGAGGCAATGGATCATGGATTTTACGAAGAAAACTAAAAGATATTTGGCGGCTTCTGTAGCTGTTTTGATGTGCCTTGCGTTTTTCGCATCGTGTAAAACGGTTGAGCCTGACAATACTCCGACAGAGGCACCCGCGACGGCTACGGCATCACCGACGGAAATTCCCACAGATATTCCGACGGAAGCTCCGACTGCGACCGCAACACCCGAACCTACTGCGACTCCGACGCCTGAACCGACAGCTACAGCTACTCCTGAACCGACAGAGGAGCCAACGCCGAC
>DBVT01000011.1:0-164 GCA_002308775.1 Mageeibacillus sp. UBA1257
GAGATATCCGCCGACGAACTCGCCAGGACAGCCGGAACGATCAATTACGAACTCGTCTGCGTTATAGGTAAGAGAGTACCCAGGATCTATATCAAAAACGGAAGGATCGCAAACGTGCTGAATTATCTGATAGGGGAGTAAATAATGATTTTATAACAAAAAAA
>DBVT01000011.1:283-498 GCA_002308775.1 Mageeibacillus sp. UBA1257
TAACCGTATAAAATAACCAGGTCCACTTCGAGGGCGATACCGTTTTCGTACTTTTCCGCGCGGAAGCGGGTGATCCTGGAAATGCCCGGGGTGTTCAAAATGACGCGCTCAGCCAGCTGGTAGATCGTATAGTCGGAGATCGTATAGTTGCCAAGGTAGCTGAAAGTCGGTCGCACGACTGCTTTTTCACCGAAAGATTCGTAATTCGCGAAGCC
>DBVT01000011.1:514-5609 GCA_002308775.1 Mageeibacillus sp. UBA1257
TTCCTTCGTAAAATATTCAGCGGATCGAGCATATACCCCGAGAAATCTTTTTTGAGTTCCATGGTGGGAACAGGGATGACATGCTTGCCCAGAGTTCGCCTCATATTGAGCGCCTGCTGGATCTCGTACGGGCTGGAAATATCCGTTATATAGATGATCTCATCGACTTTTTCGACTCCTACTCTTTTTGCGATCGTATTGACCATGTTGACTGAGGTCCCGAGGATGAGGAGCTTTTGAGCGTTCTGCATTTTAAGCTCGTGGGAAACTTCGAAAGCGTGATCGTCGTCTGTAAAAACAGCCGTTTTGACGCTCGCGAGACGAGTTTTTTCTTTTTTTGCCGACTTTCCCGCGATGACGTTGTTGCCTTTTATCAGCAGTCCGTCGTCGATGATGAAGTCGATGTCTTTTTCTTTCGCGACCCATGGAGCGCGGTGGCTCTTACCTGTTCCGCTGGGACCTACGAGACCGTAGACGTACATTTCGCTTTCTCCTTTCCCAAAAATGTCCTTAAACTTTTTCATTTATCCGGATCGTCTTTCAATGCCCCGGATCATATCTTTCACTCGATGTCGATCGAGCCCGTTATCTTCTTTATGCTCCTTGCGGGAGCGTCTTTTGAATTGCCCCACGGGGCGTCGGTGTTTCTGTAGTCGAACTTTTTCGTGAACCAGTCCACTTCCTTTTCGAGCCTGTCGAGGGAGGCGAGCTCTATCTCGGTGACCCTTTTTACGAATTCGGCTCGCATGCCGGAAGACAGATATTTTGCGGATCTCTTCAGTAAAATGCTGAAATCAGGCAGACAGAAGCCTTTTCCTGCGTGGACTTTTTCTCTGAAATCCTTTTCTCCTGCGTACAGATCGAAGAAGACCTCATAATATCTTTCCATCGTATAATCGAGTTTTTCGCATATCAGGCACTTTTCCGACTGGTCGTCTATATAGCTTGACAGATCGTCAGCGGCTTTTGCCGCGTCTTTTTTTGCGGAAGAGCCGAACAGCGATTTTTTCGGTTTTATATCTTCGGGAAGGGAGGAAGCAGCGGGACCTGACATTTTTACCAGCTTGGCAGTCTGCTCCCTGAGGTACGTGTCTATCACGAGGCCGAGACCGAGGCGGGAGGTCTTCGTATCGTACATCATTCCAAAGTGACGGGAGCAGAAACCCGTTTTGTTCATCTCAATTCGGATCTCAGGCTCCATAAGTGCCGCGCCCATATAGTAGTCGACGCGCTCTTTTTCAAATCTTTTCCTGAGCTCGCAGATCGGGCACTCGCAGTCCCTGTCGAACGCTTCCGTTACGGGTATCGTGTAAATGGTCTCTCTCATTAAAAGCCTGCTCCTTTTTCCGTAGGGACATGTCATCTCGCGGCAGATCGCCGCTCCCGGATATATTATATCATAATTCGCGTGTTTTGGTAAAAAAGACGCTGCGGAACGTATAATGCGGGAAGTGAAAAAAGAATTCGATTACTTGAAATGATTTTCAAGAAAATGAGAGAAAATGAGAAAAAACGAGAGAAATAGAGAGTTTAGGAGATATATTTTAAAAATTAACGGATTTTGGGCAAAATAGACTTGACGAAAAGGAAAAAATGCGTTATCATACGCAACGTTGTACTTTTTAAGGGCAGCAGACCGACCGAAAGGTTGAAAATAACAAAATAAATGCAGGAGGAAGACGCATAATGAAAACATTCGTTGCAAAAGCAAACGAGATCGAAAGAAAATGGTATGTCGTTGACGCGCAGGGCAGGACTCTCGGACGTCTCGCCACAGAAGTTGCCAGATTGCTTTCGGGTAAAAACAAGCCGATATACTCACCTGACACGGATACGGGAGATTACGTTATAGTAGTCAACGCTGACAAAGTCGCAGTCACGGGAAAGAAATATACGGACAAGCTTTACAGACATCACACAGGCTATCTGGGCGGACTTAAAGAGATCCCGTTCAAGACGCTTATGGAAAAACATCCCACAGACGCTGTCGAATACGCAGTCAAGGGAATGCTTCCGAAAAATTCACTCGGAAGAGCAATGTTCAGAAAACTCAAGGTTTACGCAGGACCCGACCACAAGCACGCGGCCCAGAAACCCGAAGTTTACGAGTTCTAATGAGGAGGTAACATCATGGCAGACAGATATTGCGGAACAGGCAGAAGAAAAAAATCAGTCGCGAGAGTAACTCTTACTCCCGGAACAGGCGTATTCACGATCAACGGCAAGAGCATTGACGATTATTTCGGTCTCGAGACTCTCAAAGTTATCGCCCGTCAGCCTTTCGCTGCTACAGCTACAGAAGGCAAATTCGACATCGACTGCAAAGTCGTAGGCGGCGGATACACAGGTCAGGCAGGCGCTATCAGACTCGGTATCGCAAGAGCTCTCATTGAAGCAGATGCTGGCAACAGACCGGAACTCAAAAAGGAAGGCTTCCTCACAAGAGATTCCAGAATGAAAGAAAGAAAGAAATACGGTCTCAAAAAAGCGAGAAAAGCACCTCAGTTCTCAAAGAGATAATCGTAAGATCGAAAAGAGCGCTGAAATACGCGCGGAAACTGACAATTGCTTTGAAACATCAGTCGGGGTGGGATTTTTCTCATCCCGATTTTGTTTGAGTAATTGACGATGTTCAAAGAAAAACCGTAAACGTGAGATGAAACTGCATTTTACCTGCAAGAAAGAAAAAGAGACAGTCTCGCTCGGCAAAAGGTTCGGAAGAATTTTAAAGCCGGGCGATATCGTCGCGCTTACAGGGGATCTCGGAGCAGGTAAAACGCATTTCGCGTCGGGCATCGGCGAAGCGCTCGGGGTCAAAGAATACATCACGAGCCCGACTTTCACCATCCTCTGCGAATACGAGGGAAGAATGCCGATGTACCATTTTGACCTGTACAGGCTGGAAAACGAAGAAGAACTGTTTGACACGGGTTTTTGGGAGTATGCTGATTCGGAAGGCGTCACGGTCATCGAATGGCCTGAGATCGCGATGCCTCTGCTGAAAAAAGGCGGCAGGAGAAATATTTACACCGTTACGATCACGAGAAGGGACGACATTTCCCCGGAATACAGGGAGATAGATGTCGAAGGAGACGGGAGGCTTGAAGAACTTGAAAATACTGTCGATTGATACAACGTGCAACACATGCCAGGTCGCCCTCACGGACGGCAGGAAGCTGCTCGGATCATATTCAGAAAACGACAGGAGGACTCACTCCGTGAAACTTCTTCCTGCGATAGAGAATATTGTCAAAGAGGCCGGACTTGAGCCTTCCGACATAGATCTTCTGGCAGTAACGAACGGTCCGGGATCGTATACGGGCATGAGGATAGGCGTCAGCACCGCAAAGGCGATAGCCTACGGNNNNGGAGTGAACACGCTTGATTTTCTCGCATTTTCATCTGCAAGATCTCTCAGAAGCAAAAAAATATCCCACGTCTGCGCCATTATAAACGCCAGAAACGAAAGGGTATACAGCTGTATCTATGACAGAGACCTCGTGCCGCTTCGCGCATGCCTTGCAGGCGATCTGAAGGACGTCTGCGAAGAACTCTCGTCCTTGCTTTCCGACGGTAAAAAAGTCCTTTTCTGCGGCGACGGTTCAGTCGATTATAAAGAGCAGATCGAAGAATATCTGCCCGAAAAAGCTGTTTTTTCACCGAAAGAAATCATCTTAGGTGACGCAAAAGTTATTAATGATCTCGCGGAGAAGATATATAGAGGATCAGACGACAGATCTGCATTCTCCGCAGAGAAGTTAACAATAGAATATTTAAGACCTTACCTTCGCGAAGACAAATGAGTGAAATCCTGATTTCTCACAAAGGAACATACAATAAAGACATCTCCGGCATGAAAGAGCTTGCCGGGGACATCCTCGTTTTGGAAAAAATGTCTTTCAAACATCCGTGGACGATCGATAATATTTCCGCCGAACTTGCAAAGGAGACATCGCTTTGCATGGCTTCTTTTTACGGGAATGAGATGACCGCTGCCTGCTGCTTTTCACGTACTTTGGACGAGGCGGAGCTGCTCAGGATATGCGTATCGCCTGAACACAGAAGGGAAGGGCTCGCGTCCGTCCTGCTCGATCTCTCTCTGAAAAACCTGGCGACGATCGGAGTCACATCTGTTTTTCTTGAAGTCAGAAAGACAAACGGACCTGCGATCGCGCTTTACAAAAAGCACGGTTTCTGTACGATATCCGAGAGGAAAAACTATTACGGCGATTGCGACGCACTTGTCATGAAGAGGAATATGTAAACGGTGTTATTTTTTTGAAAGACCTGCTTCGGCAGGTTTTTTTTGTTGCATGTTCGATCACTGTATGTTATAATCATAACCATGGAAATAACATTATATTTCAGAAGGTTTAGTATGAAAAAGTTATTGGCATTATTGTTGGTCCTTTCACTGGTTTTCTCCTGCGCGGTTATGAGCGTAAGCGCTGCAGACGGAGATGTGGTTTTTGATATCGGACCTGACGACGTCACTCTCGCAGGCGAGACATGGCCAGATCATCCCGAACAGTACGGAGACGCTCCGTATACATTCGCAGGCATCCTTTCAAAGGACTACGGCAAATCGACAGAAAACACGAAGAGAGAGATCGTTGAAACGACACTCTCAGACGGATCGACGGGGAAGGCAATAAGATTTGCACATGACGGTCCGGATGATACGGGATCTGTTTATTCGGGAGCAGGAAACTATCTTTGCAACGTTCCGTGTCTCAAATCGGGCACAACGTATACTCTTCGCGCAGTTATGAAGATCAAAGACGGAGCTCCCGTAAGAGCAGGAAACGCGAACCCGATCAGAGATTACTATCTTTTCGCAAATATTATCACAGAAGACGCGGCGATGAAGCTCTCTACAGACGAGACCTGGCATACATACGACTACACATTCACGACAAAAGACGGAATAGACTCACAGGTATTCTGGTTCACCATGGGTTCGGATCCAAGTTCAGCATTCCTCTTTGACGGATTTGAGGTCCTTATCGAGAGCGTTAAGCTTGTCGAAGGGAACCATATACCCGAGACAGGCGATGCGTCTCTCATCGCGGCAGCTGTTATTTCGGTCGCTATC
>DBVT01000058.1:0-399 GCA_002308775.1 Mageeibacillus sp. UBA1257
TCGGGCATGTTGTAGTAGCCTTTCATAACAGAATATCCGCGTACAACGACCTCTCCGGGTGTGTTTGCGGGGATGTCTGCGTGTGTCTCCGGATCGACGACTTTGACCTCGATGAAAGGCATTCCCCTTCCGACCGTGCTGACTCTCTTGTCTATTCCGTCTTCCGTATTCGTCATAGTGCAAACAGGCGATGTCTCAGTCATTCCGTAAGGTATCGTTATCTCGCTCATATGCATCGTNNTCCATTACCTGCTCCATGACCTTTATCGGGCAAGGCGAGCCTGACATTATACCTGTTCTGAGAGTGCTGAAATCGTAGTTTTTGAACGTAGGCTGCTCGAGCATAGCGATATACATCGTCGGAACTCCGTACGTTGCCGTGCATCTCATCCCCTGTAT
>DBVT01000058.1:484-1564 GCA_002308775.1 Mageeibacillus sp. UBA1257
CAGTGGAAAAACGGAACGGGAAGGCACACTCTGTCTCTGCTCGTGAGCTTCTGGTTGTCTCCTATGCACTTTCCGTTGTTCAGTATTCCGTAATGCGTCAGCATGACGCCTTTCGGGAAGCCCGTCGTTCCTGATGTATACTGCATATTGACGACGTCGTCAGGCATTACAGTCCTCTGAAGAGCCGCTCTTTCCTCTTCCGAAACGTTTTCGGCGAGATCATAGAGTTTTGACCAGTGCATCATGCCTTTCGGCGTATCTTCCTCTTTGTCGATGTAGATCACCCTTTTCAACCTCGGTAAAACGGCCGAATCGAGTTTTCCGAATTCTGACTCCGCAAGCTCAGGGCACAATTCGTTTATTATGTCTACATAGCATGTGTCCTTAAGGCCGTGCATCATCACGAGAGTATCCGTATCGGACTGCCTGAGAAGATATTCGGCTTCAAATATTTTATAGTTCGTATTGACAGTTATCAGCGTTGCGCCTATCTTTGCGGTCGCGAACATAAGGAGTATCCATTCGGGATAATTCGTCGCCCAGATCGCGACGTGGCTGCCTTTTCCGACGCCTATGGAAAGAAGTCCTCTCGCCACTCTGTCACAGTTTTCTTTAAATCCTTTGTATGTCACATGAAAAGGTCTGTCGAAATAAGCGATGCCGTCATTGTCGGGAAACAGCAAGGCAACACGGTCCAGCAGATCGCCCAGCGTCATATTGATCAATGTGTTGTCCTTTTCTCCGA
The DNA here is from genome assembly GCA_002308775.1 of Mageeibacillus sp. UBA1257. Taxonomy (GTDB): domain Bacteria; phylum Bacillota; class Clostridia; order UBA1212; family UBA1257; genus UBA1257. Next base: position 1,230 of record DBVT01000058.1, read on the forward strand.
AGATCGGATTCATACTTATCACTCCTTCTCGCGCCGCCTGTCCTGCGGTAAAAAAAATCGTCCCAATCATTTTCTGACTGAGACGAATCACAGATCCGCGGTACCACTCAATTTGACAGCTTCAGGCTGCCCTCTCGATCACATTCTTACGTCCGTGTGACGTCGGCTCCTACACAAAAAGTTAAACCTCTTCTTCAAAGCCGCTGCTCCGGGACGAGTTCACCGATCATCGCCTCCCCTTCTCACCGAAACAGGGGTTCTCTGTGCGCTCCGATACATGCTAATGCTTCCCTTCATCGCATTTGATATTCGATTGGTGTAAATGATAACATCAT
>DBVT01000058.1:1618-4659 GCA_002308775.1 Mageeibacillus sp. UBA1257
GAATAATTATAATTCCTTGCCATTATCGGCTCGTTGTGATATCATTTTACGTGTTCGAAGAAAGCAAAAAAACGACATGAAACATTCGAATAAGAAGGGATGCGCAATATGGAAAGGCTAGATTATGTGCCCGCGGGAATACGCGACACGGAGTTTCTTAAGGATTCGTATGTTGACAGAAGAGTCAGCAGATTTATCGCTCCGAAGAGGATATTATGGAAGTCAGACAGCGAAAAAGCAAAAGTCGAAAACGAGGATTCGCTCCTCAAAATGACAGACTCGCAGGTGGTTTGGAATGTCGCGAGGCCTTGTACGCTTGAAAACAGGGGCGAACCGGCCGGCATACTGATAGATTTCGGAGTTGAATTCCAGGGCTCCGTCAAAATATTCATTTTAAATGATCCTCAGCCGAAGGATACATTTCATTTGAGGGTCAGATTCGGTGAATCGGCGAGCGAGGCGATGGCGGAACTCGGAGGAGAACAGAACGCGACGAACGATCACAGCTGCAGAGATCAGGTGATAGCTTGCAGTTTTATGACGATGCCGGAAATCGGACCGTCAGGCTTTCGATTCGTAAGGATAGACCTGCTCGATGAAAATCAGAAGATCGAACTCATGGCCGTTCAGGGAATTTTTACATACAGAGAGATCAAATACAAAGGCTCGTTCGAGTGCAATGACGAAAGGCTGAATAAGATCTGGAACACCGGAGCATATACGGTGCACCTCAATATGCAGAATTACGTCTGGGACGGGATCAAAAGGGACAGACTCGTCTGGATAGGAGATATGCATCCCGAGACTTCGACGATACAGGCAGTTTTCGGATACGATCCTTCAGTTCCCGCGAGCCTCGATCTCATAAGGAACACTTCTCCTCTTCCTAAGATCATGTGCAAGGTTTCGTCTTATCCGATCTGGTGGATAATCAACCATTACGGCTGGTATATGCAGAACGGAGATCTCAAATATCTGAGCGAGCAGAAGGATTACCTCCTCGGTCTTATCGACATGTATTCCGGATTCATCGATGAAAACGGCAACGAACAGCTCCCTCCTTTCAGGCTCACCGACTGGCCTTCCGAAGCTGACAAGCAGGCGACGCACGCCGGTCTCCAGGCTCTCCTGTATATAGGAATGGACAGAGCGAGACAGATCTGCGAGTGGCTCGGCGAAGAAAAGGCGGCGAAGAAAGCCGAAAAATGCATGAAAAAACTCGCGAAGCCTTTTACCGATCCTGGAACAAACAAGCAGTCAGCCGCTCTTCTCTCCCTTGCCGGACTCGCTGACAGGGGCAAAATGCTCAATATAATTAAAAAGGACGGCCCGTACAGGCTGTCAACATTTTACGGATATTATGTGCTCAAAGCGCAGGCTCTGGCAGGCGATATGAAAGGCGCGATGGACAATATGCGAAATTACTGGGGCGCGATGCTCGATGTCGGCGCCACGACGTTCTGGGAGGATTTCAATCTCGAATGGCTCGAAGGCTCCGGCAGGATAGACGAACTGACTCCCGCAGGTCTTAAGGATCTTCACGGAGATCACGGCGCATACTGCTATGTCGGATTCAGACACAGTCTCTGCCACGGCTGGGCTTCAGGACCCACACCGTTCATGTCCGAATACGTTCTCGGTTTCAAGCCTGTCGCTCCCGGATGCAAAAAGATGCTCATTAAACCTGATCTCGGCGATCTTAGATGGGCAAAGGGAACTTATCCGACACCTTACGGAACGATCAGGATCACACACGTCAAAAACGACGACGGCTCGATCGATTCTTTCGCCGATGTTCCTTGCGGCATCGAGATCGAGTCCTCAGGCTGCAACCTCAACATCAACAGAATTTGACAAATAACTGATATGTCAGGAGGATAGTTATGAATTATACGATCAAAAATGAATTCATCACATTTGTTTCGAGCAGCTTTGCTGCCGAGCAGAAATCTCTTAAGATCAACAGCGATCCGTCAGTGGATTACGTCTGGCAGCGGCTTCCCGGATGCTGGAACAGGAACGGCCCGATGTGCTTCCCTCTCCTCGGAGATTTTCCGAACAACAAATATATTCTTGACGGAAAAGAATACGAAATGACGATCCACGGCTTTGCGATGGACAGCGAATTTTCAGTCGTCGAGCACACTGCCACATCGATCACATACGAACTCACCAGCTCCCCCGAGACCCTCAAACAGTACCCTTACGATTTCAAGCTTGACGTAAAATATTCCCTCGACGGAATGACCGTCAACATGGAATATATCGTCACAAACACAGGCAAAGAGACGATGTGGTATTCCGTCGGCGGACATCCCGGTTTTACCTGTCCTCTCACACCGGGTGAAAAATTTGAGGACTGCTACATCGAATTCAACAAAACTGAAAAGATCGGATCCGTCCGCCAGTTCCACAGCCCCATTTCAGTCTTTGAAAAGTACTTCGGCCGCTCTGGAAAAGTGATCCCGCTCGATTACGAGATCTTCTACAACGGCGCGATCGTCTTCAAAGGCCTCAACTCTGACAAAGTCTCGATACGCTCTAAAAAGAGCTCCAGATTCGTAGAGATGGACATCACCGGCTTCCCGTATTTCACTCTCTGGACTATAAAAGACCAGCCCTTCATCTGCCTCGAGCCTTGGCACGGCGTCATCACCCAGGGCGACATTCCCGACCAGAACCACTGGAAAAAGCGCGAAGCCATGCAGACACTCGAACCAGGCAAAACATTCCGCTGCAACCATCCCGTTACGATCGGATAAAACGTCTCTTTGCGGATGTTGCACAACTCACAGGCAAAACGGCCTGCTGTCCACGATCAGTTGACCGAAAAGTCAATAATTAAAATATATGATCAAGTCAGCTATATTAGCGGAAAACTGCGAGCAAAACGGTCATTTTGATCACATTGCTCGCAGCTTTTGATTTGAAGCAGTTTGCCGATAAGGCTGAAAAAGGGACTGATGACAGTTTGTTTGATGAGGCTGAGGCAGGCGCGATCAACATTTTTTTCAAGATTGTATTGTTTGTTGATTATGCCT
>DBVT01000021.1 GCA_002308775.1 Mageeibacillus sp. UBA1257
CCGCGGACCGTCGTCCGCGGGCTGCTTTTTTACCCGTAATTATATTCAGAGCGTTATTCCGAATGCACTTTTGAGTTCTTTGCGCGTGCGGTCGAGGGGAAGACCTACTACGTTATCGTAATCACCGTCGATGGATCTCACAAAGCCTCCGCCGCCTTCCTGGATAGCATATGCGCCTGCTTTGTCATACGGCTTTTCGCTCGCGATATAGTCGTCGATCTCTTTCCAAGTCAAATTTTTAAAGGTTACTTTTGTCTCCTCAAAACCTGTCAGAATGACTTTCTTATAATAAAAAGCAAAACCCGTATAGACACTGTGTGTTGAGCCGCTTAAATTCCCGAGCATATTTCGGGCGTCGTTTTCGTCCTTCGGTTTGCCGAAGATCCTGCCGTTTACAGCGACGATCGTGTCATATGCGAGCACGAGAGTATCGTCGCGTACGGAACTTCTCCTGCCTATGACGTTTTCAAGCTTTGACCGCGCAGTGACGCACGCAAATTCCTCCGGCAGTTCCAGACCGTCGTATTCAGGCTCCTTCTTCTTTGAGACTTTTACAGTAAAAGGCACGCCGAGACTTCCCAGGATTTCCTTCCTCCTGGGAGATGCTGACGCAAGTATTATTTTCGGCATGGCATATGTCTTCAAAAGCGGACCTCCGTGTTTTTGCTCTCTGTGTATGATAGCACAAAACCGTTTGAAAGTCACTTCGGAAACTGCATATTTCGGACAATTATTTGCATCTCAAATGCAAAAAATGATATAATAACGCGAACAGAATTCGAAGAGGTGACTCCTCATGGGAAAGACCATCGTACCTGATAAATATGAATCCGTGTTGTCGATATACGATACGCAAAGCGCGATCGGTATCCTCAAGAGAAAATTTGAAGACGATCTCGGAAAGGCGCTGAATTTAAAAAGAGTTTCGGCACCTCTGTTTGTAGATCCCAAAACGGGTCTCAATGACAACTTAAACGGAGTGGAGCATCCCGTATCGTTTATGATCCCGGCGACGGGAGTTGAAGCTGAAGTCGTGCATTCTCTCGCAAAATGGAAGAGAATGGCTCTTTACAGATACGATTTTTACGAGGGCAAGGGCCTATATACGGACATGAACGCGATAAGAAGGGACGAGATCCCGGACAACCTGCATTCCGTATATGTTGATCAGTGGGACTGGGAGAAGGTGATCTCCCCTGATGACAGGGACGAAAAGACGCTCAGGAGGACAGTCAAAGCGATAGTCGGAGCGATCTGCGACACACATGAATTTATAAAAAAGAGATTTCCTCAGCTCACAAAAAGTCTGAACCGCAACGTGTTCTTCATCTCCAGCGAGGAGCTGCTCCGATCGTATCCGGACAAGACTCCCAAGGAGCGCGAGAACCTGATAACAAAAAAATACGGCACCGTTTTCGTGTCCCAGATAGGTAAAATACTCTCAGACGGCACAAAACACGACGGAAGAGCTCCTGATTACGACGACTGGGAACTGAACGGAGATATTCTTTTCTACAACGAGGTGCTCGGATGCTCATTTGAAGTCAGTTCGATGGGTATAAGAGTGAACGCGGATTCTCTGGACAGACAGCTCACAGCCGCGGGATGCGACGAGAGAAGGAAACTGCAATATCACAGGATGCTGCTGGAGAACATTTTACCTCAGACGATAGGCGGAGGGATCGGGCAGTCCAGACTGTGTATGCTTCTGCTCGAAAAGGCGCACATTGGTGAGGTGCAGTCATCGATCTGGGACGAAGAGACGATCACTGTATGTGAAAAAGGCAATATCAAGTTGCTTTGACAGATAATCATTGAAAAACATTTCAAAGGAGAGGAACGTAAAATGAAAAGTGATTTTTTTGCGATGAGCGGACAGTCGAATATGCAGGGACAGAGCGAGTGTTACGCCCCTTTTGAGGCTCCTGCATCTGCGTGCAGAGAATACAAAATTTTGTCAGACAGATTTGAAACTGTAAAAAATCCTTCGGGAGAGGATGTACGCGTTAACGGAGAGGACCTTCTTCTCGGAGCGCATCAGGGATTTTCGAGTCCCGTCCCGTATTTCGCGGATGAATTTTACAGGATCTCCGGCTTTGACGCCACATACGCACATGTCGCAAAAGGCGCAACGATCGTAAAACAGTGGCTTCCCGGCACGAACCGCTACAATATGCTCATCGAAAAGCTCTCTAAGGCTTTGAAAAAGGCAGAAGACGAGGGCATAGAAATAGTGAGCAAAAATTTCGTCTGGCTCCAGGGCGAATCTGACGCGATCGAAAACAATACGAGAGTGCAGTACAAAAAGGAGCTGATCGATCTTTGGGAGCATCTTAAAAAGGATCTCGGATTTGAGAAGTTTATGATGATAAGAGTGGGATATTTTTACGAGTTTCCGTGCGAGAGGATAATGCTTGCTCAAGAAGAGCTTTGCAGGGAGAGGTACGACTTTTATATGCTCACTGATATCACGGCATCGTTTACGATCGAAAACGGACTTATGCAGAGACTCGATCAGGCCGGATTCCACTACACTAACAAGGGCTACGAAGTAGTTGGAAGAGAAGCCGGAGCCGCAGCCGCAAGGATCCTGCACGGATAAAAGCCATCATTTATTAACAAGAACTTATAATTAAGATCCCGTGTGATGTGCACATCACGCGGGATCTTTGCAAACTGTATATGACTTTTGAATTCGATCAGACGACTGTGCGTCCCGATTTGATCACTTTACGAAGGTCGTTGTTTTCGTCGATCAAAACGAGGTCTGCTTTGTATCCGGGAAGGATCTTTCCGATATCGTCGAAACCGCAGAGCTTCGCCGGAGTTTCAGTCATCATTTTTACGCTGTCGACAAAGGGGATGCCAGCGCGGACAGCTGATTTCAGCATACTTATGCCGCACGCGAGACTTCCGGCGATCGCGCTCCTGTCGGGGAGCTTTGCTATACCGTCTTCGACCCATATGAAACTGTCGACGAAGGCATATTTTTCTCCTTCTTTCGTATCTGCTCCGGAGGCGGAGATCGCGTCAGTTATGAGGATCATTTTACTTGTGCCTTTGATCTGCCAGCACATGCGGAGGATCTCCGGCGGGATGTGGATGCAGTCGGAGATACCTTCGATGTAATACGAATCGTCTGAGAGCATCGCTTCAGCCGCGCCTGCCTTTCTGAAAATGCCTTCCTTGTGCATCGCCGTCATCGCGTTGAAAATGTGCGTCGCCAGATTGAATCCGTGCTTTGAAGCTTCGCGGACCACCTCCGGAGTCGCTTCAGTGTGGCCGGCGGAGACATTTATTCCCATTTTCGCGAGCTTTTCGCCCAGTTCATACGCGCCGGGAAGCTCAGGAGCGATCGTCATCCTTTTTAATATACCGGAGCCTTCTTCGAGCAGCGGAGCGTAATTTTCTTCAGTAGGAAGTCGTAAAAGATCTTCCGGCATCGCTCCTTTTTTCGCAGGGTTCAGAAAAGGACCTTCGAGGTGTATCCCTCTTACGCAGTCCGCGTAGGGGCCTTTGAGGACTATTCTGTAAGTGTTATACAGATCCAGGATCATTTTCGTGCTTGCGGAAGCGGCCGTCGGAAGAACAGTAGTCGTGCCTTTTACAAGATGCGCGCGCAATGCCTTTTCCATACCTTCGGGATCGCACACCGCAAAATCGTTTCCCGCGCCTCCGTGGTTGTGTATATCTATAAATCCGGGGCAGAGTACCATCCCCTCCGCGTCTATCTCGGAATGATCGTCGCCCAGAAACGATACGGCGTACTCGTCGGGACCGCGGTAGATGATCCTTTCGTTGAATACTACCGAAGTCTTCTCTTGCATCGAATCGAATAATCTGCAGTTTCTGATGATCGTATTTTTCGTATTATTCATATCGCAGATCTCCTTCGCACAAAAATCAATGTGCCTTTATTATATCTTAAAAACACCCGATATTCAATCAGAAAGCCTTGCGCGCTGCCGTCTTAAAAATCGTCCGAATATTTGACATAGTAAGACAAAAAGTATATTATATATCTTTGTTCTGTGAGGTTTCCGGGGACATTTTACCGGGGAGACCGAACGCGGGACAAAAGGAAAAATAATCATTTTACTTTCGGAAAAGAGAAGGAGCTGCTAAATTGGAAACGGTAAGAGAAGATGTTAGAAATATCGCCATCATCGCGCACGTTGACCACGGTAAAACGACGCTCGTTGACGGACTCCTCAAGCAGAGCGGCACATTCAGAGACAACGAATCTGTCGCGGAGAGAGTAATGGACTCAAACGACCTCGAAAGAGAAAGAGGAATAACGATACTTTCAAAAAATACAGCCATAAACTACAACGGATATACGATAAATATAGTTGACACTCCCGGACACGCTGATTTCGGCGGAGAAGTGGAAAGAGTCCTCAGTATGGTAGACGGCGTTCTGCTTCTGGTGGACGCGTTCGAAGGCCCCATGCCCCAGACGAGATTCGTGCTTTCAAAGGCTCTCGGACTGAATCTTAAAACGGTCGTCGTGATCAACAAGATCGACAGGGAAGGCGCGAGACCTAAGGAAGTCGTTGATGAAGTTCTGGAGCTTTTCATGGACCTCGGAGCCAGCGACGAACAGCTCGATTTTCCCGTTATTTATTCATCATCGAGAGACGGCTATGCGTCATATGAAGCTGACGGCGGAGATAGAAAGAGTCTAAAACCTTTGTTCGATGCGATAATCAAATATATTCCGGCGCCGAAGGTAGATATTGACGCGCCATACAGGATGCTCATATCGAATATCACAGCTGACGAGTATGTCGGCAGGATCGCAGTCGCGAGAGTTGACAGGGGCACGGTAAAAACTGCTCAGCAGGTCATCGTATGCAATACAAACGGAGACGCAAAAAGAGCGAAGATAAACTATCTCTACAAGTTCCAGGGTCTTAAAAAAATCGAAGTCGAAGAGGCAAAAGCGGGTGACATAGTCGTCGTCGCGGGACTCGGAGATATAAACATAGGCGATACCGTATGCGACCCGGAGCATCCCGAGCCGATACATTTCGTCAATATAGACGAGCCTACGCTTTCGATGAATTTCAGCGTAAACGACAGCCCGTTCGCAGGACAGGAAGGCGAATTCGTAACTTCCAGACATCTGCGCGCAAGACTTATGAAAGAGATCGAGACGAATGTCAGCATGAGAGTCGAAGAGACTGAATCTCCCGACACATTCAAGGTCTCCGGAAGAGGAGAGCTGCACCTTTCGATACTTATCGAGACGATGAGAAGACAGGGATACGAATTCCAGGTATCAAGACCGAAAGTTATTTTCAAGGAGAAAGACGGAAAGATCCTCGAGCCGATGGAACTTTTAACAATAGACGTTCCGGATGACAGCGTAGGTGTCGTCATAGAGAAGATCGGGACGAGAAAAGGCGAAATGAAGAATATGCACAATGCCTCGCAGGGCTATGTCAGGCTTGAATTCAGGATCCCGGCGAGAGGCCTTATCGGCTACAGATCGGAGTTTTTGACCGATACGAGAGGCAATGGTATAATGAATCATATATTCGACGGATACGACGAATATAAAGGAGAGATAGCTTTCAAGCAGCACGGTTCGATGGTCGCGTGGGAGCAGGGTGAGACTGTCGTTTACGGTCTTTACAACGCTCAGGAGAGAGGAAGACTGTTCCTCGGAGCGGGCGTCAAAGTGTACGAGGGCATGGTAGTCGGCGAGTGCGCAAAGAACGAAGATCTCGTCATAAACGTGTGTAAGAAGAAGCACATATCAAACGTCAGAGCTTCCGGATCGGATGACGCATTGAGGCTCACACCTCCGACAGTGCTCAGCCTTGAGCAGTCTCTCGAATTCATTTCTGACGACGAGCTTCTCGAAGTCACGCCTAAGTCATTGAGACTGAGAAAGAAGATTTTGAATACGGAACTCAGAGCGAAAGCAAGAGCCAGGGAAGAAAAGGCATAAGGATAAAGACACAAAGAGGCTTTTAACATGGCAGTGCAGAGACAAAAAGGCGATCTTCGTAAAACGTCCGGTATCAGAAGACCGGGCGAACGGAAGAATGCGCAGAATCAGTTCCGCCAGAGCTCGCGAAGCGCGGACGAGCGCGGCCTTTCGGAGACCATGGAAAAAAGGACGAAGAAATCGGGCGACATGGCTGTCGTATCGAGCACTTCTACGAAAAGAAATACCGCAAGTCAGAAAAACCGTTCGGCGTCAAGGCAGTCCGGCAAAAAAATAACAAAGAAAAACTCAACACCGTTTGTGATACTGCTGGTGCTCTTTTGGGTGGCGGTGGTATTTTTCTCTGCGTTCCTGTCATACACTTACCTTGTCGATAAATACGAAAACCCGATAAACGAGGAAAATATATATATCGATCCGTCAACGCAGGTCGAATTCGTGATAGAGAAGGGATCCACCACGAGACAGATCGCCGATAAACTGTACGATATGGGTCTCATAGGGAACAGGCATATCTACAGATTCCTTTCGAAATTCAACGGATATGACGGTCAGTACAGCGCCGGAACGCATATTTTGTGTTCGGATATGACTTACGAGGAGATCATGGTCATACTGACGGGCAAGCCGGAAGTCGTGACGGTATTGTTCCCGGAAGGTTTTACGACGCACCAGATAGCCGCGAGACTCGAAGCGAACAATATATGCAAGTCTTCTGATTTTTATAACGCGATAGAAACGATAGATGTCTCGTCCTATCCGTTTATTCAGGATGATACGTTTGACGAGCACAGGGACAACAGACTCGACGGGTATCTTTTCCCTGATACTTACGAGTTTGAGGCGAATTCAAATCCCGAGGACGTCATCTATAAGATGCTGAACAGATTTATGGAAGTGTTCAAACCTGACTATTACACCAGGGCTGAGGAACTCGGAATGTCCGTCGATGATATAGTGATCCTTGCTTCCATAATCGAGAGGGAGGCAAAGCTCTCGGATGAAAAGTCAAAGATCGCGGGCGTTTATTACAACAGAATGCGCAGCAAGGACCAGGAGATGCAGTACCTGCAGTCTGACGCAACGATCCAGTATATTTACGTAAAACTTTACAACAGGTCTCTTTCCAAAGTCACGGATGAAGCAAAGCAGGTAAATGACCAGTACAATACATATCTCAAACAGGGACTTCCTCCCGGGCCGATCTGCAGTCCCGGACTTGATTCGATCATCGCCGCTCTTTCTCCGGAGGAACACGACTACTACTATTTCGCGCTCATTGAAGGTACTCTTGGCCAGTACTATTATTCGAAAACGCTCGAAGAGCACAAGGCGCACGGAGGTTGATATGTCACTTTCCGACAGCGAATTTTTTACCGGCCTGATAAGGGAGAGAAAAGGCATCGAGGGTAAAATAAGATCGAGCGCGTCAGACGGCCGCCGCATTCCGATAATCAGGGACGATACGGCGACTCTTCTTGAGATACTCGTTTCGCAGAAAAAACCTGAAAAAATACTTGAATTCGGCACGGCGATAGGTTATTCGGCTATAATAATGGCGAAAGCTTCCGACTGCGTAAAAAGTATCGACACTGTCGAGATCGATCCCGATATGGTCATAGAAGCGAGAAAAAACATCGAAAACGCGTCACTTTCAAATATAATACATGTGATCGCGGGAGACGCGGCAGAGGTCGCGTCGTGCCTTTCCGGAAGCTACGATATGATATTTCTGGACAGCGCGAAATCTCAATATGTCAGAATGTACGAAGACCTCAAAAGGCTCCTTCCAAAGGGCGGCCTTCTGGTCTGCGACAATGTTATATATTACGGAAAAGTTTATGACGAGCCTGAAAATTCGCCTCACAAGCAGAGGACGATAGTCGCCAATATGAGGGATTTTCTGAAGCAGATGTTCGAAGATGAAGAAATGAGGAGTGTAATTGCCGATGTTGGAGACGGACTTGCGATCTCGGAAAAGCTGTGAGCTTCTGGCCCCGGCGGGCAATTTCGAAAAGCTTAAAACGGCCTTTATGTACGGTGCTGACGCGGCGTATCTCGGAGGCACGTCTTTCGGACTGCGCGCTGCCGCGGGGAATTTTACTGACGAAGAAATAAAAGAAGCGATCGATCTCGCAAACGGCGAAGGCAAGAAGATCTATGTTACGCTCAATATCCTCCCCAGGACTTCGGAACTTGACGAACTTGCGAGATACGCCGAAAAGCTTGTCAAAATGGGAGTTCACGGCGCAATAATATCAGATATAGGCGCTTTTATGACTGTGAGAAAAGCTGCTCCCGATCTTCCGATACACGTGAGCACACAGGCGAATAACTTAAACGCTGCAACAGTGAGATTCTGGCTTGAAAACGGCGCGGAAAGGGTCAATCTGGCAAGAGAACTGACGGTACGCGAAATAAAGGAAATAGATAGAGAACTTAAAGACATCCCGCATGAGCTGGAGGCATTTGTTCACGGCGCGATGTGCATGTCGTATTCGGGCAGATGCATGTTGAGCGATTATCTCGCGGGAAGGTCGTCAAACAGGGGAGACTGCGCTCAGCCTTGCAGGTGGAAATATTTCCTCAGCGAAGAAAAAAGGCCGGGAGAATATATGCCTGTCGAAGAATCTAAGGAAGGTACGTTTATTTTTAACTCGAAGGACCTTTGCATGATCGAGCACATACCGGAGCTGATAGATGCCGGAATAACGAGCCTTAAGATCGAAGGAAGAATGAAGAGCGAATTCTACATCGCCGTGACGGTGAGAGCATACAGGATAGCGGTCGACGAATATTTCAGGGACCCCGAAGGTTATTCGAAGAATAAAGAGCTTTTGAAGGAACTTACGGGCGAACTCGAATCCGTGAGCCACAGAGAATACAGCACAGGTTTTTACTTCGGGGACAGGGGAAGCCAGATATACGGATCTTCTTCGTATCTCAGATCGTGCGACTTTATGGGCACAGTCAGATCGTGCGAAAAGTCAGACGACGGATCTTACGACTGCGTGATAATCCAGCGCGGCAATTTCAAAGCGGGAGACGTGCTCGAATTCGTCCCTCCGAAAGGTAAAATGCTCAGCTGGCAGGCAGCCGGAATGAAGAATTCCGAAGGAGAGGATATCGAAGCCGCTCCTCACGCGATGATGGAAGTGTATGTAAAGCTTCCGGAACATATGCCTGAGGGAACGATAGTCAGAAGAAGAAAAACACGGTAAAACGGCGCGAATTTTGCTTTTTTTACGCGTATGATATCTTGAATTCGACTGCGTAATAATGGTATACTAAAAAGTGAAGTTGATGCTTCGGACAAAAACATATCATTTTTACAAAAGAAAAGACAAAAAGAAGGTGTGGTTGTGGGAAAATTTGTTATATACGGCGAAAAGCCTCTGAAAGGAAACGTTTCGATCGGAGGAAGTAAGAACGCGGTGGTCGCCATACTGCCTGCCGCACTGCTGGCCGAGAATCCCTGCACGATAGATAATGTTCCGGACGTTTCGGACGTACATATAATCATAGATATTTTGAGAAAACTGGGTGCTATATGCGAGTGGAAAAACGACTCCGTGACGATAGACGCGCGCCCGGTCAATACTTATGTCGCAACGGACAACAATATAGGCGCTCTGAGAGGTTCATACTATTTCGTCGGCGCTCTGCTCGGAAGATTCGGAAGAGCTGAAGTTTCTCTTCCCGGCGGATGCAACCTCGGAGCAAGACCGATAGACCAGCACCTCAAAGGATTCAAACAGCTCGGAGCGGATACCACGGCTGACTACGGAAAAGTGGTCGCAAACGCCCCTGACGGACTTATGGGAAATAAAATTTTCTTCGACGTCGTTTCCGTAGGAGCTACTATAAATGTCATGATAGCCGCATGCACCGCCGAGGGACTTACGCAGATCGAAAACTGCGCAAAGGAGCCGCATGTCGTCGATGTCGCGAACTTTTTGAACGCGATGGGCGCGAATATCAAAGGCGCAGGAACCGACGTAATTAAGATCAGGGGAGTCAGAGCTCTCAAGGGAGGAATCCGCTATACCGTCATTCCCGATCAGATCGAAGCGGGAACATTCATGATAGCGGCAGCCGCGACGGGCGGAGAAGTGACCGTCTGCAATATAATACCGAGGCACCTCGATTCTCTCACCGCAAAACTGAAAGAGATGAACGTCGGCGTGGAGACTGAAGAGGACAATATTAAAATTTACAGCAAAGACGACAGCCGTATGTGCGCAACGAAAATTAAAACGATGCCTTATCCCGGTTTCCCGACAGACCTGCAACCGCAGATGACGACCCTTTTGTCGCTCGTTGACGGAGAGAGCACGATCACGGAGGGCGTCTGGGAATCGAGATTCCAGTATGTGGACGATCTCAACAGGATGGGAGCAAGTATAAATGTGAACAATAAAGTCGCGATGATCTCCGGAAACAGAAAACTCAGGGGAGCGACAGTGAGATGCCCCGATCTGAGAGCGGGAGCGGCGCTCGTTATAGCGGCTCTTGCTTCCGAAGGGCGCTCCGAAGTGTACGATATCAATTACATCGACAGAGGTTATGCGGATTTCGAAAAGAAACTGAGAAACTTGGGCGCTGATATCACCAGAGTGGACGACAGGGCGGAATGATCTGACGGCGGAGGAAATGTACCATGATCAGATTTTGCAGCCTTTCCAGCGGGAGCAGCGGCAATTGCATTTTTATCGGAACGGAAACAACAAGAATATTAATAGACGCGGGTATTTCGGGCAAAAAGATCGAGGATTCTCTTTGCGCTTTCGGAGAGCGCGGACAGAATATCGACGCTCTTCTGATCACGCACGAGCACTGCGATCACATCCAGGGCGCGGGGATAGTCTCGCGCAGATTCCACGTGCCTGTATACGCGACAAAAGGGACCTGGGACAATATGTACGTGGGTAAAATAGACGAAAACAACAAAAAAATAATCGATCCCGAAAAAGGATCTTTTAACATAGGAGATATTATCGTAAAACCGTTCAGGACGCCTCACGACGCGGCGGAACCGGTGGCTTACACATTTTGCACAAACGGACACAAGCTGGCAGTCGCGACGGATATCGGGCATATCACGAGGGAGATCTGTGATAATATCGAAGGAAGCGAGCTCGTGCTCCTCGAATCGAATCACGACCTCAATATGCTGAAATTCGGAAGCTATCCGAGGGATCTCCGGATGAGGATCGCAGGCGATCTCGGCCATCTGTCAAATGACAATGCTTCAGAGTTTGCTTCATATTTGGCTGAAAAAGGGACAAAAATAATAGTTCTGGGCCATTTGAGCCATGAAAACAACACTCCTACGCTTGCGTATGACACCTTGTGCTCAAAGCTCAGGGACCGCGGATTTGAAAACGGCAAAGAGGTATCCGTGTACGTCGCGAAGAGGGACGTCCCGATGAAGATGATCTGCATAGAAGATTAAAAAGAGACTTGACCTGGGCACAGGCGGCACATATATTACGTATTAAACGATCAGAATCGAAACGGAGCGTACACCCATGAAAATCGAAAAAGAGAATGTCAAAAAACTGTATGACGGAAAGTTCATCAAGCTTTTCGATCTTCAATACGCTCCGGGCAAACATTACTTTGAGGCAACCAGAAGAAACGAAGACGATCTCGCCGCCGTAAAAACGGACGAGGAATTCAAAAAAATGATCCCGGACGCGGTTTCGTGCATAATAATAGTCAGATCTGACGAAAACGAAGAGCCAAAGCTGCTTATGTCGAGAGAGTTCAGATATCCGGCGGGAAGATTTTTACTCAGTCCGCCCGCGGGGCTTATCGATGAATCTGACAAATGTGCGAAGGATCCGCTGATCGAGACGGCAAAAAGAGAAATATTCGAAGAAACAGGCGTAAAAATAACAGATAAAGACCATTTATTCACTGTCTGTCCGCTGACATTCAGCTCTCCCGGAATGACTGATGAGAGCAATGCGTTAGTTTGCGCGATCATAGACAAAAACGACCTTAAAGACCTCTCTCATGAAAACATAACGGGCACGGAACTGTTCGGAGATTTTTACCTGATGGACAGAGAAGAAGCGCGCAAGACGCTGAAAAGGGGCACGGACAGCTTCGGAAACGCCTTCTCACTGTACACGTGGGCAGTGCTGATGTATTTTGTTTCAGGTCTCTGGGAGGAAGAAAAATGAGATTCACGGTCCTCGCAATAGGTAAAATAAAAGAGCAGTATTTAAGGGACGCGATCTCCGATTATTCCAAGAGGCTCTCCCGTTTTGCGCAGATAGAAGTCATCGAGCTTCCCGAGGGAAAGTCCGTAAAGGAAGAGGGAGAATCCCAGCTTAAAAGGCTCCCCGAAAAGGCATATATCGTCGCTCTGGACCTCGCGGGGAAGGAAATCGATTCTCCGAAACTCGCCGGGCTGATAGACAAAACGGCGACTGACGGATATTCTCACATATGCTTCGTAATAGGAGGAGCTGAGGGGATATCGCCCGAAATAACAGACAGAGCCGACTTCAGATTCTGCATGTCAAAACTCACTTTTACTCATCAGATGGCAAGATTCATCCTTTTCGAGCAACTGTACAGGGCAGAAAAGATAATAAACAACGAAGCGTACCACAAGTGAAACGACCGTTTGACAATTGATCAGGTGACGTAAAATGCCTGATGCGAAAGTCCGAGAAAATGCTTCTCGGCCTCTTTTGCGTATTTTGAATTTTCAAAAAGACCCACTATAGTTGAACCGCTGCCTGTCATAAAAGCGGTTAAAACGCCTTCCCGGGAGAGCATTTCTTTTTTTATTTTCGCAAGCAGCGGATATTTTTTAAAAACAGGATATTCCAGCACGTTCTTCATATCGGCGGCAGCGCCGGCAACGTCCCTTTTGAGCAGATTTCTTATGAGCCTTTCGCAGTCGGGATGAGCGTCTTCCGGTATTTCCGTACAGTCGTAATCCGTATATGCTTCGGCAGTTGAAGAAAAAATCGAAGGTTTTACGAGAACGATGCTGAGCGGAGGAAGAACGGGAAGTCTTTTTATCTCCGTGCCGCGGCCTGTGGCATATGCCGGTCTGGCGGACATGAAAAACGGAACGTCGGAGCCCACCTGTGACGCGATCTCGCGAAGCTCCGCAGGCTCGAGAGGGAAGCGAGCCAGATTGTTCAGGGCTTTTAAAACGGCAGCCGCATCGGAACTCCCTCCTCCCAGACCTGCGCCAACAGGGATCTTTTTTACTATATAAATGAATATTTCTCTGTCATAGCCCGTTTTTTCGCAGAATAAAGAGGCGGCTTTATAGGCGAGATTTTTCTCTCCCGT
The DNA here is from genome assembly GCA_002308775.1 of Mageeibacillus sp. UBA1257. Lineage (GTDB taxonomy): Bacteria > Bacillota > Clostridia > UBA1212 > UBA1257 > UBA1257. The sequence goes on from DBVT01000021.1 coordinate 13,283, forward strand.
CGGAAGTGCGCGGTTATCAGACGCAACGACTATCTTTTTCCCCGTCGCTTTCATTTTTGTAAAGGTATCTTTTAAACTATCAGCCGTTTTCGCATCCGCGTAAAAGGCAAGTTTGGATATTCCTTCCTCCGTGCAGGTAAATATACTGTCTGAAAGATCGACTGTTTTCATCACCGTTTCGAGCATATGATAACCTTGTTCGTCCTTTCCGACGATGTCAAGAGCGAGATTGATCTTCGCGAAAGCCTTCAAATTTATATATCTCATAAAAAACTCCAATTTTTTAGGCCGATTTTAGCAAAAAGTGCTTGACTCGTTGCACTCTGCGTGTTAAACTATTAAATTGCTTTGCATTTTCCCGAACGCAGAGAGAAAGTTTTTACGGTCGTTTTTTCCGTAAAAATTATAGCAAACGGGGCATGCATATGCAAGACAGCCGTTATGCGGCGGTTTTACATCGGAAACCTAAAATAAATTTTTGAGGTGATTATCTTTATGGTGAATGTACACGATGTGTATTACGGCAAGAACAAGCGTAAGAGCTATTCGAGGATCACGGAAGTCCTGGACATGCCGAACCTTATTGCCGTTCAGAAAAACTCGTACGACAACTTCATAAAGGAAGGTCTTAAAGAGGTGTTCGGTGACATCTCCCCGATCATGGATTATTCGGGAAACCTTCAGCTTGAATTCGTCGATTACGTTATCGAAGACAAAACGACTTACACGATCGAAGAATGTAAGGAAAGAGACGCGACATACGCGTCACCGCTGAAAGTCAAGGTGCGTATTTTTAACAAGGAAACGGGCATCATTAAAGAAGACACGATCTTCTTCGGCGATTTTCCCAAAATGACGGACAACGGAACGTTTATCATGAACGGTGCCGAGCGTGTTATCGTCAGCCAGCTGGTACGTTCGCCGGGCGTCTATTATGAGACATCGTACGACAAGATCAAAGGCAAGCACATCACAAGCACAACGCTTATTCCCAACAGAGGAGCATGGCTTGAGTACGAGATCGACAACAGTGATATCATCTACTGCAGACTTGATAAAAACAGAAAGATCCCCGCGACGATCCTTTTAAGAGCTCTCGGATACGGAACGAATGAAGACATTTTCGAACTTCTCTCGGTCGATAATGAAAAACTCGCTCCGCAGTACAGAGGAGACGCTACGGAAAAGTATCTGACGGATGACAGGATCGTCGTCACTCTCGATAAGGACCAGAACGATTCCACGGATAAGGCCCTCATCGACATTTACAGAAGACTTCGCCCCGGCGAGCCTGCCACAGTCGACGGCGCAAGGACGCTCATATACGGAATGTTCTTCGACGCGAGAAGATACGACCTCGCAAAAGTCGGAAGATATAAATACAACAAAAAACTCTCTCTCGCTTCGAGGATCGCGGGCTGCACTGCCGCGGCTGACGTTATCAATCCCGAAACGGGCGAAATGTTCGTCGAGGCAGGAAAAACCATCGACGAAGAGACTGCGAACGCTATCCAGGACGCCGGCATCAACGAAGTTTATGTCACGACCATCCAGCGCCCCCTCAAGGTCATAGGAAACAACACAGTCAAACTGGACGGATACGTTGATTTCGATCCCAAGGAAGTCGGTATAACGGAAAGAGTTTACCTGCCGACTCTCCAGGAATTCATGATGGAAGCAAACGGGAACTCCGAGCTTCTTAAGAAGATCATTTCTGATAACGTCGCGGAACTCGTTCCGAAGCACGCTACTCCTTTCGATGTCATCGCATCGTTCAACTATCTGCTCAACCTCAAATACGATCTCGGCAACTTCGACGATATAGACCACCTCGGAAACAGAAGGATCAGATGCGTCGGAGAGCTTCTCCAGAACCAGTTCAGAATAGGCCTCGCAAGAATGGAGCGCGGCGTTAAAGAGAAGATGGCAATGCAGGATCCCGATTCTGTGACACCTCAGATGCTGGTAAATACAAGACCCGTTATAGCTGCTATCAAAGAGTTCTTCGGATCTTCACAGCTTTCACAGTTTATGGATCAGACAAACCCTCTGGCAGAGCTCGCAAACAAGAGAAGACTGAGCGCTCTGGGACCCGGCGGTTTGAACAGAGACAGAGCCACGTTTGAAGTAAGAGACGTTCACTATACACATTACGGCCGTATGTGCCCGATAGAGACACCTGAAGGTCCTAACATCGGACTTATCGGATCGCTCAGTACATACGCAAGGATCAACGAACACGGATTCGTCGAGGCTCCTTACAGAAAATACGACAAGGAAAATGGCGTCGTTACGGACAGGATAGATTACCTGATGGCAGACGAAGAAGATAAATACATCGTCGCGCAGGCAAACTCTCCGCTCGATGAAGATGGCAGATTCACAGGTAAGAAGGTCGTCTGCCGTTACAAGGCCGACTTCCTCGAAGTAGAGCCCGCAAGAGTTGACTATATGGACGTATCGCCTAAGCAGGTCGTATCTGTCGCTGCAGCTATGATACCGTTCCTCGAGAACGATGACGCATCTCGTGCACTGATGGGTTGTAACATGCAGAGACAGGCAGTACCTCTTCTCCGCGCGGAATCACCCATAGTTGCAACAGGTATCGAATACAAAGCCGCAAAAGACTCCGGCGCAGTCGTACTCGCTAAAGAAGCCGGAACGGTAACTGACGTTACGGGACGCTGCATAACGATAGAGAGAGACGACGGAACAGTCGACAGATATAATCTGATCAAATTTATGAGATCGAACCAGGGCACATGCATCAACCAGAAACCCGTCGTCAAAGAGGGCGAAAGAGTTGAAAAAGAGCAGGTCATCGCTGACGGTCCTTCGACTGATCACGGCGAGATATCTCTCGGCAGAAACATCCTGATCGCTTTCATGACATGGGAAGGCTACAACT
>DBVT01000047.1:0-6957 GCA_002308775.1 Mageeibacillus sp. UBA1257
TTTATTATAATTGTTAACTTTTTTCGAAGCCTCCGAGCTGTTTTGCGCATCTTTGCGCGCTCGCGGATGCAAAATATTTCAGCGGTATTCCGTTCGTCCTGGTAAGGTCGAGGATCTTGTCATATTGCATGTGAGGGATCGCATTCGTCTGGACCCAGATCACGTCTGCATTTTTTACGAGGGATATGTCGATCCTCGTCTCCGGCCTTACGAATCTGACTCCTTCAACAAGCTTTTTTATCTCACGAAGCCATGAGTCGTGGCCGCCGAACACAACTACCTTTCCTTTCGGTTTGAGAGGAAATATGTCCCTTCCCGGGTCTTTTTCTGTCTCACATAACGTTTCGTTTTCCGAGACGCTTTCTGCTCTCTCCTCCTGACCCATTTTATAAATGACCTCTTGAAGCGCTTTGTTTTCCTTTTTAAGGTCTTCTTTTTCGGTTGCCTGAGCTTCGATCCTTTTGTCCTTTTCTTTCAGAATGTGCAGAAGTCTTGCGTTTTCCTTTTTGAGCGAGGCGATCTCCTCTGAGTATTTTACGATGGTTCTTTCTTTTGCCTCTATGTCCTGCTCTTTTGTTTTCAAAGCGAGCTCGCATCTCCTGTCGCGGCTCAGTTTGCACATGACGGTTGACATGATATCGATCTGCGCAAAACGCCCGCTGCGATCATCAGATACACTTAAATGATCCTCCCGGCCGCTTAAAACGACCCCTGTAAGATGATAGATCAGCTGCCCGAGATTGATCGTATCCTTCAACAGTCCTGTCCTTCCCGGTACGGTTTTCACCGTTATATTCTTTTCAAAAAGGGTTTTTGCTGTTAAAATGCGGTCGTTTCCTGCACAGACTGTTTCTATTAAGGGCTTGTCTTTCGTATTCCAGGGAAGCATATTGATTGCCGCATCGAGGCAGACATTTTTCATCATATTGGGCAAAACAACTATATCATCCTCTGTTTCCAACGCAAAAACGCCGAAAATGAATTCAAACGGATCTTCGATCGTTATACCTTCTCCTGCGCTTTTCGCATTAAAAAATCCTTCATTCACCCGATTCTTGTCAAATTTATCTCCGAGCAGCTCATCGACCTTCTGCGCGATCTGGACTTCTTTGTCCAGCAATCTCATCATAGCCTCGTTTGCGGCCTGCGGATTCGAAAAATCGGCCTTTCTCACGGTAAAATTGTTCTTTTCACTGATAAACGGCATCGCAGCCTCCCTTTCAGCTTCTTTTTTTATCATTTCATACTGCTCCGAGAGTCTGACGATCGATCTGCAGATCTTCTTCTCTTCTCGTCTGTTTTCGTTTTTTACCGTAAGAAACTGTTTAAATACGTTACCGATCTTCTCTCTCGCTTTATTTGCGCAGTTTTCCTTGATCTCGTCCGGGACAAGACCGTATAGTTTGCGGAACCGTTCATCATCCGCGTCATTTGTTTTATTCATCCTTCTTCTTACGATCTCAAATGCGCTTCCGACTTCCTTCTCGTCATACATAGTCTCAGGTATAATATATTTCCCTGTCCTGACGTCCCTGCTCACTTCCTTCGGCAATTCACTTTTATCCTGCTCGCCGATGTTTCCGAGAATGAATAATGAAACAGCGAGACATCTGTCATTTTTCTCTTTTTCCTCGTCCTTCTTTTTCTGAACTGCGGGAAGGGATGCCTCTGCGAATTCATTTTCCACATTAATGTACGGGAATTCAGGCGCTAATTTTTCCTGCGCTTCTTTTATTTGTCTTTTTACTTTTTCGCTGCAGCATGACAGGTCGAGTTTTCTGAACGGATAAGCGTCCTCCAGTACTTTCTTTGCGTGCGCAACTGCCATTGTCAATGATTCGTGCATTTTTGTTATCCTCCGATCGGTCTTTGTAAAAAATAATTCAATTGCCATTTTACAGATCACGAAATGATATTAATACTGCGAGGTCATTTCCCGGAAAATATTACCTGAAATATCAATATTTTTTATTTATTTATTTTTCAGTATTTTTTTGGATATTTTATTCAAACTAATAAAATAATAATTCATGTAAAAAATCGGGCACTTATTTTTTTGTCATAAAAAAAGACCGCCCGTGTCGATGACACAGGCAGTCCCCTGAAAACTTTTTGATCATTTGAACCAGACGTGTTCGCAGAAAAGAATGAAAAGCAGATAGCCTCCTATGAAAATAGCCGCCACCAAAAGCGCCGCTCCGATGACTCCGAGGATCAAATGGAATGTTTCCTTCTTCGTCAGCTTGTGGAGATCCTGTGATTCGCCTTCCTGCTTCTTGGCGTGCCTTGCGTACCAGGGCATACCGTCGACGTTCATATTCGCGATGACTCTTCCGTCATCTTCAAAATCGTCTTTCTTCTTTTTTGACATTCAGTGCTTCAGTCCAGTCTTAATTGTTTTTCTTCTTCTTATGCTTTTTGGCCGCTTCAGCCGCTTCCTGAACTTCCATTTCAGCCATCTTTTCCTCGAACTCTCTGAGTTCTTCAGGCGTGTCATAGAGGTGGCATGCGCAGAAGTGACCTTCTTCGATCTCCTTATAGGGAGGCTCGACTTTCTCGCAGATCTTCATACCCTTTTCCTGGCATATTGCGCATCTGGTGTGGAATTTACATCCCTTAGGCGGATTCGCAGGTGAAGGAATGCTTCCTTCGAGAACTATTCTCTCCATCTTGTAATCCGGATCAGGGACAGGGATAGCCGAGAACAAAGCCTTAGTGTAAGGATGCAGAGGAGTCGAGAAGATCTTTTCCGTCTCGGCATATTCAACGAGAGTCCCGAGGTACATGACGCCTACTGTATCTGAAATGTGCTCTACGACTGAAAGGTCGTGAGAAATGAACAGATATGTGAGCCCAAATTCTTTCTGAAGCTGCTTGAGCAGGTTGATTATCTGTGCCTGAATGGAAACGTCAAGGGCAGATACGGGCTCGTCGCATACTATAAAGTCAGGGTTCAGCGCAAGCGCTCTCGCGATACATATTCTCTGTCTCTGACCGCCTGAAAACTCGTGAGGATATCTGTCCTTGTGATATTCCTGAAGTCCGCAGGCTTTCATTATTCTCGTGATATAGTCGTCGTATTCCTCTTTGGGAACGATCTCATGCTCTCTTACCGCCTCACCTATTATTTCACCGATAGGCATTCTGGGCGAAAGACTCGAATACGGATCCTGGAAGATTATCTGGATCTTCGGACGCATTTTTCTGAGTTCTTTCTTGGAGAGTTTGAACAGCTCCTGTCCGTTAAAAAGAACTTCTCCGGATGTCTTATCGAGCAGTCTGAGTATCGTTCTTCCTGCTGTCGATTTTCCGCAGCCTGACTCTCCGACGAGACCCATCGTCGTTCCTTTCCTGATCGTAAAAGAGATATCGTCAACAGCCTTTACGTTTCCGACAACAAGTCTTAAAAAGCTCGACTTTATCGGGAAATATTTCTTCAAATGTTTTACTTCGAGAAGAACGTCGTTATTTTGTTCCTGATTAACATTCATTTCACTCATAATCAAAGTTCCTCCACATCTATGATTTTAGGTCTGCCGACTATTTCGCCTTCATCGATGAACCTGTAGCAGGATACGATATGCGTGTCGCTGATCTTGATCTCCGGAGGATATTCTCCCGAGCATTTTTCCATACAGAATTCACAGCGGTCTTTAAAATAGCAATAGTCAGGCATATTGATCGGGTTCGGAACGCTGCCCGGTATATTGTACAGAGCATCCACTTTCTTTCCTACAACAGGTTTTGATTTCATCAAACCGATCGTATAAGGATGACAAGGATGATGGAATATATCGTCCGCTGTTCCCTTTTCAACAACTCTGCCCGCGTACATAACAACGACGTAGTCAGCCATTTCGGCGATAACACCGAGGTCATGAGTGATGAGCATTATCGAACTGTTTATTTTGTCTTTCAGGCTTCTCAAAAGATCGAGGATCTGAGCCTGTATCGTAACGTCGAGCGCGGTAGTAGGCTCGTCAGCTATTATAAGCTTCGGGCTGCACGCAAGCGCGATAGCTATCATTACTCTCTGTCTCATACCGCCGGAGAGCTCGTGCGGATACATATCGTACACGCCTTCCGCATTCGCGATCCCGACCATTTTGAGCATTTCGAGTGTTCTTTCTCTTACCTGTTCCTTTGACATATCGGGGTTGTGAAGTTCGATAACTTCGTTTACCTGAGCTCCGATCTTGAAAACAGGGTTAAGGCTGGTCATAGGCTCCTGGAATATCATTGACATCTTGTTGCCTCTGATCTCCTGCATTATTTTCGTAGGAGTATTGACTATATTGTAAGCAGTTCCGTCGTCATTGTTCAGTCTGATCTCGCCGCCTACGACCTGTCCTGTAGGTCTTTGGAGGAGCTGCATAAGTGAAAGAGACGTTACGCTCTTTCCGCATCCCGACTCGCCCACGACGCCTACAGTGGTCTTCTTGGGTATATTGAACGATACACCGTCAACAGCCCTTACTACGCCGATATCTGTAAAAAAGTATGTGCAGACATTATCGAGTTCAACTACGTTGTTCTCATCATGCATCTTGGTCATATAAAGTTGCGGATCTTTGTTGGCGTTATCCCTCTCTTTGTCAAGTTTTTTTGTTATCTTACGATTCCTCTTGGAAATGTAGTGGGATTCTTTGCCTGATATATATGCTGTATTTTTTCTCTTTGCCATATCTATTCTCCTGTCCGCCGAAAAATCAACGCTTCATCTTCGGGTCAAATGCGTCACGCAGACCGTCGCCCACGAAGTTGAACGCTATAACCGTCAGACAGATCAGAATACCGACCGGTATCCAGATGTATGTGTAATTTTTCATAGCTTCGATAGTCGAAACCGAGTTGATGATATTTCCCCATGTGGCCAGAGGATGTTTTACACCGAGACCTAAGTAAGACAGTGTCGACTCAGTTAAAATGACGCCGCCGAGGCCCATTGTCATCGATACTATCAGCTGAGGCATTACGTTAGGTACGAGGTGTTTGAATATTCTTCTGCTCGTTTTGAGTCCGGTAGCTTCCGCAGCGACCATAAATTCCTGCTCTCTGAGAGAAAGGATCTGGCCTCTTACGAGTCTCGCGATTCCGGACCAGCCGAGAACGCCGAGGATGACCATCATCCAAATAAGTCTCTCATAAGGAGGCATCTTGAGTTCATCAAACACTGACGCGATTATGATCATAATAGGCATCGTAGGAATGCAGTAGAATATATCGACAAGTCTCATTATCAGAGTATCTACCCAGCCTCCGAAGAAACCTGCGATACCGCCCATAATGACGCCGATGATGGTTTCAAGGAAAACGACAATGAAACCGACTATGAGCGAAATTCTGCCGCCGTACATTATTCTTGCGAGAACGTCGTAGCCGTCGCCGTCTGTTCCGAGAATATGCTCTTTGGAAGGTGCCCCGTAGATATCGAGGACTTCTCTTCTCATATGATATCCCGCGTAATATCTCACTTCTCCCGCGACTTCTTTTCTTGTTACGGTGAGTTTTTCTTTTTCCAGGATTATGTTGCCGTTTTCGTCAAGGTTATATGCCTTTGTTTCGGGATTCAGCTGGGGAACTTCGTATTCGAACTCTCCTGTCCTCTCGCCCTTTGATTCCATCTCGTCAACAACTTCTGAGAATGTATTCTTAAAATCGATCGTGAATGTGTCTTTACCGTCTGTTTCTCTTATTGAGTAATGACCTATACCGAGGAAGTTTTCACCTGCTTCATTCTGTACGAAGAGGTTATCGTCCTCGTCTGAAACGATCTTATATTTTGCTCCGTTGTATTCGAATTCTCTTTCTCCGTAGATCGCTTCATAGATCGCCAGCTTCATCTGATCTTCGATATCTTCAGATTGTCCGAGTTTGTTTATGACGAATCTTGTGGAGAGGATCGCAGAAACTGCTTCTTCATCAGGAAGGAGCACGAACAGCTGCATCTTTGTCTTCGACTTCATAATAATAGTATATGTTCTGCCGTCAAGATCAAACGACCCTTGCTCCGCGAGAACTGCTTCTTTGACCTTCTGCGCAACTTCAGGTGAAACATCTCCGCTTGAAATATCGCCTGTGAGAGGGTCTATGGCGGCGATCTCGTATCCCTTCAGGAACAGTTTGTAAACTCTGTCTCCGAGTTTTCTTACGATGAAAGTGTTTCCGTTTCTTTCAAACTGCTTTGTCTCGACGCCTTCTCCTTCCATTTCCTTTACGAAAGAGTCAATGTAGTTTTTGACGTCTTTTGTAACGTCGTTTTCAATGAGTAAAAAGCTTGTATATGATGACAGTTCACCGCAGACCGCGTAATCAAGATCAAGTGCGTTAACAGTCGAGAATTTGTCAATTTGACCGTATGGATAAAATAACGGTCCCAGGAATGACGATCCAAACATAAATATGAGGATCGCAAGACCGATGATCGCGAGTTTGTTTCTGAAAAATCTCTTTGCGACAAGTCTTGCCGGGCTGAGAACTTTTACTCGCTGAGCGTCATCGAGAGCAAGAGGCTTGTTTTCGTCTACAGTATTATTTAAAGCCTCTTCTGCTTCTTTCAATTTTAATTTTTCATTTAAGGAATTTCTGTTTTCTTTATTATCTGCCATTGCTTTCACCTCAATTCACACGTACTCTCGGGTCGACGACCGCGTAGAGTATATCGGAAATCAGGTTTCCGAGCAACGTAAGTACAGACATCAGTGCGAGATAGAACATAGTAAAAGGAATATCTCCGCCTGTCATTGAATAATATGATGTGTATCCGATACCTTCTATCGAGAACAGTGTTTCAGTGATAAGAGCTCCGGAGAAAAGACTCGGAAGAGTTCCGCCCAGCAATGTTACGACAGGTATCAATGTGTTTCTGAATGCGTGGTATCCGATGACCTTGCTCTCGGGAAGACCCTTCGCCCTTGCCGTTCTGATATAGTCGGCGTTGAGGACTTCAAGCATATT
>DBVT01000047.1:6989-7853 GCA_002308775.1 Mageeibacillus sp. UBA1257
ACAAAATGTTTTGCCAAATCGAGGAATGCTTCCCATTGCGATGTGGTTCCTGCGATAAAATCTCTGCTGTGCATACCGCTTATGTCGAACCACCCAAGCTTGATCGAAAATACAAGTTTAAGAACTGTCGCCACGAAGAATGTCGGAAGCGAAATACCCACAAGAGAAATAACTGTTACGGTATAGTCTGTGATGCTGTATTGCTTTCTTGCAGCCACGACTCCGAGAGGAATAGCAATGATTATCTCAAAGACAAATGAGATCACTCCGAGAGCAAAACTGTTCCAAATAACTTTTGAAAACTTCTCGGTACAGCTCATATTCCATTTCCAGCTGTCGCCGAAGTTTCCTCTCAAAGCGTTCCCGAGCCATGTAAAAAAGCCTCCTAAAACGCCTTTGTCCATTCCGTAGTCGTGATTCAGCTGTTCCAGCCATTCTTTATACGTTTTACCGCCCATCTTCGCCGTAGCAGCTGAAAGTTCTCTCGCGGTCGTCTCAACATAGCTGGAAGGAAGGTTGTATATCAATATATAAATCAGGAACATCGCAAAGAAGAAAATTACAACGCAAAGCAATAATCTCCTTACTATAAACTTTCCCATAACAAATCTCCTTAGTGATTAAAGTTACGGCAAGCACCGAATAACGGTGCTTGCCGGACTTATTAAACTTGTTTAAAAATTATTTCTCAACGGGGTTCATTTCGAGAAGTTCAACGTCATTCATCCAACCCCAGAATGTTGTGATGTCAGGAGTAACTGTTTTCATATTTACTCTCTCAGGGCTGAATATGATAGCATTCTGTCTCTGGTACGTAGGAATCTCAACGCCCCAATCCATGATGATGTCAAGGCACTGCTTGTA
>DBVT01000047.1:7904-8201 GCA_002308775.1 Mageeibacillus sp. UBA1257
ATCCTGGATCCTGTAGTGGTTGGATTCAGATGAACCTTCAACACCTACAACATTGGAGCTGTGATATATCTGATACATATCGGGGTCAACTGTTGCGCCCCAAGCTGCTGTCCAGAAGTTCTGTGTTCCTGCGTCAAGTGCATCCCAAAGGATATTTGAGTCTGAAGGGTCATTGATCGTAAGTGTGATACCGATCGTCTCAAGAGCTTTCTTCGTTTCTGTGAGGATGTTGTATGCAGGATGGTCGCCGATACCGTCGCCGGGGACTATTGCTTCGTATTCCATCTTAGCGCCTTC
>DBVT01000042.1:0-1147 GCA_002308775.1 Mageeibacillus sp. UBA1257
GACGAACCTCCGGTGCACCGGTTGTTTCATCAGAAGCACAGCCGGGTAGCCGAGTTCGGAGCGGATAAACGCTGAAAGCATCTAAGCGTGAAACCGACCCCAAGATGAGATATCCCATCGCAAGAGTAAGACCCCACAAAGACTAAGTGGTTGATAGGTCGCAAGTGTAAGTGCAGTAATGTATTGAGCGGAGCGATACTAATAGGTCGAGGGCTTGACCAAGAAAAGGCAAGAAGAGACGTCAAAGAAAGAGGAACATCTTAGGAGATGATCTGATCGTTATTCGATTTTGAAGGTACGAGCAAAAGTACTTTCAACCATTCCGGTGGTGATAATGGAGAGGACACACCCGTTCCCATCCCGAACACGGCAGTTAAGCTCTCTGATGCAGACGATAGTTGGCTGGCGACGGCCTGTGAAAATATGAAGCTGCCGGATTATATGAGGGCTCTGCGCATATGTGCGCAGAGCTCTCTTTCTTTATCCGGAATCAGAACGGGATGGCGCGGAACGTGCGCGACCGCATTCAAATGATACATATAACGATGCGCGCGAGAACGCGCAAACTTTCGATCATCTGCTTTTTAAGATCTCCTGCACATTTTACGTGTGACAAAATGTGACAAAAGAACAAAGGCATAAACAGTTGAGCAAAAGTTTTCCACAGGCAATCCACAGGGGACAAAACCAAAACACAAGAAAAGGCAAAAATAACGGCGAACACTCGTTTGAATCAACACGTTTTTGCACAGCTGTGGAAAACTTTTTTTGTCGAAATAATTGTTAATGTGGAGAAATCTGTGGATAACTCGGGGTTTGAGCCTGGTCAAACGTCTTTTTTCCACAGAAAAGGGCTGTGTGGAAAAGTTTTGCACAAGTTTTCCACAGGCGGCAAAAAAGCGCAAAAAGAACAATCGAAAAGTGGAAAAACCACAAAATGTTTTTTTTGAACGTTTTCGAAAAAACGGCCGTATCTTGCAAAAAAGAGGCGTATGTAGTAAACTAAACGGCGGATGAAGGCAGACGTTTAAGAGAAAATGAAGCTGCGATAAGAGACAAAAAAGCAAAGAGGTCTTCGATATGTGGGGCGTATTACTGTTTCTGTTTTACATAGGTTTGGGAATATTCACGGCATTTTTTCTGTTCA
>DBVT01000042.1:1214-1342 GCA_002308775.1 Mageeibacillus sp. UBA1257
GTGCCGTTTTCATTCATTTTCGGCTTCACAAGATTGTCTCACGTCTGCGGCATGGGCATGACGCTTCTGATAGTCGCGGGAGCATTCGTCTGGCGTAAAATATACGAAAAAAAACACCCGTACGAAAT
>DBVT01000042.1:1366-5314 GCA_002308775.1 Mageeibacillus sp. UBA1257
GAAAATACGGAAACAACACCGTCGGAAGGATCTCCGACACCCAACAAGACAAATTCCAAAAAATTCAATATATTCAGATACATCACGGCCGATGAGCTTGTTATGATCATTTTTGTGTGCGTGTTCATGCTCTTCCCGATTTTTACGCTGCCGAGTCACACACTGACGGAAGTTGACGGAGCGTATTACACGGGACAGTGCACATACGGCGACATGAATATGCATCTGGGCTTCATCACGAGTATCGCGGAGCAGGGGATGTTCCCGCCCGAATACAGCATTTTACCGGGAGCGGCGCTGAACTATCCGTTCCTTTGCGACACGGTCTCGTCGTCAGTTTACCTTTTCGGGGCGTCTCTTCGCGTGGCATATATGCTGCCGATGTTCTTCGCGTTTGCGCAGGTCTTCCTCGGATTCTGGTTCCTGGCATCGTCCGTGCTTAAGAAAACATCAAAAACAGCGGTCGCTTTTACGCTGTTCTTTTTGAACGGAGGATTCGGACTGATATATTTCCTCGATCACGTTACGAAAGAGGACAAATCGAATTTCACACGCATATTCACCGCGTTTTACAACACGCCTACGAACCTCGTGAACTCGGGAAAATCATATTCGAATATCAGGTGGACGAATGCGATGGTGGATATGATGCTCCCGCAAAGGGCGACATTGTTCGGCTGGATGGCTCTTTTCGTCGCTCTCTGGCTCCTTTATAACGCGGTTTTCGAGAAAAAAGGCTTAAAATATTACCTTCTTGCAGGTATCGTCGCAGGCCTCATGCCGATGATCCACACGCACTCGTATTTTGCGACAGGTCTTATCGCGATCTGCTGGATAATCTACAGCTGCGTCAGAGACAGATTCGGCAAACAAACGGTTTTCGGCTGGCTTTCGTTCGGAATTCCGGCGCTCGCGCTTTCTCTTCCGCAGATAATCAAATGGACCTTCAACGCAGTGGGCGAATCATTCGTCAGATATCACTACGACTGGTGTAACACGACGGACAATCCGATCTGGTTCTGGGTAAAAAACATAGGCCTGGTGCTTCTCATTTTACCGGCGGCTTTCATATCGGTCGACAAAAAGAAAAAAGCGATGTACACCGGCGCGATGCTGATCTTCCTGATCGCGGAATTTTTCGTGTTCCAGCCCAACGACTACGACAATAACAAGCTGTTCCTCGTGTGGTACATTTTTACCGCGATAATCGTCGCGGATTTCATGATCGAGTGCTACCGGAAGCTGAAAGGGCTGAAAGGTCGCGTCGCGATAGCGATAGTTGTTATGCTGATCTGCACGAACGCGGCAGGATTTACGATAGCGAGAGAGGTGGTTTCCGGTTACAGACCGTACTCATACCAGCTTTATTCGGCTGATATGGTCGATGCGTGCGACTGGATCAAGGACAACACGGAGCCCGATTCGCTCTTCCTCTGCAACAACAACCATAACAATGCCGTTTCGAGTCTTTCCGGAAGAAATATTTTCTGCGGAGCGGGAACATTCCTCTATTTCCACGGTGTAGGCTATTCTGAAAGAGAGGCGGAGCTCAAGAAGATCTTCGCAAACGTGTCGAAATTTGACGAAGCAGTTTCTGAATACGGCATAGATTACGTATACATTTCCTCATACGAGCGCGCGAATCTCGACAAAACGCTGATTCAATACCTCGAAGATAATTACGAACCCGCTTACAGCAAGGGAGAGGTCACGATCTACGATGTCCGCGCCTGAAAAAAGCAAACAGAACAAACCTGAAACAGCGGACGCTCCGAAAAAGAGCATCACGGGTAAAATATTCAACATCCAGCATTTCTGCGTCGACGACGGTCCCGGCATCCGCACGACAGTCTTCTTAAAAGGTTGCCCTCTGAGGTGCGCCTGGTGCCACAATCCCGAAGGGCTCAGCAGCGAGACGCAGCTTATGTTTTACGCGGAAAAATGCGTATCTTGCGGCAAATGCGCCGTTTTATGCCCTAATAAAGCGCATACTGTAACGGAAGACGGCAGGCATCTCCTGGACAGGACGAAGTGCACAGCCTGCGGCATCTGCGCCGAAAACTGCTTCTACGGAGCGCTTGAGATCGCGGGACGGGAGATAACAGCGGAAGAGGCTGTTGAGGAAGTAATGAAGGACGAGCCGTTTTACACAGACGGAGGGGGAGTTACGTTATCGGGCGGCGAGCCGCTTTTCCAGGCTGATTTTACTGCGGAAATACTGAGGCTCTGCAAGCAGAAAGGGCTTCACACATGCGTAGAAACGTCCGGTTTTGCGAAGAGGGAGCAGTTCGAAAAGGTGCTGCGATACACAGATATGCTGCTTTTCGATATAAAGGAAACGGACGGGGAACTGCACAAAAAATTTACCGGAGTCGGCCTCGAACAGATCATGGACAACCTTCGCCTTGCAGACAGCTGTGACCGCGTAAAAACCGTTTTAAGGCTTCCTTCCGTTCCGGGGTATAATTTAAGGCCCGAGCATTTTGAAGCCGTTGCAGAGCTCGCCGGAGGCCTTAAAAACGTAATTGAGATACATATCGAGCCGTACCATCCGCTCGGCGTGGAAAAATACGGAAATCTCGGTCTCGACCCTCCCTGCAAGGACAAAAATTTTGCCGACAAAGCCGAACTTGAAAAGATCCGCGAGCACATGCAGCTGCTCACGGACGTTCCGATAAAAATCAACTGACGGGCAAACCGCCGTGCCGATCACATTTTTTTACTATAGTAAAATCACCAGAAAACTATAAATACTCTCATCCGCGCCGAGGCATATGAAGAATATGTCGCGTTTGCGTAGTTCATTTCCGCGCCTGAAAGGGCGGCAGTGATCCTGAAATGATTCTTGAAATCCTCCCACGCCTCGTCGTTTGTGAATTTTACATCCGCAAGCGCAAGTGAATCGGGCGGTCCCTGTTGGCTCCTCAAATTTGATATAACGGCTTCAGTCACCGCTTCTGCGTCATAGCTGTCAAAGAGCAGGCTTTCTTTTACATAATAGTTGCACTCTGTCGCCGTGCAGCTCGGTATCGTATAGATCTCGACAGGCGGGTTCGAATCTCCCGAGGAAGCGATCGCCGAAGCTGTCGCCAGTGTGTGATTCAAACCGTACATTTCGGAAGATGTCAGATTCAAATAAAGATATGTCACATAATCTCTCTGCAGATTCTGCTCCTGAGCCTCAGTCGGCGTGAAACTCGATATTGCGACCCTCGGATCTGCCCATGTCACGTCCGTCTGATACCAGTTTCCTTCGTTCCTTACAAGGCACCACGCGTGAGCTCCTTCGGCCACATAACCCCACAGGTAAATATTGTCGACGCCCCTGTAATTCAGCAGGTACTGGAAGGCCTTCGTGTATCCGTCGCAAACGCCCTCGTGGTTTGCAAAAACAGCGTATATTGTGTGCATATAGTCCGCGTTCAGGTTGTATGTCGTATTTTTTGCGATATATGAGTATAACGCTTTGGTTACTTCATACTCGCCCTGAACGTCTCTTATCTCATTCAAAATATCGAGCGCGATGCCCTCGATCTGCGCTTTCTTTTCGATCGCTTCCTCCTGCGTAAAAAGCATCGGCCTTCTGTATGTCGTCAAAGTCGAGCCTATGCTCTGGAAGCCGATCGTCGTACCGTACCAGAAAATTTCGGGGTGATCCGCCATGACAAATTCGCCGATCCTCTTAAGTCTCGCAACTCCCGCGTCATCTGCCGTGAGCGTTCCGTTCTGCGGCCTCGATATCTGTATAACGTCCTGGAACGCGAACATTCCGTCCCTTATATCGTCATAATATATTTTATCTTCGTCAGAAAGAGTCGACCTTCCGTATTCAAGCGGTTCGTATTCGGGTAAAACGCTCATCGGCTCCGATGTAGGCGTCGGAACAGGCGTCGCAGTCGGAGTAGGTGCAGGCGTTGCGGTCGGAGTAGGAGCAGGCGTCGCGGTCGG
>DBVT01000081.1:0-4660 GCA_002308775.1 Mageeibacillus sp. UBA1257
GTCCGTAAGGACGGATTTAGTTGAAATTCGTTCCCTGTCTTTGTACTTATGACTCTTCCCCATGAGTCATATACATAATCTGCCGCAACACTGAAAAAAGCATACGGTTCGGATCTTTTTTGTGTCATTTTCTGATCTGACCTTCTCCGTTTATAATGTATTTTACCGTCGTAAGTTCTTCGAGGCCCATGGGACCGCGCGCGTGGAGCTTCTGGTTGCTTATGCCGATCTCTGCTCCCAGTCCGAATTCAAATCCGTCCGTAAATCTCGTTGACGCGTTTATATACACGCACGCAGCGTCTACTTGCTCGGTAAAACGCTTCCCGTTTTCATACGATTCTGTGATTATCGCTTCCGAATGCATCGTTCCGTATCTGTTGATGTGGTCTATCGCCTCGTCGCACGAATCGACCACTCTTACAGCGAGAATAAGGTCGTCGTATTCAGTTGCCCAATCCTCTTCCGTCGCCGGAACAAACTGTTCTATACCGGCTTTTTTAAGTATCTCAGCAGTCCTTTCGCAAACGCGAAGTTCGACATTCCTCGATATCAGTTCCTTTGCGATCTTAGGGAGGAATTCTCCGGCGATATTTTTATGGACGAGAAGCGACTCCTCCGCGTTGCACACCGAAGGCCTCTGCGTTTTGGCATTTATTATAATATTCACCGCCATATCCTGATCGGCTGATTCGTCGACGAACACGTGGCAGTTTCCCGTACCTGTCCTTATGACGGGAACAGTTGCATTTATGAGAACGTTTTTAATGAGTCCTGCACCGCCTCTCGGTATCAGAACATCGATATAATTATCGAGTTTCATCATACCGTTCGCGATCTCTCTGTCTGTATTGTCTATCAGCTGAACAGCGTCCTCGGGAAGTCCGCTTAAAGCAAGAGCCTCTCTGAACACTTTGGCTATTGCGAGATTCGAAAGGATCGCTTCTTTTCCTCCTCGTAAAATGCACGCGTTGCCCGATTTCACGCACAGACCTGCCGCGTCGCATGTTACGTTCGGTCTCGCCTCGAAAATAATTCCGAGAACGCCGAGAGGCACTCTTTTTTTGATTATTTCAAGACCGTTCGGCCTTCTCCCACCGCCTATAACTTCTCCGACAGGATCCTTGAGCCCAACGAGCTGGTGAATTCCCGTCGCCATATCGTCTATCCTCTTCTCCGTCAGTCTGAGCCTGTCGATCATCTGAGGCCTTATGCCGTTTTCGATCGCGTTTTTGAGGTCCTTTTCATTTTCCGCGATTATAGATCCGGCTCTTTCCTTCAAAAGTTCGGCCGCTTTGGCGAGAGCTTCGTTTTTCTTTTCTCCTCCGGCGCAGGCCATCAAATATGATGCTTTTTTCGCCTTTTTACCGTAATCTTCGAGATATGATGAGATATCCATTTTAATCACCCTGCTATGTTTTTTTGACGAACATCGTGCCGACTTCATCGCCGTCGATCACTTTAAAGATCACTTCGGGATCCTCGCCGTTGCAGATGACCGCATTGATCCCCTCGTCCGCCGCAAGCCTGCAAGCGTGAACTTTAGTGAGCATTCCGCCGGTGCCTTTTCCGCTCTCCGACGCGCCTGCCGCCCTTTCGATCTCTTCAGAGAGATCCGTTATATTGTGGTACAGCTCCGCTCCCGGTTTGCTGGGATTTTTATCGTAGTATCCGTCCGTATCTGTTAAAATGATCAAAAGTTCCGCTTTCACAAGTCCCGCGACCACATATGACAGATTGTCGTTGTCGCCGAATTTGATTTCTTCAACAGCCACAGAGTCGTTTTCATTAACTATAGGTACGATGCCCATCGAGAGGAGCTTTTCGAATGTGTGCTCGACGTGCACCTTTGAAGCGGGATCTTCTGTGACGTCTCTCGTCAGAAGAAGCTGAGCCGCCGTATGCCCGTATTCTGAAAACAGCTGATTGTAAATGTGCATGAGGACTGACTGTCCCACCGCCGCGACAGCCTGTTTTTCTTCAACAGTCGACGGTCTTTTTTCGAGATTCAGAACTGATTTGCCTATTCCTATCGCTCCTGATGTGACCAGAACCACTTCTTTTTCCCTGTTCACAAGGTCGCAGATAACTCTCACGAGAACGCCTATCCTGCGCAGGTTCGCCGATCCGTTTTCATATACGAGAGAAGAGGTTCCGATCTTTATCACTATCCTCTTCGCGTCTTTCAGTTTTTTTCTTTCTATGCTCGCGTCTTTTGCCATTTCAGATCCTCCGAAAGCATAATTTCGCACCGTTAAATTGCGGAAATATTTTACCACAAAAAAGATGTCAGTTAAATATTTGCCTGTCTATCACCTTTCAAGAAAAGCCATTGTGAGGGCGAATGTGTTTTTCAGTCCGTTTATATGAGTGCGCTCGTAGCCGTGGCTGTTCGATGTTCCGGGGCCTATCGCCGCGTGCCTTATATCGTATCCCGCCATGACAGAGCCGTCTCCGTCAGTTCCGTAGTGAGGCGTAAAAATGTCCATCACATAATCGACTCCGCTCTCCCTCGCCGTGTCCCTTATCTCGTTCGTAAGCTCCCAGTGATAAGGGAATCTCGAATCTTTCGCGAAGATCGACACCTTGCGCTCGTCTGAATTCTGGTCAGGTCCTGTCGGAGCGATATCGAGAGCCAGATAATCTTTTACGCCCTCGGGAAGCCACGTTGTCCCGTGTCCGATCTCCTCGTATTGCGCAAAGTAAAAATACACCTTTCTCTTCAGCGCGATCCCGTTCTCTTTTATGCATTTCATCGCTGCGAGTAAAACGGCAGCGCACGCTTTGTCGTCCACAAATCTCGATTTTATATATCCGTTCGACATGCAAAATCTCGGTTCAAGAGCGATGGAATCTCCCGTTTCGATGCCCAGTCTTCTCGTGTCGTCTGCCGTTTTTACGTTGCAGTCGAGCACTACGCACACGTTCTTTCTGTAATCGGCCATGTTCTGCCTGAGTTCCTCTTCCGTCACATGGATCGAGTTAGGAGTCATACACACCGTCCCCGTATAGACCTTTCCGTCCCTCGTATGTACCCTTACGTTCTCCTCCATGCAGTAGAAAGGATACAGTCCTCCCACGGGACAGACGTTCAGCGTACCGTCGGGATTTATCCTTCTCACCATCAGTCCGATATCGTCAAGATGAGCTGACACAACGAGCGCGTTTCCCTCTCCTCCGAGATCTACTGTCACGCCTCCTTTGTGCGTCTCGTAAGGCTCATAACCGAGAGACTTTATCTCTTTTACTATGTATTCCTGCGCTTCCCTGAAATAGCCTGTCGTGCTGTCCCTTTTAAGGAGCTCTTCAAACTGTTCCATGCAGTATTTTTCATCGAATTCTCTCATTGCGCAATCCTCCGTTTGTTTTTACGTCGTCGTGAGATATTTTACCATAACGGTCGCGATTTGAGAATACGAGGGAAAACACAATAGCGGCGGATCGATGCGAAAACAGCGTGATTTGCCTCTTCTCGGCTTTTTTGGTGACATACGGGGCTGTTTTTGATATAATATCGTAAAATAATTTTTTCGGAGGAAATGTATGTTTACCGATCAAAAGATATGGGTCGCCCAATCTGACAAAAACATCTATCTGCTGCCGAAAATGGCCAACAGACACGGATTGATCGCAGGCGCTACGGGTACAGGTAAAACGATAACCATGAAGGTCCTCGCGGAATCATTTTCCGACATGGGCGTCCCTGTGTTCTTCAGCGACGTAAAGGGAGATCTGTCCGGTATGTGCGTCCCGGGCAAAGACACCGAGGATATGCAAAAGAGGATAAAAAGATTCGGCATCGAAGGTTTTGAATATAAATCATTTCCCGTGAGATTCTGGGATATTTTCGGAGAAAAAGGACACCCCGTGAGAGTTACGGTTTCTGACATGGGACCTCTCCTCCTTTCAAGACTTTTCGGACTTACGGAAGTTCAGGAAGGCGTTTTGAATATCGTTTTCAGAGCCGCTGACGACGAGGGACTTCTCCTTATCGATTTGAAGGATCTGCGCGCAATGCTCAAATATGTGGGAGACAACCGCCTGGAATACACCACCTCTTACGGAAACGTCACGACTGCCAGCATCGGAGCGATCCAAAGAGCGCTTTTGAGATTTGAAGAAGAAGGAGGCACAAATGTTTTCGGAGAGCCGGATCTCAACATAAAAGATTTTATGAGAACAGATCCCGAAGGCAGAGGTTATATGAACATCCTCTCGTCCTCCAAACTCATACAAAGCCCGACGGTCTATGCGACATTTTTACTCTGGATGATGACGGAGCTGTTCGAGAAGCTTCCCGAAGTCGGCGACCTCGATAAGCCTAAGATGATATTCTTCTTCGACGAAGCTCATATGCTTTTCGAAGGCGCTTCAAAGACTCTCGTCCAGAAGATCGTCCAGGTCGTAAAACTGATCAGATCAAAGGGCGTAGGCATCTATTTCGTAACACAGTCCCCTTCCGATATACCTGACGAAGTCCTCGCGCAGCTTTCCAACAGAGTCCAGCACGGTCTGAGGGCATACACACCCGCAGAGCAAAAGGCTGTCCACGCTGCCGCAAGAGCGTTCAGAACGAATCCGGCTTTCGATACGGAAGAAGCTTTGATGTCCGTAGGTACGGGCGAAGCGCTCGTAAGCTTCCTCGACGAAAAAGGCATCCCCT
>DBVT01000081.1:4689-10262 GCA_002308775.1 Mageeibacillus sp. UBA1257
AAGATCCTTCCTCCTCAGAGCCTTATGGGCGCAACGCATGACGAAGTCATAGAAAGACTGATCAGCACAGACGAGTACGAAGTAAAATACAGGGAGACTGTCGACAGAGAATCAGCGTATGAGATAATCAAAAAAGCCGCGGAGAAACTCGAAGAGGACGCTCTCTCCGAACAGGAANNTCAGCCGCGAAAACGTCTTCCAAGAAAAAGACGGGCAAACTTGCAAAAGCAGCATCAAAGACCGCTCAAAAAGCCGCCACGAGCGCCGCTTCGTCAGTCAGCAGCTCAGTGGGCACAAATATCGTCAATTCCCTCACCGGAGGCAAAAAGACATCAGGCAAGAAGATCGCCTCGAGGGCAGCCTCGAGCGCTCTGAAATCTATCCTCAGAAGCGGAGCGACATCGATCATAAGAGGTCTTTTCGGAAACAGGAAATGATATTTCACACACTTTCGATGTGAATTTTTTATCGGAGGATGCCCGGTTTGGGAGAAAAAGCTTCAAGAAGGAAGATCGCGTGGTACCTGATGCCTGCCGTTTTAACGCTGGCATGGCCGACTATGCTCGAGCAGATCATGCATACGGCGGTACAGTATATAGACACGGCTATGGTCGGATCTCTCGGCACTACCGCGACTGCCGCTGTCGGTTCGACGACCACTGTCAACTGGCTGATAGGCAGCACCGTTTCTGCTTTCGGAGTCGGTTTTCTTTCTTTTATTTCACGCTCTTTGGGCGCCGGAGACAACAAAAGGGCGAGAAAAGCTGCTTCACAATCAGTTCTGGCTGTTCTCGTTTCAGGTATATTTTTTACCGTTCTTACGCTTTCACTCGCAAGATTCGTGCCCGTATGGATGCAGGTCGATGAAAACGCGAGAGATCTGGCCTCTGCGTATTTTTTCATCATTTACATGCCGATGCTCCCCAGAGCAGCGAGTATGATCTTCGGAACAGTTCTTCGCGCTGCCGGTGATACCAGATCCCCGATGAGAGTAGGCATAATCGTCAATATTTTAAATGTCGTTTTGAATTTTCTTCTTATATATCAGCCGAGAGACATCAGGTTCTTCAAGACTTCCCTGATGATCCGCTTATGGGGTGCCGGAATGGGAGTCATCGGAGCGGCTGTCGCAAGCGCTGTTTCGTTCGTTTTCGGAGGTGTCGCGATGACCGTGATCCTCTACAGGCATACAGTCATTTCTCCGAGAGGTCTGTCGATCAAACCCGACAGATCGATCCTGAGTCCTTGTCTTCGCATAGCTTTTCCGAATATGCTGCAAAGATTCGGAACATCGCTCGGATATGTCGCGTTCGCTTCGATGATCAATTCATTGGGAGAACTTTCCACTGCGGCGCATACGATAGCGAATACCGTCGAATCGGCATTTTACATTCCCGGGTACGGCATGCAGTCGGCGGCAGCAACTCTGACCGGCAACGCCGTAGGCGCCGGAGACCGTAAAAAAATCGCCGATCTCGCAGGGGTGATCCTCTTTGTCGAAGTATCCCTTATGCTCATCTCGGGAAGCCTCCTTTTCGTTTTCGCGCCTTCGATGATGTCGATCTTCAGCAAGGACCGGGGTGTGATCACTCTGGGCGCCACCGTGCTCCGGATGGTCGCATGCTCGGAGCCTTTTTACGGTGTCTCGATCGTCCTCGAAGGTATGCTTCAGGGAGCCGGTAAAACAAAAGTGCCCTTTATCGCCAACATCACAGGGATGTGGGGCATAAGGATACTCGGAACAATTATTGCGATCACATTTTTTGAGGGCACTATGATCTCGGCATGGGCTTTTATGATCGCCCACAACATTCTTCTCTTCGTATTCTTCGTGATATATGCGATATGTGAATCAGTGAGACCGAAAGGCTGGATCGACTCCCCTCCGATCAGCTGAAATGCTTTGTTTTGTCATAGTAAAAACGGCCCCTCAGGCCGTTATTTTGTTTTTTCCGTTCAATATGTTTGACAAGTTGGCGAATTCTTCCACGCTCAGGACTTCTCCTCTGACAGTGGCCGAAAGTCCCATTTTTTCAAGAGCGTCGGCGACATCTTCTCTCGTCACTCCGGTATATCCTGCGTTCGCGAGAGCGTTCGTCAGCATTTTACGCCTCTGACCGAAAGCTGCTTTGACTATTTTGAAAAAGTACTGTTCGTCATCGACTTTATATGCTCTCTCTTTTCTTATCAGCATGGTTATCACGCACGAGTCCACATTCGGTCTCGGTGTAAAACAGTGCGGCGGAACAGTGAATTTAACAGATGCATCGGAGTAATATTTTACCGAAACGGAAAGAGCACCGTATTCCTTCCCTCCGGGATCTGCCGTCATCCTCTCGCCGACTTCCTTCTGGACCATCAGCGTAAGCGAATCGATCCCTTCGTTGTTTTCAAGGAAGAGCATCACTACCGGAGTCGTTATATAATACGGAAGATTTGCGACGACTTTTACTTTTCTGCCTTCGCATTTATCTATGATCTCTTTTTTTATATCTGTCTTCATTATGTCGTTGAAGATCAACTCGATGTTTCCGAACTGCTCCTTCAACAGATTCAGCGGCTGCTCGAGCCTTCTGTCAGTTTCAACAGCGAAAACCTTGTACGCTCTCTGCGCGAGAAGGCCCGTCATGACTCCCAGACCGGGACCGACTTCGAGAACTATATCTTCCTTTGATATCTCTGCGCAGTCGACGATCTTCTCCACGACATTCATATCGTGCAGAAAATTTTGACCGAGACCTTTAAGCGGCCTGATATCAAACCGCTCCATTCTCTCTCTGGTATTAAAATTTTTATCGCTGTTTAATGACTGTTGCATTTTGCCGACCGTAAAAACAGATTGATCACTGTCCGACAAAGAGCGCGCCTTTTCTGAGCGCAAATATATCAACCGACTGATCCGCGAGGATATAAACCTCGACGTCTCTCATACCCCAGATAATACATGTCTCCTCGCTCTCCATAAAGAGGTCGATCCTGTCGCCCTTGATGGATTTGCCGACATCCCACGCGATCGCGAAACCGTAGTCAGGCTTGCCGTTGAGACCCTTGACATAAAGCTTTGTCCCAAGCGGGATAAGGGTCGGGTCTACCGCGACTCCGCCTTCCCTGTTCGTATTTCCCGTATATGTCTGATAGCCCCAGTTGCCCGGAGTCGGTGAATAAGCCGTCGATAGGAGCGTATACTTCTTCGTATAAGCGACAGTCTGCCCGATCACGTTCTTGAAGTTCAGGATCGTTCCGTAATGGATGACCGTATCCCGGGGAGCCTTGTAATCCTCCTTCAGGACCTCGCATTCGATCTCCTTCTCGTTTTCAAGTAAAACTCTGTAATATTTCGTTCTGTAGCCGTCGTATCCTGCCACAGCCGTTTTGTACTGGCCTTTTAACATATCGTTGTTTGCGACGTACTTCGTCTCGTGACCGATGATCTCAGTCTCGTCATAAAATACTTCACGATACGTTTTGATCTCGATGCTCATACCTTCTGAGATCGTCTCATTGAGGTCCGCTCCCTCAATAATGTCCGTGCCCTGAACTTCGATGCCGTTCTCGGCAAGCACTTCGGAAACAGTGTCCTGATAAGTCGTGAACTGATACTCCTCTCCTCTGATCGTAACAGTGATCTCTCTGGGCGCCTGGATGATGACATTCGCGACGTCGTCAAGCGAATCGGCCTCTGAACAGTTCATGACTTCTCCGTCCTTCAGCGCGATATCGGCGACAGCCAGAGCGTCCTTGACCGTGCGTCCGGTCGTGATAACAGTCTTAACTTCGCCGTTATACTGGATCTGCACTGTACGCATGTCGGAAAGGAATATATTCGTTGCTATAAGAAGGGACGCGACCAAGACCCCTGCCAGAAGCAGAGGGTACTTTACGAACTTTAAAATTACAGCCGCTTTCCTGAATTTCACGGTATCAACTCCATATCGAATCGTGTCCAAAGCCTCGTTTTTGAAGCATAGACGGGGACATTTTAATATATGGATT
Organism: Mageeibacillus sp. UBA1257; assembly: GCA_002308775.1. Taxonomy (GTDB): domain Bacteria; phylum Bacillota; class Clostridia; order UBA1212; family UBA1257; genus UBA1257. Next base: position 8,683 of record DBVT01000081.1, read on the forward strand.
TTCAGTTGTCAAACGCAAATTTTGACAATTTCTTTCGTATTTTTTGAAAAAAAGTGCGATTTTCGCAACATATTGGTGCGATTTTATCATCTGTATGATATATATTGTGAAAAAAATTTTTTCTTTTGTCAAGTCCCCTTGTAAAAATTTCTCATATTATCATAGGCAGCTTCGCAAACTTCCTCCGGATAGAGACCTTTTACCAGGGCGATCTTCTCGGCGACGTATTTCGTGCGCGTGGAATCGTTTCTTTTGCCTCTGAAAGGTTCCGGGGACATATACGGGCAGTCAGTCTCAAGCATTATTCGACTCATGGGTATCGCCTGAAGAGCTTCGATCGCACGCTTCGCGTTTTTAAAAGTGACAGCTCCGCCGAAGGAAAACATATGATCCATTTTGATGAGCTCCCTCGCCATTTCGGCGCTTCCCGAGTAGCAGTGAAACACACAGCGCACTTTGCCTGTTTTTAAAATGTCGACGCAATCTTTGTGCGCTTCCCTGTCGTGGATGACGAGAGGAAGACCCGTCTCCTCCGCAAGTTCGATATGCGCTTTCAGATTGTTTTTTTGTATGTCCGGGGACGTGTTTTCATAGTGATAATCAAGTCCCGTCTCTCCGATCGCGACGACCTTGGGATGCTTCGAAAGTTCCCTTAACCTGTCCATATTTTCCGGAGAATACCTGTTCGCCTCCAAGGGATGGATACCCACTGTGGCATATATGAAATCGTATTTTTCGGCCAGTTTTATGCATTTTCCAGAAGATTCGACGTGCTGGGCGGCATTTATTATGCATTTTACCCCATTTGAGGGCATCGAAGAGAGTAAAATATCCCTGTCCTCGTCAAAGGCGCTGTCGTCGTAATGTGCGTGTGTATCTGTAAGGATCATAAGGCGCTCTTCCATTCCGTTCCGAACTGCCTGGATGCGGCAAACATTTTTCAGGCATAAAAATTGTACGGAGGTCGGTGCCAAGGGGGAGAGTGAAATACACCGATCAAAAAAGCTCCGTACAACGATTATAATTATAATACAAAAAAGTGCATTTTTTTGTCAGAATTGTAAAAATTCTGTTAAGCTCATATTGATTTTTTATTCCTGTTCCCAGTTGTGGTAAACATTCATAACGTCGTCGTTATCTTCGAGGCCGTCGATCAGTTTTTCGATCTGCTCGAGCTGCTTCTCGTCAGAAAGCGACGTGTACGACTGAGGGATCATGGAAACTTCAGCTTCGTCGAATTCGTATCCCTTGTTTTCAAGAGCTTCGCGAACAGAGGAGAACGATGCAGGTGAAGTGAGGATCTCAAAACCATCCTCTGAAACTTCGCAGTCATCAGCTCCCGCTTCCAGCGCGTCCATCATAACTGTATCCTCGTCAAGCTCTCCTTCCTCGTTGTTTATGACGATAAGACCTTTTTTGTCGAAAAGGAACGAAACGCATCCTGTCTGTCCGAGGTTGCCGCCGTATTTATCGAATATGTGTCTCACTTCGCCGGCAGTCCTGTTTCTGTTGTCTGTCACTGTTTCGACGATTATCGCGACGCCTCCCGGGCCGTAGCCTTCGTAAGTGATCTCTTCAAA
>DBVT01000081.1:10375-10542 GCA_002308775.1 Mageeibacillus sp. UBA1257
ATCTCTCTGCCGATCTTGGTAAAGATCTTACCCTTGACTGCGTCCGCAGCGCCCTTCTTGCGTTTGATATTTGCCCATTTTGAATGTCCTGACACAGAAAAAACCTCCCAGCTTTTGTGACTATCGTTTCTTTTTAAGTTTTATCATGAGGAAAACGCGCTCATCCC
>DBVT01000081.1:10614-16598 GCA_002308775.1 Mageeibacillus sp. UBA1257
GCCCTCTTTAAGCATTATTACTGTCGCCATTCTGTCGATTTTGCTGCCGTCCCGCCTGTATGAATGGAATCTCTTGTCCTCGAATGTGCAGTATCCGGGATCTGTTATATTCTCCCCGGGCACGCCTGTCGCTGTCAGGGAATCCGTTATCGCGGCCTTCATGTCGAGCAGATATTTCCCTCTTTCTTTCGGGTAAAAATACTTTTCGGCGCGTGAAGCTCCGTAAAAAGGTTTGAACTCCGATATCAGTTCCTCTCCCACTTCGTAGCATTCTCTGCAGATGCAGGGGCCGTAATATACAATGATATCGTTCGGATCTGATGAATATCTGTCTTTCATCAGAGCGACCGCTTTAGGAGCGATCCCGGCTGCCGTGCCTCTCCATCCGCTGTGGACCATTCCGACGACTTTTCTTTTTACATCGAGAAGATATACGGGCACGCAGTCAGCTTCCGTCGTGCAGAGAGCTGTCCCGGGGATATCCGTCACCAAACCGTCGACAGGCTCGCCGATCCTCTGTTCGTCCTTCCCCACGCATAATATGTTCGTCGAATGGTGCTGATCTGATATGACAAAAGCATCCTTTCCGATCCCGATATCCTTCGCGATTTTTTCATAATCCTCTGCGCGGTTTTTTCTGCAGGTCACTTCGCGGCTCGTAAAAAAAGCCGTAACAAGACCCGTTTCTTCCAGTTGCACGCAGTGATGGTATTTCATATATTACCTTTCGAATATCACGAATGTGACCGTTCCGGGTATCTTTTTACCCTTTTCGACGTCGAAATCAAATGAATTGAAACCGTTTTGCACATATTTTGTGATCTCGGCGGCGAAACATGTAGGAGCTTTGTCCTCGTCCGGAAGATTGAAATTCTCGCAGCGGTCTCCGTTCACATAAAGCGAAAAATCAGCGCCGACATCGGACATTACGATATAATATTTCTTAGTCTCGTCAAATCTGATCTCAGCCTCGTCTCCTATGCGGTATTCGCCCAGTTTTCTGCCCGAGACCGCCTTGTCCGCGATCTTCGCGTATTTCGCATAAGCAGAAAGCAGCTTCTCCGCCTCGTTCATATAAAACGCTCTCTGAAGCAGCTCTTCGCGGCTTGATTCTTTGACAAGACCTATCGAATCTGTGACCTTGACATTTTCGCAGATGATCTTCTTGAGGAGTCCGTTCGTCTGATCCGCGCGGCATCCGCAAAGGCGCATGTTTTCGACGTTATCCGCAACGACCGCGGGCCTTGCGTCCTTCTTTTCCGCCACGAATGAGCAGTCGGTGAAAAGTACGTTTTTCGCGTTCCTTACGTAAAAAACAGCTGACGGATACTGTCCCATATTGTAGATCGCCTCCGGATATTTGTCTGTGTAATCGGCAAGCAGTTCCTTTTTAACACAGGGCTCTTCTTTTTCGTATCCGCCCTCTGCTATAAATGTGACTCCGGAGAAAGTGACGTCTTCTATCTTTGAGCCCTCCATCGCATACATAAAGTTGCCTGATAGCTGTCCTTCCGAGTTTTCATAGACTTTCTGGATCATTTTAGCGTTAATATTTGAAAATCTGATTCTGCGGAATGTTCCTACGGGCGGCCTTACGGATTTATTGTGCATGCTCATAACGTATGTGTTCAGCGTCATGAAAACAGGTCTCATAACGTCTATCATCGAAATATTCGAGAAAACGAAGTCCTCAAACACTCTGTCCTCGCAAAGCTGGAGCTTGAATCCGTCGTTGCATTTGTGAAACACGCAGTTCGAAATATTGATGTTTCTGAAGTCGGAACCCGTTTCGGGACCTATTCTGACAGCAGCCCAAATGGAGCTTATCGTGCAGTTCGTTATCGTAAAATTCTCGCACGGTTCAGAAGGAGTCAGTGTCTTAAGTCCGATCGCGTCGTCACCCGCGTCAATAAAGCAGTTTGAAATGAGTACGTTTTTACTTCCGTCAAAATCGAGGCCGTCGCCGCACGCGCACTTTCTTGAATATATCTTTACCCCGTCGTAAAAAACGTTCTCACAGTTCAGCGTGTATACGTTGAAAAACCCGGGATTTTTAAAAGTGACATCCTTGATGGATACGTTTTTGCAGTTTGAAAATACGCAAAGGAAAATGTTGCCGGCCTTTTCCCAGTTCTCTGTGCCGATATAGTCCCCGCCTCGCCTTCCGTTCACTGTTCCGGGACCGACAAGGCCGCAGTTTTCTTCGTCTTCCGCCATAATGACAGATGCGCACGGGTTGGAGGTATTCGTCTCCTTTTTACCTTTGATATATTTGCCTTTAACAAGTCTCCCCCGTGCGAAACCCCATGAGCATCCCCTCTTCGTTCCGATGAAATCCTCGAAATACTTGCTTGCGAGCAGCACGGCTCCCGGTTCGAATCTGAGATATACGTTGCTTTTTAAAACGATCGTTCCGGTCACGTATTCTCCTGCGGGGACGTCGACATAGCCTCCCGTTTTAGCGCATTCGGCAACGGCTTTTGCGAAAGCCTCCGTACATAAAGTTTTTCCGTCGGCGACCGCGCCGAAATCCAAGACATTACAGATCATGATTTTTCTTCCCTTCTTTTATTTTTTACCAGATAAATGAGCCAGGCGACCGCAAACCCCGCCGCAAAACCTCCGAAATGGCCGAAATTATTCGTCTGCGACTGAGTAAGACCGTAGAAAAGGTTGAACAGGACCATCATGGCGATCGTGACGAAGTTGCCCGTTCGCCTGAAAAGCTTTTTGTGTTTTCCGAAAAACATCCTGTATATGAGCGTGCCACCGAGAGCCATGATCGCGCCTGACGCACCGAGCGAAAGCGTCTCGACAGGCATAAATACAAGTGTCAGAAGGTTGCCTAAAAGCCCTCCCGTAAAATATATCAAAGCAAACTCTCCCGGTGAATAATACCTCAATATGATCGTGCCCAAATAGAAGAGCATGAACATATTTCCCAAAAGATGAGTTATGTCAGCGTGCAGGAACATGGCGGTAAAAAGTCTCCATACCTGTCCGTTCAGGATGTATCCGTTAGCCTGTACGCCCATCGCATATATGGTATAGTCCCCATCTGCTTCCATTACCGTCTGAATGATAAATATCAGGACGTTCGCGAAAATGATGATATTCGAAATGTTGAAGATCGGATTGACTCTTCTGGGCATCAGGTCTTCCCTGATCTCCTCCGTAACCTTGCTCGCGGCCTGTCTTTCCGTCTCGGCAGCAGCTGAATAGTCTTCCTTTTGAAGGGCTTTCTCAAATATCTCACGAACGGATCTTTCACGGATCTCTCTTCCTCCGTACTCGAAAGCCCTCTTAGAAGCGAGATCGATGACGTCAAATTCACATATTATCCTCGCGTTTTCGCATTTTTGCTCACAGTTTTTAAACACCGGCTGCATCTGATCTCTGTAGTGATCGTAATCGTCAGCCAGAAAAACGAATCTGTAGAACACGGCAGCGCTGCTCTGGCTATATCCCCTCTGCTCAACGAAACCGTCAAAATATCTCTCTATATCGTAAAACGAGCTCTCGGACAGTCTGTGCAGCGTGAGGACCGCAGAGGCTCCGAATGACTGTTTTATCAGAGAACGGTTGTCCCTCGCGAGGACGTACTGGCCTTCCTTTGTGAGCATCAAAAAAAGAAGCTTCGTGAAAGCGGCGACGTCCTCGCTGTTTCTTTCGGCTTCATTTTCTTCGATTATGATATCCTGATCGTCGTTCTGTTCCATCTTCTTGCCTTTCGACACAAAAGCGCCGGAAAGTAACGATTTCATCCTCTTCGGATATATCCCTTGCCTCTTTTGTTCTCTGTCTGATGTTTAATATCAACAAGCCTCTCTTCGCTTGCCTTCATATATTTTGCCAGTGAAGCGGAAAAATCATCGTTTCCCCGTTCCCTGCCTTCGTCAAACATCGGAGGCGGCACACTGAAATCCGTCTTGGGAGCGGTTGCTTCCTTCTTTTTTTGCTTCTTGCTCTTGTGTTCTCCGCTCTTTTCCGCAGAAGATTCTTCTCCGGCAGTTTCCCTAAGCGGCTTCAGAACGATACCCGTCTGCTTTATTGAAAGTCTCTTTCTGTTCGGTCTTTTTTCCGTGGGAAGTTCGACTACTTTGACTGTCATACCTACTTTGAGGTAATCGTTCACATCGTTGACAAAATTTTCTGAGATCTCGGAAATATGCACAAGTCCTACGCTGCCGTCTTTGAGCGTTATAAAAGCACCAAAAGGCATTATCGATTGAACCTTTCCCTCTAAAATCTCGACACTGTCGGTTTCAGCCATGTACCACCCCTAAAGCTGAAATTTACTGCTATTTATCTCTCCACAAAAACCGTTTCGTCAGATTTGACGTAGCCGAGTCTTTCCCTTATGAGCTTCTCAAGATATTCATCCGTGTCGGCGTCTTCGAGTTCCGCTTTCAGTTTCTCGTTTTCAAGCTCGATCTGCTCCGTTTTCTTAAGGACTTTCTCATATTCACCGATATTTCTATCGAGAATGCTCTGCTGAGTGATCAAAAGCACAAGGAAGTAAACTACGATCGCAACGAGGATTATATTCCTTATGATCTTGTTTCTTTCATTCCTGCCGACCTTCATCAAAAGTCACCTTCTTCTTTAGTAAAAAGCCGTCTGCCGGCTGCATTTTGTCCTCTGTGACTATGACCAAAACCACATAATCCATCAAACACCGACAATTATACAGCATCACACTTTCTTTGACAAGTGGTTTATATCGTTTTTTCATTAAAACCGCATATTATTTGCATTTTTTTGATCGGTTTCGGCACTTTTTATCCGTATTTCACAAAATTGCGTATTTCGTGGTATAATAATTGAACTCACTATCATACGGGGTGACTTTATGCCAAAGATCGAAGCAAATGACTTTGAAGAATACGATTTTGAAGAAACAAAACCGTCAAAGAAAAAGAAAAAGAATACAAGGATGCCTGTCTCTGATGACGACACGAATATAGAGGTCACGAAGCGCGGCGGCAAGAAGGTGCTCATCGCGCTCGCCATCTTCCTGATCTTAGTCCTGCTCGCAGGCGGGATCTATCTGCTGATAAAAGGCATGTCGAGGGAAGTCATCGACACAAATACCATTTACGCAGGCATCATGGTGAACGGCTACAGCCTTGAGGGAATGACCGAAGAAGAGGCGCGTGCTTATATAACCAGAACATACATCACGCCCATAACAGGCGCGAATATTAAAATACAGATCGGCGAGATCGAAAAAGAATATCCGCTGACTGAATTCGTTAACACTCCCGATGCGGAAGAGATCGCCAAAGAGGCCTACTCCATCGCCAGGACGGGAACGAGAAGAGCGAGAGTCGCCCAGATCGCCGAGCTTAAGACGAATCCGAAGAATTTCGAAATATTGTATGTGGTCCACGATGAAACATTCGCCGAGATAGTTTCGCTCGCCTACAATACCCTTTTTGTACAGGTGGTCAATCCCACGTACAGTCTCGCGGGAGACAGAGTTACTTTTACCTCGGGAACGACGGGATGCGACGTAAACACAGACAAGCTTCAAAAGGATCTTGAGCGCCTGCTTGAGGATCTGAAAAACAGTCTCGCAAGTATGGTGGACAGCGGCAGCATCAAGCTCAATACGGTAGTAGTCGAAACGTCGGAAGTGCCTTTTAATAAAATAGACGCGAGAGAAATATACGACAGGATACAGAGCGACGCGACGGACGCGTACTTCTACAGAAAGAGTATCAAAGAGATCGCTATAGAGCCTGATATCCCCGGAACGACGATAGATGAGGACGATCTTCAGGCGGCAGTGGATGCCGTAAATACGGGAGAGCGTTTCGACTATAAAGAAGTCCTCTTCTCTGAAAAAGAGGCTGAAACGACTGCAGATGATCTTGCTGCGATACTTTTCAGAGATGTTATGGGCTCCGAGGTGTCTTCAAACAGACCTGAAGAGGGAACGCTAGACACGACAGTTTATGACGAAAGAAGCGTCAATATCG
>DBVT01000071.1:0-6457 GCA_002308775.1 Mageeibacillus sp. UBA1257
CCGCCCCAGATCCAGTGAGCCTCGATCGGGTAAACGAACAGAGATATTACAGCGGAATATATGCAGTATGCGGAAAATTTTGTTCTTTCAGCCATTGCGCCTGACACGATCGTTGCTGTCGTAGCGCAGAACACAAGGTTGAATACGAATGTCGAAGCACCTGTAAAGCTCCCGTCCGCGGGGCTTGCGATAAACTCTTTAAAATTTGCGAAGAGATCCATGTTCGGGATGCCGATCAGACCGAACAGAGTGTCCTCTCCCATCATTAACCCGTAACCGAGAAGCGAGAAAACTATCGTTCCGATGCAGAAGTCCATCAGGTTTTTCATTATGATATTGCCTGCGTTTTTCGCTCTCGTAAAACCGGTCTCCACCATCGCGAATCCCGCCTGCATCCAGAAAACAAGCGCCGCTCCTATCAAATACCAGAATTCAACTGACATAAAAAATCATCTCCTTTTAACCGGTGTTTGACCGTTTCAATGTCACCTTACGCTGAACAGAAGATCCGCATAGGAAGGATAAGGCCAGTACTTTTTCGAGGTTATGACCTCTGCCTGGTCTACGAGCACTCTGAGCTCGTTCATTTTACAAAGCAGACTGTCGCGGATAGCGTATCCGAGTTTTATCGTATCGTCGATCTCCTTAAGGTAGACCATCGTTTTCTCGAGCGCTTCGAGTTTCAGCATGATGCCGTCGTTCAAAGCGGAAAGCTTTTTCAATGTCGCTGTTTCATAGCAGCACGATATTCCCTCTCCCGCCTGACTCTTCAGTTTGATCTCTTTCGCAAGTTCACCTGTAAAAGCCGCGATCGCGGGAGAAATGTCTGTTTTCACCATGCTGATCATAGTATTCGCTTCGATCATGACAGAATTGTTGTAGTTTTCGAGCATGATCTCGCATCTCGATCTGAGCTCTGCTTCAGAGAAGACTCCATGGCCGATCAGCATATCAACGTTCTTTTTGTCGAGCAGATGAGGCATACAGTCGGGAGTTGTGCGGTAGTTCAAAAGTCCCCTCTCTTCCGTAGCTTCTTTGATCCACGAATCGTCATATCCGTTGCCGTTAAAAATGATCCTGCGGTGATCTTTTATGGTTTTTCTTATCATATCGTGAAGCTCTGTTTCGAAATCCTCGGCTTTTTCCAATTTATCGGCGTATATCCTGAGGCTCTCCGCTACGGCGCTGTTCAGCATTATATTCGCGCACGCGATGCTGTTTGACGATCCGAGCATTCTGAATTCGAATTTATTGCCCGTGAAAGCGAACGGCGATGTCCTGTTTCTGTCCGTGGTGTCTCTGTTGAATTTAGGTAAAACATCCACGCCGAGCTTCATCTGAGTCTTTTTGACTCCCACATACGGAGCGTCGTTTTCGATCGCTTCGAGGACTGCGTTCAGCTCGTCGCCAAGGAACATCGAGATCACCGCCGGAGGTGCTTCGTTTGCTCCCAGCCTGTGGTCGTTCCCGGCTGTCGCGACAGAGATCCTCAAAAGATCCTGATAATCATCTACCGCTTTGATGACTGCGCAAAGGAAGAGTAAAAACTGGGCGTTTTCATACGGCGTATCACCCGGAGAAAGAAGGTTCTGGCCCGAATCTGTCGCGATCGACCAGTTGTTGTGTTTGCCGCTGCCGTTCACTCCGGCGAACGGTTTTTCGTGAAGCAGACACACGAGACCGTGTTTTGAAGCGACCTTTTGCATTATTTCCATGGTCAGCTGGTTGTGGTCCGTCGCGATATTCGTCGTTGAATAAATTGGTGCCAGTTCGTGCTGCGAAGGAGCGACTTCGTTGTGCTCCGTTTTCGCGAGTATTCCCAGCTTCCAGAGCTCGTCGTTCAGTTCTGCCATGAAAGCAGCTACTCTCGGTTTGATGACGCCGAAATAATGGTCATCCATTTCCTGCCCTTTCGGAGGTTTTGCTCCGAAAAGCGTTCTTCCGGTAAAACGAAGGTCAGGCCTTTTCAGATACATCTGCTCGTCTATAAGGAAGTATTCCTGCTCCGGTCCGACTGAAGATCTGACATATTTTACGTTATCATTGCCGAAAAGCTTGAGTATCCTGATAGCCTGCCTGCTGAGAGCTTCCATAGACCTCAATAGAGGCGTCTTTTTGTCGAGCGCTTCGCCTCCGTAAGAACAGAAAGCGGTGGGGATGCATAACGTTTTACCTTTAATAAAAGCATATGATGTGGGGTCCCATGCAGTATAACCTCTTGCCTCGAATGTCGCTCTGAGGCCGCCGCTCGGGAAAGATGACGCATCCGGTTCTCCCTTGATGAGTTCCTTGCCGGAGAATTCCATGATCACACTGCCGTCAGGCGCCGGGGAAATGAAACTGTCGTGTTTTTCGGCGGTAATGCCGGTGAGCGGCTGGAACCAGTGAGTAAAATGCGTCGCGCCTTTTGACACCGCCCAATCCTTCATCGCTTCAGCCACAGCATTCGCGACTGCCGGATCGAGTTCTTTGCCCTCGTCGATCGTCTTCTTCAGCGAATTATAGTCCTTTGCAGAGAGCTTCGATCTCATAATTCTGTCGTCAAAAACCATACTTCCAAAATAATCCGGTACCGTGTTCATGTTTTTCTCCTTCCAAAAAACAAAAGCGCCTTTTATGCGATACATGTCACACAAAAGACGCCGTTGCCTTTTCGTAAAAATATTCATACCGTAAAGAGAAAAGCGCCTTCGAACTTCACAGTTCAAAGACGCCGTTGCCTTTACAAGTCGGTATAATACACCTCCTTTGAGCGGTTGTCAAGCGTTTTTTGAAAAATTTTCAGACGATATTTTTTTGTTTTTCCCTGCGCAAAAGTGTTGACATATGCAAAAACGAGTCCTACAATATACATTGAAATGAGCAAAGGCGTTCATTTTACGACGGTAAAGCCGTTGTAAGATGGGCGTCTTTTTTATTTCGATTTCAGGGATCAATGAAAGGTTTGATGCGTTATGATGAAAGAGGGACAGGTGAGAATACCTTCCGGGTGCGCGATCGCCGCGGCAATTTCCCGAAACGGCAAAAGGTTCAGCGGTCAGATCATTACCGATGCTATGAGACCGATGCACGACCGTTCCAACGGTCTGGGCGGCGGTTTCGCGGGCTACGGGATATACCCTGATTACAGGGATTTTTACGCGCTGCATATGTTTTTTGATTCGCGCGCGACGAGAAAAGAGTGCGAAGCGTTCTTAAAGGAACATTTCGAGATCGTAAAATCAGAACTCATTCCCACGAGAAAAATACCCGAGATCACAGACGAACCGATCATTTGGCGCTATTTCGCGGCGCCCCTCAGATCCGTCCTGGCAAATATGCAGCTCGACGAAGAGGAATTCGTCGTAAGGACCGTCATGAAGATCAACACCGAGATGAAAGGCGCTTATGTCTTCTCAAGCGGCAAAAATATGGGCACGTTCAAAGCCGTGGGCTTCCCCGAAGACGTCGGAGTTTTTTACAGGCTTGAAGAATACAACGGTTATTCATGGACCGCTCACGGCAGATATCCCACAAATACCCCGGGCTGGTGGGGCGGCGCACATCCTTTTACGCTGCTGGACAGATCAGTCGTCCATAACGGGGAAATTTCCTCATATGACGCCAACAGAAGGTTCATCGAAATGTTCGGTTACAAATGCAACCTGATGACAGACACTGAGGTGATCACTTATATTATGGACTATCTGCTGCGCATCCAGGGCCTTTCTCTGGAGGAAGCGGCGAGCGTCGTTGCCGCGCCTTTCTGGAAGACGATCGACAATATGAAGGATGCGGAAGAAGCGGAAAAACTCAGATATCTGCGGACGGTCTTCCCCAGCCTTCTGATAACAGGTCCTTTTTCGATAATACTCGGTTTTGACGGAGGAATAATGGCCCTCAACGACAGGCTTAAGCTCCGTTCGATGGTCGTAGGGGAAAAAGGAGATATGGTCTACGTCGCCAGCGAAGAGGCGTCGATCCGCGAAATGGAACCGGAAGCCGAAAACGTCTGGGCTCCCTCAGGCGGCGAACCTGTGATAGTCAAAGTGAAAGGAGGCGCATTTTAATGGGTGTTGAATTCATCTATCCGGAATTTGAAGTCATAAGAAATGAAAACAGATGTATCGCATGCCGCGTCTGCGAACGACAGTGCGCGAATGAGGTCCACGCTTTCGACCCCGAGCGAGGCATTATGGTGAGCGATGAAAGCAAATGCGTCGACTGCCAAAGATGCGTTTCCCTCTGCCCCACAAGAGCTCTCAAGATAGTAAAAAGCACATGCGCTCTTCGCGAAAATTCCAACTGGCAGAGCGACACAATAAAAGAGATCTACAAACAGGCAAACAGCGGAGGCGTTCTGCTTTCGTCGATGGGCAATCCGAAACCGCTTCCGATCTACTGGGACAGGATACTGATCAACGCGTCTCAGGTCACAAATCCTCCGATAGACCCCCTGAGAGAGCCTATGGAGACAAAAGTTTTCCTCGGTAAAAAGCCCGAAAAAATCAAAAAAGACAAGTCAGGCAGGATCGTTTGCGACCTGCCTCCCCAGATCGAGCTGTCCATGCCGGTGATGTTTTCCGCGATGAGCTACGGTTCTATCAGTTACAACGCGCACGCATCGCTCGCAAGAGCCGCGCAGGCGCTTGGAATACTTTACAATACAGGCGAAGGCGGACTGCATGAAGATTTTTACGTTTACGGAAAGAATACGGTAGTTCAGGTCGCCTCCGGAAGATTCGGAGTTCACGAAGACTTTCTCAACGCAGGCGCAGCGATCGAAATAAAGATGGGACAGGGCGCAAAACCGGGCATCGGAGGGCATCTGCCCGGAGCGAAGATCGTAGGAGACGTTTCGAGGACGAGAATGATCCCCGAAGGCTCAGACGCGATCTCGCCCGCTCCTCATCACGATATTTATTCGATAGAAGACCTCAGACAGCTCGTCTTCTCTCTCAAAGAAGCGACAAAATATAAAAAGCCCGTCATCGTGAAAGTGGCCGCAGTACACAACATCGCAGCCATCGCAAGCGGGATCGCGAGAAGCGGAGCGGATATCATAGCTATAGACGGATTCCGCGGAGGCACCGGAGCTGCACCTACAAGGATCAGAGACAATGTCGGAATACCGATAGAACTTGCTCTTGCGTCCGTGGATAAAAGGCTTCGCGACGAAGGAATCAGAAACAACGTTTCACTGATCGCGGGCGGATCGATCAGAAGCGCGAGCGATGTGGTCAAAGCCCTGGCTCTCGGAGCAGACGCATGCTACATCGCAACAGCTGCCCTTCTCGCACTCGGCTGTCATCTCTGCAGGACATGCCAGACCGGCAAATGCAACTGGGGCATCGCGACCCAAAGGCCTGACCTCGTAAAAAGGCTCAATCCCGACATCGGAAGTGAAAGACTGATAAATTTGATGACCGCCTGGAGGCGTGAGATAATGGAGATCCTGGGGGGCATGGGGATCAATTCGATCGAAGCGCTCCGAGGCAACAGGCTCATGCTCAGAGGCGTCGGAATGACGGAAAAAGAACTTGAGATACTTGGAATATCTCATGCCGGAGAATAGGAGGCACGTCATGAAGAGAGTTTATGTAAATGAAGAGTGGTGCCTCGGATGTCATCTGTGCGAATATAACTGCGCGTTCGCAAATTCCGGGCTCAAGGATATGTCTGCCGCCCTCAAAGGCAAAAAAATATTCCCCCGCATTCATGTCGAAGGAGATGACAGGATCACATTCGCCGTCTCCTGCCGCCACTGCAGCGATCCCATATGCGTAAAAAGCTGCATCGCGGGAGCGATCTCGAAGGTCGACGGAGTTGTCAAAATAAACAAAAACAAGTGCGTCGGTTGTCTCACTTGCGTTCTCGTGTGCCCTTACGGCGCGCTTGCCCCCGGTGAAAACGGGATAATGCAAAAGTGCGAACTTTGTACGCAGACTGTCTTGGGAGAGCCCGCGTGCGTAAGAGGCTGCCCCAACAGGGCGATTGTTTTCGAAGAGAGGTGATATCCTGTGGCAGAATATGTGATAATCGGAAACGGCATAGCCGCAACAGGTTGTATAGAGGGCATTCGAAGCGTCGATAAAGAAGGGAAAATCACCGTCATATCGGGAGAAGACCATCCTGTGTATGCGCGTCCTCTCATTTCATATCTTCTCGAAAATAAAACGGATCCCGTGAGGATGAATTACAGAAGTCCCGATTTTTACGAGAAAAACGGCTGCGATGTTTTTTACGGCAGAACAGCTGTTTCGATAGACCCCGAAAGTAAAACCGTAACGCTGGATGACGGGCGGAATATTTGTTATACAGATGTTTGTGTAGCGTCCGGTTCTTCCCCGTTCGTGCCTCCTTTCGAAGGACTTGAAAGCGTGGAGAAAAAGTTTTCATTTATGACTCTCGACGATGCGCTGGGCCTTCAGAGATCCGTGACAAAGGATTCCAGAGTGCTGATCGTCGGAGCAGGTCT
>DBVT01000071.1:6542-7613 GCA_002308775.1 Mageeibacillus sp. UBA1257
TGCGCAGGGATCATTCAGAAGCATCTTGAGGAAAAGGGGCTGATCTTTAAGCTCGGAGACAGCGCGGCGAGATTTGAGGCAGGCAGAGCGTATATGAAAAGCGGTGAAACGGTCGATTTCGACGTGCTCGTTCTGGCTGTAGGCGTGAGAGCGAATTCCTCGATCGTAAAAAACGCCGGAGGAGACGTCAACAGAGGGATCATCATAAATACAAAGATGGAAACTTCCCTTCCCGACGTATATGCCGCGGGAGACTGCGCCGAAGGTTTCGATATGAGCATCGGCAAGAACAGAGTCCTTGCGATACTTCCGAATGCTTATATGCAGGGCCACGCCGCAGGGGTAAACATGGCAGGAGGATGCGAGGTTTTTGACAATTCCATACCGATGAACTCGCTCGGACTTTTGGGAATACATATAATGTCAGCCGGAAATTATACCGGAGATATGCTGGAGGAAAAGAAGGACGGATCCCTCAAGAGGTTTTTTGTAAGCGACGACAGGCTGAACGGATTCATTATCATCGGAGATACGGAAAGAGCGGGTATCTATACCTCACTGGTGAGGGAGCGTGTACCGCTGTCTTCGATAGATTTCAAATCGCTGACAGAGCTGTCTTCGTCGGCGGTCTTTTCCGCAGAGGACAGGAAAAAGAGATTCGGGGAGGTACATTGAAATGGCAGAAAAAACGATCGATGTGAAAAATCTTGATCACAAAGAAATAAATGAAAAACTCGCGGCAGCAGGTCCGGAGTGCAGACTTAAAAACTGTCTTGGCCAGAGATTTATCGCAGCCGGTATGTCGGGTAAAAAGATCACCATCGAAGGCGTGCCCGGCAACGCACTCGGAGCGTATCTCAACGGTTCATTTATAGAGGTGTGTTCGAACGCCCAGGACGCTGTCGGAGATACGATGAACGACGGGACGATAGCTGTTCGCGGCAATATCGGCGACGCTGCCGGATATGCGATGAGAGGCGGCAGGATCTTCGTAAAAGGCAACGCCGGCTATCGCGCGGGGATCCATATGAAGGCTTACAAAGAGAAAAAGCCCGTCATGGTGATCGGCGG
>DBVT01000071.1:7699-10784 GCA_002308775.1 Mageeibacillus sp. UBA1257
GGAAATTTCCCCTGCACCGGGATGCATGGCGGAAAAATGTTTCTAAAGGGATCATGTGATGATATAATATTTCCGGATCAGGTCACAAAGCGCAAGGCTCAGGGTGACGATCTTGATGAGTTGAAAGAATATGTCGCTGAATTTTGCAGTCTGTTCGATATGTCTTTTGACAGTATCATGGATGATGATTTTACTTTGATAACACCGGATACCAAAAATCCGTACAAGCAGATGTATGTTCCAAACTGATAAGGATGGTGGACAAATGAAATATTCAGAAGATGAGATAATGGAGTATGTTCGTGAGGAAGACGTCAAGTTCATACGCCTCGCTTTTTGTGATGTCTTCGGAAAACAGAAGAACATCTCTATACTCGCAGACGAGCTGCCGAGAGCTTTCAAATACGGTATCGCTTTCGACGCATCCGCGATAAAAGGATTCGGGGACGAAACGCACTCGGATCTCTTTCTGCATCCGGAGCCCGATACGCTCAAGCCGCTCCCGTGGAGACCTGAGCACGGCAGAGTCGTCAGGATGCTTTCGAGCGTCTCCTTCCCTGACGGAAAGCCTTTCGAGTGCGACACCAGATCCGTTTTAAAAAAAGCAGTCGAGGACGCGAAAAATGCAGGTTTTTCATTCTCTTTCGGAGCGGAGCAGGAATTTTACCTGTTCAACCTCGATGAAAAAGGGAGAAGAACGACTGTTCCCTACGATGAAGCCGGATATATGGATATCGCTCCGGACGACAAGGGGGAAAACGTAAGGCGCGAGATCTGCCTGACTTTGGAGCAGATGGGGCTTCATCCCGAAAGCTCGCACCACGAGGAGGGTCCCGGGCAAAACGAAATAGATTTCAGATATGCCGATCCGATGACTGCGGCAGATGACGTTTTAACATTCCAGACGGTCGTGAGGACAGTGGCGAACAGAAACGGATTATTTGCCGATTTCTCGCCGAAACCTCTTGAAAACGCCCCCGGAAACGGATTCCACGTAAATGTCTCTGTAAAATCAGACTCCGGAGAAGACAAAACAGAAACACTCATTGCGGGATTACTGTCCAAAATAGCCGAAATATCCATATTTTTAAACCCCGAAGAGCAGTCATATGCGCGGTTCGGAAAACATAAAGCGCCTCAATATATTTCCTGGTCGTACGGAAACCGCTCGCAGCTCATCAGAGTCCCCGCGGCTGAGGACGAGTACAGAAGGATCGAGCTGAGATCTCCTGATCCGACGGCAAATCCGTACCTCGTATTTTCACTTGTGATCTACTCTTTTCTCGATGCGCTGGAAAAAGAGGCCGTTCTGCCGAGTCCTCTCGATGTTAATCTCTTCAGTGCGGATAAGAGGATGCTCCAGTCACTCAAAAAGCTTCCGGGCAATTTCCAGGAGGCTTCTCTTCTCGCGAGAAACAGCGATTTCGTGAGGAAACACATCCCCGCAGAAATCAGAGAGATCTACTGCAGGTAAAAAATGATCTCCCGTCCGTTCTGTTTTTTGTGAGATCTCGGTGAAAGGAGGCGGCATAACGTTGGATCTCGGGCAAAGAGTATACAGTGTGCTTGTTGTATCGTCGTCGGCGAGTTTTAACAGCGCGCTTTCAGGTATGCTGCCCCTGTCACGGTTTGATCCGATCGTGAACGTGGGCGATGTGAGTGCTGCGAAGAGATCCTTCTACGAAAGACAGTTTGACTTTGTGATCATTAACTCCCCTGTCGCGGACAACAGCGGGATCAGGCTTGCGATCGATATCGGAGCAAATTCGAAAACATCCGTCGTCCTGTTTATCGTGCGTTCTGAACTCTACGATGAAACATACGCGAAAATGACAGATCAGGGCGTTTTCACACTTGCAAAACCGCTTTCAAAGCAGGTACTCGCGACAGCTCTCAGCTGGATGATATGCGAGCGCGAAAGGCTCAGGGGCTTCGAAGAAAAGACAGTCTCGATAGAAGAAAAAATGGAAGAGATCAGACTCGTCAACAGAGCGAAATGGCTTTTGATCCGGGAACTTAAAATGGAGGAGCCTGATGCGCACAGATATATCGAAAAGCAGGCTATGGACAGATGCATCTCAAAGAAAGAGATCGCGATGGAGATAATCAGCACATATTCATAACGCAAAAAAAGCCGCGTACCTCTGAAAGTACGCGGCGATATTTTTATCATTTATCCGTTTTGACATGCACATCGAGCTGGTTGTACGGTATCTGGATCCCGTTCGCGTCGAATGCTTTTTTAACAGTTTCCATAAGATCGAAATACACCGTCCAGTAGTCCGCGTTTTTGACCCACGCTCTGGAAATTATCGTGATCGCGCTCTGGGAATGTTCGAGCATCCTGACGGTCGTCGCAGGCTCTTTGAGTATCAGCGGATGAGCCTCAAGGATGTCTGAAATGATCTTTTCGGCCTTTTCGAAATCATTTTCATAAGAGATCGAGAACTTTATATCAACACGGCGAAGGTCCTTTTCGGAATAATTCAATATCGTGGATGTCGAGAGCGTCCCGTTGGGGATATATGCGACCTTGTTGTCTATTGTCCTTATTTTAGTATATGTGATCTTTATATCCTCGACAGTTCCGTCATATCCGCAAGCAGATATAAAATCGTCATCCTTAAATGGCCTCGTAAAAAGTATCATCACGCCGCCCGCGAAATTTGAAAGCGTCCCGTTTATCGCCAGACCTATCGCGACGCCCATCGAAGCGAGAACAGCTGTGATACCCGCAGTGTCTATTCCGAGATAACCTATAAGGCACGCGACGACGATGATCTTAAGGACGATCCTCAGGACGTACATGAGCGTCTTTGTGAGCGTTTTATCAGCTTTCCCTTTTGCGATTATTCTCTTTTCCAGCCTTTTTGAAAAGAATTTAATCAGCCAGAAAGTGATTATCAGTATGATTATCGAAACCACTATCTTTATGCCTGTATTCGTGCACCAGTTCACCACTGTGCTCCAGACATCAGACCATGTGATCCCGCCGCTCGTCGCTTTCTCCACTGTATCCGCCACGGTATCCGAGACGTTGTCAACTACTTTCTCTGCCGCATCTGCCGCTTCATCGGCTGGTTTT
>DBVT01000062.1:0-215 GCA_002308775.1 Mageeibacillus sp. UBA1257
GTTTTCAGAAAAGACTACGACAGCCACAAGGAAAACCCGCTCGAGATGCTCGACAGCGAAAAGAAATACGTCGTCGGCGCAGGTATCAACTCAAGAGACTACAAAGAGAGAGTTCCCGCGCTTGTAAGAGCAGGAGCCGATATCCTCTGCATAGACTCTTCGGAAGGCTATTCGGAATGGCAGAAGGATACGATCGAATGGATCAAACAGGAATA
>DBVT01000062.1:237-6389 GCA_002308775.1 Mageeibacillus sp. UBA1257
GGCGCAGGCAACGTTGTTGACGCTGAAGCTTTTAACTATCTCGCTGACTGCGGAGCCGATTTTATTAAAATAGGCATCGGCGGAGGTTCGATCTGCATAACGAGAGAGCAGAAAGGCATAGGAAGAGGCCAGGCTACTGCGGTCATCGAAGTCGCGAAAGCGAGAGACGAATATGCCGCGAAGCACGGTGTTTACATTCCGATCTGTTCAGACGGCGGAATCGTTCACGACTACCACATCACGCTCGCTCTCGCAATGGGCGCAGACTTCTGCATGCTCGGCAGATATTTCGCGAGATTCGACGAGAGCCCCACGAACAAGCTGAATATAAACGGAAACTATGTCAAAGAGTACTGGGGCGAAGGATCCAACAGAGCGAGAAACTGGCAGAGATACGACCTCGGCGGCACCTCAGGAATGGCTTTTGAAGAGGGCG
Source organism: Mageeibacillus sp. UBA1257 (assembly GCA_002308775.1). GTDB lineage: Bacteria > Bacillota > Clostridia > UBA1212 > UBA1257 > UBA1257. The sequence goes on from DBVT01000062.1 coordinate 674, forward strand.
TCGATTCGTACGTGCCTTACGCCGGTTCATTGAGGGACAACCTCGATATCACCCTCGGCAAGGTAAAATCCACGATGTGCAACTGCGGCGCGAGATCGATCCCCGAGTTCCATGAGAAGGCGAGACTCACGCTCGTGTCTTCTACGAGCATCATCGAGGGCGGCGCTCACGACGTAATTTTGAAGGAAAACAAATACGCGACGCTGAAGTGATCATGAAGTGATCCGATGCTAAATGCGTTTATTCGAAATCGTTTTTTACGAAAAAAAGAATAGGAGAAGGTTAAAATGGCAGAAAAAAAGGTAACGAAACTCACGCAGGAAGGTTATGAAAACGCTCAGGCTACGTTCAGGGAGCTCATCCAGAAGAGGAAAGAAATAGCCGACAGACTTGAAGAAGCGAGAAAGCAGGGAGACCTTTCGGAGAACTCTGAATATGACGAAGCAAAAGAAGCTCAGACGAACAACGAGCGTGAAATAAAGAAATACGAAGAGATCCTCAAAAACTACGAGATAGTAAAAGAAGATTCCAACACTGATACTGTCCATATCGGACACGTCGTCGTTTTAAGAGACGAAGAAGAAGGAGAAGAGGAAGAATACCAACTCGTAGGTTCGACAGAGGCAGATCCGATGAACGGAAAGATCTCGAATGAATCGCCTGTCGGCCAGGCTATCCTGGGTAAAAAGAAGGGCGCCACAGTCACAGTGGAAACACCGGCAGGATCCTTCAAATACACTATCGTCAACATCAAAAAGGCGGGAAAGAAGTAATTCAACGATACAAGGAGGCCAAAAATGGCTGAGAACGATATTTTAAGAGAGAAGACTGAGGAGTCGGATCTCAATGAGCAGAAGCAGGTAAGAAGACAGAAACTCGCGGATATGAGAGCCGCGGGTTTTGACCCGTTTAAAATAACAAAATACGACAGAAAAGATTTCTCCGATGAGATAAAAGAGAAATACGCGGGACTCGAGATGGAAGAAAGATCGGAAGAGAACGTCTCCATCGCCGGCCGTATCATGTTAAAACGTATCATGGGCAAGGCGAGCTTCGCTCATATTCTCGACGCTCACGGAACGATACAGGTATATATCAAAAAGGACGATGTGGGCGACGAGGTCTACGCTTCTTTCAAATCTCTCGATATAGGCGACATCGTAGGCATCAAGGGCACTGTTTTTAAAACGAAAACAGGGGAGATCACCGTTCGCGTAGAGTATCTGATCTTACTCGCCAAGTCTCTCAATCCTCTGCCGGAGAAATTCCACGGGCTGACGGATACTGACGCCCGCTACCGCCAGCGCTACGTAGACCTCATAGTCAACTCCGAAGTCAAGGACACATTCGTAAAACGCAGCATGATCCTCAAAGAGATCAGAGCGTATCTCGACAGCAAGGGCTTCCTCGAAGTCGATACGCCTATTTTGACTCCTTTCGAGATCGGCGCGTCAGCAAGGCCTTTCTTTACTCACCACAACACGCTCGACATGGACATGGTCCTCAGGATAGAGACAGAGCTTTATCTTAAGAGGCTCATCGTCGGCGGTATGGACAGGGTCTACGAAGTCGGACGTATTTTCAGAAACGAAGGTATGGATCCGAAGCACAATCCGGAATTCACATCGATCGAGCTTTATCAGGCATTCACAGATTTCCACGGCATGATGGATCTCGTCGAAGAGCTCTATAAGATACTTGCCGAAAAGATCTGCGGAGGTCTCGTTATCAATTACCAGGGCAAACAGATCGATATGGGCCACTGGGAGCGCCTCACGATGATCGAAGCTGTTAAAAAGTATTCCGGAGTCGATTTTTACGACTGGAAGACGGACGAAGACGCCATAAAGTGCGCCAAAGAGCACAAAGTCGAACTTCCCGAAGTTCCCACAAAAGGTGCGATACTCGCGGAATTTTTCGACGCTTATGTAGAGGATAAACTCATCCAGCCTACATTCATTTACGATTACCCTGTCGAGATCAGTCCGCTCGCGAAACGCAAGCCGGACGATCCCGCATTCACGGAAAGATTCGAATATTTCATAGACTGCACGGAATACGGCAACGCATTCAGCGAGCTCAACGATCCCATCGATCAAAAGGAAAGATTCGAAAGACAGGTCGCCGAGAGAAAAGCTCAGGATCCGAACTGCAAGGCACAGGTAGACTATGACTACGTCAACGCTCTCGAATACGGTCTTCCTCCGACGGGAGGTCTCGGATTCGGCGTAGACAGACTGGTCATGCTCCTGACTGACAGCCCTTCGATCCGCGACGTTTTACTTTTCCCCACAATGAAGCCCGAAACTTCCGTCAAGGTTGCTCCGAAAGAGAGCGAAGGCGACGCAAAAGAGGTAAGAGAGACAGTCGAGGCGCCGAAAATCATGGACGAGAAGATAGATTTCTCGAACGTGGAGATCGAGCCGCTGTTCAAGGATTCTGTCGATTTCGAGACGTTCTCAAAGTCAGATTTCAGAGCGGTCAAGGTCCTCGCGTGCGAAGCTGTCCCGAAGTCGAAGAAGCTCTTAAAGTTCACTCTTGACGACGGAACAGGCACAGACCGCGTGATCCTCTCCGGAATACACGCGTTTTACGAGCCCGAAGAGCTCATAGGTAAAACGTGCCTCGCGATAACCAACCTGCCTCCGAGACCCATGATGGGCATCGAATCGTGCGGCATGCTGATAAGCGCCGTTCATCACGAAAGCGGCGAAGAAAAGCTGCATCTTCTGATGCTCGACCCGCACATCCCCGCAGGCGCGAAGATGTACTGATCACAGTCATTTGAAACATATAAGTGAAAGATTCCCTGTATTTCGGCAGATGCTTGAAACGCAGGGATTTTTATAATACGTTTTTGCCGTTTTTACTTGTACCGTCACACCTCTTTTGCTATAATTCAAACAGACGAAAAAGCTGATCAGCGGAGGCAAAATATGAACTTGAAGAAGTATTTTTACATGGTTGGAAACGCGCATCTCGATCCGGTGTGGCTGTGGAGGTGGCAGGAAGGTTCGGCGGAAGCAAAGGCGACGATCAGGTCCGCTCTCGACAGGATGAACGAGGATCCGGGATTCGTTTTCGTCTGTTCATCCATGTCCGTATATAAATGGGTAGAGGATTTCTCGCCCGAAATGTTCGAAGAGGTAAGAAAGAGAGTCAAAGAAGGACGTTTTAAGATAGTGGGAGGGTGGTATGTCCAGCCCGACTGCAACAATCCTTCGGGAGAAGGATTCGCGAGGCAGTCGCTCTATTCGCAGAGATGGTTTTTTGAAAAATTCGGCGTCACTGCGGAAACAGGATACGATGTGGATTCATTCGGGCACAACCTTTCGATACCTCAGATCCTGAGACGCTCGGGAATGAAGAACTACATATTTATGAGACCGGGAGAACATGAAAAACATATGGAAACGAATGTTTTTCACTGGACATCTCCTGACGGGAGCGAAGTGCTCTCATACAGGATACCCGATCCGTACTGCCACAATTTTAACAGTGAAGAAGAGATCGACAACAGACTCGCGCAGATAAGCGAAAGACCGGACTGCGGGATAGATTGCGCTCCCTTCTTTTACGGTGTGGGAAATCACGGCGGAGGACCTACGAAGAGAAACCTCGAGCTGATCAGAGACGCGAGAAAAAGACACCCCGAAAGCGAATTCATTTATTCTGATCTGACAGACTTTTTTGACCATATACGAGAAGAAGAAAAACTCGGAGAGGTAAAAATTCCTTCATTTTACGACGATCTGCAGCACCATGCGAGCGGCTGTTATTCCGCTGTCACATCCATAAAAGAGGGTATAAGACACGCCGAGAACGCTCTTTTGGCTGCGGAAAAATTTTCGACTGTGTCCATGAAGCTGCTCGGAAGGGAATACCCTGATTTCAAAAGAGCATGGCTCGATGTTTGCTTCTGCCATTTCCACGACAGCATGGGCGGATGCTCGATACAGGGCGCTTACGAGGACGCGAAATACATGTACGGGGAAGCTCTTGCTGTTGCCGCGAGAGCGCAGAACAATGCCCTTCAGTCGATCTCCTGGGCAATAGGCACAGACAGATCGGAAGGCACTCCGGTGGTTGTATTCAATCCTCACCCTTGGCCGGTAAAACAGGTCATAACAGTGAACGCGCAGGCACAAACAGTAAAAAAGAACGGCAGACAGATACCGTTGCAGTACGTTTTGAGCCCCACAAAGGCGTGCATGGGCCGCGAGGATACGATATTCGAAGCGGAGATCCCTCCGATGGGCTGGTCCGTTTACCGCATGTGTGAAGGCGACAGGGAGGAATTCGTCTCCGAAGTAAAAGCGGAAGAATTTGCGCTTGAAAATTCTCTCTTGAGAGTCGAATTTGAACGCCGCACGGGATACATAAAGTCTATGATCGACAAATCGACCAGAAAAGAGCTGGTAAAAGGCCGCGCGGCGGTGCCCGTCGTTATCGATGAATACGAGCATGACACCTGGAGCCACGGCAGAAATTATTTCGACAAAAAGGTCGGACAGTTTGAGGACGCCCGCTTTGAGATCCTCGAAAACGGCCCTGTGAGAGCATGTATCAAGGTCGTCTCAACTTACGAAAAATCGGAGCTTGCGCAGTATTTCCGCATCGAATCGGGCAAAAAAGAACTGGAAGTCACCGCGAAAGTCAACTGGAGAGAAAAGCATAAAATGTTAAAATACGCCTGGTCGTTCGATATCGAAGATCCGACATCATTTTACGAGATACCTTTCTGCCATATAGAAAGACCCGCAAACGGGGAAGAGGAACCGGGACTTGCTTGGGCGGCAGTTTCGGGAAAGAATTATGCAGTGGGAATAACGAATGACGGAAGATACTCACATTCGATAAAAGGAGGAGAGATCTCTGTTACGGCTGTCAGAAGCCCTATATATGCCGATCACGGAGGATGCAGGCACAGCGAGCTTCCTTTTACGGACCAGGGAGAGTCGTCGTTCAAATATTGCGTGATGCCCATGGAAAAGATCGATTTTTCCGTGCTCACAAGATCTGGCAAGGAACTGAACCAGCCTCTCGTGAATATTATAGAAAACTGCCACAGCGGCGAACTTCCGGAGGAATTCACGACATTATCGACATCAGAGAAGAATATCACCGTCACAGCTGTTAAAAAGGCTGAAGACTGCGGGGATATCGTCATCAGAGCAGTCGAAACGGAAGGAAGAGCGTGTGAGTGCTCATTCGAAGGACAGATCGCAAACGGATCCGTTTCGGTCGCTTTCAAACCGTACGAGATCAAGACGGTAATGATCTCAAAGGACGGATGCCGCGAAGTCCTGATCACCGAGTTCGAGGAATAACAGGGGAACTTTATGGCTGAAGATATCAGCAATTACTATATCGAATCGGGAAGCGGAGAAGCTTTTATCCTGCTGCACGGAAACGGCGAGGATCATACTTATTTCAAAAACCAGATCGGATACTTTTCAAAGACGAGGCGCGTAATCGCATTGGATACGAGAGGTCACGGAAAGACGCCGAGGGGAGTGAAGCCTTTTACGATAGAGCAGTTCGCCGACGATCTTTCGTCGTTTATGGAAGAGCATTCGATAGAGAAGGCAGACATACTCGGCTTTTCCGACGGAGGCAACATCGCACTCGTTTTTACGCTGAAATATCCTCAAAAAGTGAAAAAACTCGTGATAAACGGCGCAAATCTGTACCCGAAAGGACTCAGGACTTACGT
>DBVT01000067.1 GCA_002308775.1 Mageeibacillus sp. UBA1257
GATAAATCTCGGATCTTAAATCTTCTGATCTGAAATCTTCCACAGCGCCGTAGGCGCAAATCTCAGCGGACGCGGCCCGCAATCCGCAAGGCAGCCATTTTGTCGCCGCGGAGGAGCCCGAAAAATATAACAGAGCGGTCGAAGAATTTCTTGAAGCCGAAGATGAACGATGATAAAATGAATATAACTAGTTGACGGAGGCACATGATGATCTACGATTTCCATCCGAAACTTTCACGCTCGCAACTTGAATTCAGGATCAGGCTTGCAGAGAAGAGGCTCTCTTCTTATCCTCTCGACACCCTCGATTTTATCATGATGGACCTTGAACATCCCAAAGGAAAAGTGAGACACGCGCATCAGTGTTCGATCGACCTTACGGGAAGGACCGTAGAGTTCCTGGCGGAAGCGCATGACGTTTTACCAAACTGTGACGAGACGAGACTGAACGAGCTTTTCAACAGAATGATGCTGAAAAGAGAAGATTATCCGAACATTGTGAGAAGGTATTACACGTACCTCAAATACAAGGGCGACTACGACGCGTGGAGTTTAATAAAAGGCGTATATGATAAGTGGGCGGATGAATTCGAAAAAGAGCCATCATCCATGAATAATAACGTTTCGCGGTGCGCATCCTTTGTCGAAGGCATCGCCGAGATGTACGAACTCACGGGTGATAAAAGATATATCCCTCTGTCAGAAAAACTGGCGGAGGTATCGCTGTCCCCGTTCATGGGAGCGCATTCGCACGGTTTGATGACGATACTGCGCGCCATGCTCAAAATGGGTAAGCTGACAGGAGACGACCGGTTCCTTCAAAAAGTGATTCCGTACAGGAATGAGATCCTGAAAAATCAGTATGCAGACGGATCGATCGCCGAGTGTTTCCCGATGTCAAGAAGAACGGAAGGCTGTTCGACTGCGGACTGGATTATGCTCAATCTGAGATATTACGACCTTACGAAAGATGAAGAGGCACTTCAGATCGCCGAGCATTCGATGCTGAACGGACTGTTCTTTAATCAGTTCATAACAGGCGGCTTCGGTCACAGAAATTACAGAAAGAACGGATACGGAACGGGAATAGAGGAGGCATGGTGGTGCTGCACTCAAACAGGCGGTATGGCGATGTGCGAGTATGCAAGACATGCGGTACAGCTTGAAAAAGACGAAAACGGCGCGAGAATAGGGGTCAATTATCCTGTGCCCGGCAATTACACTCTGAATCTGGAAGGTAAAACGATCAGTGTCAGGATCATTTCCGAATACCCTGCAAAATACAATGCGAACGTTACTGTGATCGGTGCGGGTGACATGCCTGTGATCATAAGAAAACCGTATTATACGGGCAAAGCCGTTCAGACTGAGCATAAAATGGCATCGGAGCCTGACGGACGCACTGTGACAGTCGATATGCCGATAGGCCACTATGCGGAAAAGAGAAAAGACGGCTGGTGCGTAAAATACGGACCGCTTCTTCTCGCTCCGATGGTCGGAGACTGGAACGATGACGCCGACGAAGACTATAAAAATGTTGAAACGGGCGCTCCGGCAGGATATATCGCAGAAACGATAAAAGGCTCGTCCTTCTCGATCCTCGAACCTGACGAGAAGGATGAAAACGGCTTCTGGCAAGGTGTTGAAGCCGGTTCGGATCTTCCGGAATGGATGTATTTTGACGACGGCATAGGTTCACACACAGGAACAATGATGAAAGCGCCGGCCAACGTAACATTGCTGAATGCGGCGGGAGAAAAGATGAAGGTATGTTTCCATCCTGTATGTTATGCCACGAGCAATCTCACTCTTCACAACATGCCGCTCTGCTTCGGAATCGTAAGAAGGCAAGAATAAAGGATCGGAGCACGGTATGATCTATTTTACAAGCGACTACACGACGGGAGCACATCCCGAAATACTGAAAAGATTTTTGGAAACGAATTTGAGCCCCGCGTCAGGCTACGGTGAGGACATATTCAGCAAAAGCGCCGAGGAGAAGATAAGGCATGCCTGTTCCTGCCCGTGCGCTCAGGTCTATTTTGCCACAGGCGGGACTCAGACAAACAGACTTGTCATTTCGTCGATGCTTAAAAGCTATGAGGGAGTGGTGGCTGCCGAGACCGGTCATATAAACGCACATGAAGCAGGCGCTGTCGAAAACAGCGGCCACAAGGTCATGACAGTACCGCAGCATATGGGCAAGATAGATAGTTGCGAGCTGGAAGCGTTCGTGAAGACATTTTACGGGGATGACAATCACGAGCATATGGTTTTCCCGGGAATGGTATACATCTCTCATCCGACGGAATACGGAAGTATTTATTCAAAAAAAGAGCTCGAAAATATCAGAAAAGTGTGCAAAAAGTACAAAATGACGCTGTTTTTGGATGGAGCGAGGCTCGGATACGCGCTTTGCGCAAAAGAAAGCGATCTGGATCTTGAGACGATAGCGAAACTCACGGATGTATTTTACATCGGCGGAACGAAGGTCGGAGCGCTTTGCGGAGAGGCGATAGTTTTTACGAAAAACAATATGCCTGAGCATTTTACAGCCGTTGCAAAACAGATGGGAGCGCTTGTCGCAAAAGGAAGATTGAACGGACTGCAGTTCGAAACGCTTTTTACGAACGGGTTGTATTATGAAAACGGAAGGCACGCTATCGAAAAGAAGGACAGACTCGTAAAAATACTCAAAGAAGCCGGATTTGAATTCTTCTATGAGTCGCCGACAAACCAGCAGTTCGTGATCATCGACAACGAAAAACTGAAGAAGCTTTCCGAATACGTCGATACAGCCTTCTGGGAAAAATACGACGACGATCATACGGTCGTCAGATTCGCAACGAGCTGGTCGACATCAGACGAAGATCTGGACGAGCTTGAGAGAGTTTTAAAAGAGGTGTTTTGAAAGTGTCCGAATCGTCTTTCGAAGAGAAGATCGAAAAGCTTTGTGAATTTATAGAGGCGTCTTCGAGGATAGTATTTTTCGGCGGCGCAGGAGTTTCGACGGAGAGCGGAGTGCCCGATTTCCGGAGCGCGGACGGATTGTACAACACGCTTGATGTGAGATTCGAAGGTTATGAACCGGAATATCTTCTGAGCCACACGTGCCTTGTGCGTGAACCGAAGGTGTTTTATGAGTTCTACAGGCAGAAAATGGACGCGAGAAATGTTGAGCCGAACGCCGCGCATTATTTCCTTTCGGAGCTTGAGAAAAAAGGGAAGCTGTCAGCTGTCGTGACTCAGAACATCGACGGACTGCATCAAAGAGCAGGAAGTAAAAAGGTTTACGAGATCCACGGGACGACCGCGAAGAACTACTGCATGAAATGCGGCAGAAGGTACCCCGGAGATTATATTTTCGAATCAAAAGAGGCAGTTCCGAGGTGCGAATGCGGTGGGATGGTGAGATGCGATGTGACGCTTTATGAAGAATCTCTCCCCGAGGAGGCCGTGGAGCATGCGATCCTCGAGATCAGCAAAGCCGATATGATGATCATCGGAGGCACTTCTCTGACTGTTTATCCCGCGGCTTCGTTCGTTCAGTATTTTAACGGAAAACACATCGTAATAATAAATAAAGACCATTTAAGGTACCGTTTGGATCCTGTAAATGATCTTGAGATCAATATGCCGATAGGCAGGGTTTTTGCCGAGGTTAAAAAGAAGATCAACCTTTAAGATCAGGATCTTTGATGCTCGGCGATGTATTTTTTCATGGCTTCGAATGATTTTTCGCTGATATAGTGCTCGATTTTGCAAGCGTCGTTGACCGCTGTTTCCTCGTCCACGCCGAGTCCGCGGAGCACACCTGTTAAAACGATGTGGCGATCATATATAGTTTCAGCGATCTTTCTCCCCGAATCAGTCAATGTTATGTGTCCGTTTCCGTCGATAACGATATATCCGTCTCTTCTGAGCTTTGACATGGCTCTGCTTATCGACGCTTTTGAATAACCCATATGTTCCGCGACATCGATAGATCTTACATTTTCTTTTTCATTTCCCAATACCAGAATGCTTTCGAGATACATTTCTCCTGATTCCTGCATAAAAATCACTCTTTCATATGTAAGTCGTCGTCATTATATTCCCGAAGTGCATAAAAGTCAAATTAAGAGAGCCGCTCAAATAACGACAGGCATTTATCTCGCGGATTTTTAATAATATTCGGGAAAAACACAAAAAAACGCCTGAAATGAAAAAACGTTTATGTTATAATGATTCCAATAGCGACATCAATGGTCTTTGGAGGTGCATGATGAAAAGAAAAATCAGATTCGGAATATTCGGCTGCTCGAGAGGAAGCACACTTATCAACGCGATATATGCTTCCGGCGGCGTTGTCACGGCTCTCTGCGACTACAGAATAGACTGCAAGGAGTACATTTACAAAAACTTCCCGAAGGTGGGGAAAGCAAAATTTTTCCTCGATTTCGACGAATTTATCAAGCAGGATTTCGACGCAGTACTGATCTCGAACTATTTCTGTGAGCACGCAAAATACGCGATCAAAGCTCTCAAAGCAGGTAAAAACGTTTTAAGTGAAACGATCAGCAATATCACTCTCGGCGAAGGCGTTGCGCTCTGCCGCGCTGTTGAGGAATCGGGCAAGACATATGCTTTGCTTGAAAATTACCCCTATTTCAAAGGCAATATGGAACTTGAAAAAATATATAAAGGGGGAACGCTCGGAAAAGTGGTATACGCGGAAGGATCATATGTGCATCCGATGAGCGTTGACGAACAGAACGGACTCGCTCCCGGCCTCCTTCACTGGAGAAACTGGACTCCGAGATGCTACTATCTGACTCACGCTCTTTGCCCCGTTCTGCAAATGACTGACACTCTTCCCGTAAGAGTGACGGCCATGGCATCTTTTGCTCCGGAAGTTGCAAAGGGAACAGCTCTCCGCACGGGAGACGCCGCTGTAATAGTTATGTGCCAGACGGACAACGATGCAGTTATCAGAGTGACAGGCTGGGCTAACTTCGCGCCTCACGGAAGCGAATACAGACTGTATTGCACAAAGGGCGGCGCGGAAGTCAACAGATACAACGGAAAGGTCCATGTTCAGTACAACAGCTATTCAAGACCGGAAGGGGAAGAGAGGATCGCTTATGAATACGATCCGGAGTGGCCGATCAAGGAACTCGGGGAAGTCGCTGAAAGAGAAGGACACGGCGGCGGTGACTTCTGGGTAATATACTACTTCATCAAAGCTCTCGAAGAAGGCAAGACACCTTACTGGGATGTCTATAGAGCAACGAGAGCGGCTTCAGTCGCGATACTCGGATGGCGCAGCGTCCTCTGCGGCGGACAGCCCTTCGATATCCCCGATTTCAGAAAAGAAGAGGACAGAAGAAAATTCGAATTCGACAATGTCTCTCCTTATCCTGATAAGGATTACCATGTACAGATCCCTTGCTCTTCAAGACCTTATACTCCTACGGAAGAGGACCTTGAGAGAACGAGAAAGAACTGCGGCGATCTGATAAGATAAACGATCAGACACGTGAGAGCCCGCAGAAGCCGTTTTAACACGCCTCGGACGAAAAACTGTTAAACTTACATTTAAACGATCAAAATGCCCCTGCGAGGCTTACAAGGCCTCACAGGGGCATTTCTGTTTCGATCAGACTTTGATTTTGTCAAACAGGGCGATCGATCACGATTTTTACTGTTTTGATAAAGTTCCCACGAAGCTCTCAAGCCTTTCGTTGCCGCTCTTTCCGAAGATGTAATCAGGGGTCCCTCTGGCAGCCACGACACCTTTATCCATGAAGATTATCTCGTCAGCGATCTCTGCCGCGAATTCCATCTCGTGCGTCACTATGATCATAGTAGTGTTCTGCTTGGAAAGCGCGATCAATACGTTCAAAACCTCAGTCGTGAGCTCCGGATCGAGCGCGGAAGTCGGTTCGTCAAAGCAGAGTATATCGGGCTCTAAAATCAGCGCCCTTGCTATCGCGACCCTCTGTTGCTGACCGCCGGAAAGCTGACACGGGTAAAAGCCTTTTTTATCGGCAAGTCCGACATTTTCAAGCAGTTTTGCCGCTTTTTCATCTATTTCCGCGATCTTTTTCTTCCTGTCAGGCGCTTTTTTGTCTATCTGGAGCTTGGGAGCGAGGCAGATGTTTTCGAAGGCTGTGTATTGAGGAAACAGATTGAAATTCTGGAAAACAAGTCCGAAATGAAGCCTCATTTTCCTGATCTGCGCGTCTGTCATTTTCCTGTCCGTTTCCGCGTCGCAAAGCTTTTCTCCGTTCAGATACATAATGCCCTTATCAGGCGTTTCGAGGAAGTTTATACAGCGCAGCAGAGTCGTTTTACCGGAGCCGGAGGAGCCGATTATCGCGAGGACCTGTCCTTTCTCCATGGAGAAGTCGATGCCCTTTAAAACCTGCGTGTTCCCGAAGCTTTTTTCAAATCCTTTGATCTCAAACAGCGGCATGCTTACACCTCCGTTTTACGCTTTGAAATACGAGAGCCTGCCCTCGATCTTCCTGAAAACGATCGTCAGAACGCCTACGAAGAGCAGGTAAAACACCGCGGTATAGAATAGCGGCCAAACGAGCGCGTCCGTCGCAGCCATGTTTTTCGCCCTCAGGATTATCTCGGGTATAGCGATCGCGTTTGCCAGAGCGGTGTCCTTTATGAGCGTTATGATCTCGTTCGACATGGGAGGCACGATGCGTTTTACGACCTGTTTCAATATGACATTCGTAAAGATCTGCGACTTCGTCATGCCCAGAACCTGTCCGGCTTCGCGCTGCCCCTGAGAGATGCTCTCGATACCGCCCCTGTAGATCTCAGAAAAATAACACGCGTAATTGATGACGAAAGCTATCAAAACGGCTATGAATCTGCCGTACCACAACAGCTGCGTCTGTCCCGCTTTTATCGTCATATTGACGTCTATTCTGTCGAATATGTTAAAAGTTGATCCGAGTATTCCGGGGAGGTAGTAGATTATGAATATGAAAAGCATAAGCGGTATGCCTCGCACGATCCAGACGATCACTTTGAAGATGCCGCTGAGTATTTTACTTTTGCTCATAGTGCAGAAAGAAATGAGCAGGCCGAGCGGCAGCGCAAACAAAAGCGTGAGCGCAAAAAGCATGCATGTTATACCGAAACTTTTCAATAATTCGAGCGTGACATCCCAGAAACTCATAACTCTGTCCTTTCAGATCAATTTTTCTTTTCAGCCCGCAACTGATCACTTCTGATCGGAGAAGTCTTTAATTATCGCATTTTCTACGGCGTACTTCTTCGCGATCTCTTCGAGCTTGCCGTTTCCCGCAAACTTTTCAAGCGTTTCGTTTACTTTTGCAGTGAGGTCGCTGCCTTTCTTGAAACCGATCGCGTAATATTCGATATCGCTCGAAAGCGCGTCGATTATCGTAAAATCAGCGTAATCTCCCGTTCCCACATATGCTTTTGCGAGCTGCTCATCGAGCACGACGAACTGGCAGCCGCCCATTTTAAGATCCTGAAGGGCAGAGAGCTGCGATGTCGCGTCTTTTACGAGAGCGCCTTCAAACGAGTCAGTGAGATATCCGTAACCGATCGAGCCTTTTTCAGCCGAGCCGACTTTTTCCTTAAGATCGTCAGCAGATGTGACCGTCGCAGCGAGTTCATTGCTCGCGACCACGACCTGCTTGTTGATCATATAGTTGTATGAGAAATCGACGTATTCGGATCTCGCTTTGCCGTCATCTTCTCCGTTTGAAGTAAAACCGTTCCAGATACATGATATCGTTCCGGCTTCGAGCTCGGTATATTTCTGCTCCCACTGGATCTCCTTGAAGAGAACCTTGTATCCCAATTCTTCGAAAACAGCCTTTGCCAGATCCGTATCGAATCCGACCAGCTCGCCGTTTTCCATAAAATTCATAGGCGCATAGATCGTATAACCGACTGTGATCACTTTTTCTTCCTTTTTACATCCGGCAAAAACAACCGCTGAGAGCGCGAGCACCATCGCGAGCGCGATCACCAAAATCCTGCTTTTTTTCATTTGAATTACCTCCTAAACATACTGGTAAAATTGAAAAACGGAATAATTATCCGCTTTACGTTAATATATTATCATCGTTTGAGGGGAAATACAAGATAAATATGCAAGTGCTACGTGAAACTCTCTTTCGAAACG
>DBVT01000090.1:0-3615 GCA_002308775.1 Mageeibacillus sp. UBA1257
CGCAGTGATCTCCACGTGGCCCAAAGACGGTTCTCATCATATACTCGTCAGGTTTTTTAAGATAGAAGACGAAAACGGAGAACTCATAGGCCGGATGATCTCTCACTGGGCGGTGCTGGACCTGACAAAAAGAGCGCTCGTATCCCCTGATTCAATGGGTTTCAAAATGCCTGATACGTCGAATGTTCCGGATCTGATGGATATGCCGAGAAGGATCCCTTGCGGCTATGAAGACCCCGAAACGATGGAAATAACGGCAAGATACAGCGATATCGACATTCTCGGACATGTGAACAATACAAAATATGTCGAATGGATCTGCGACTTTTTAGGCAGCGGGTTCTTCAAACAAAACACCCTCTGTTCCCTCGATATCAAATATTCGAGGGAAGTCACAGAAGGGGAGCCTCTGCGCCTCGAAATGGTAAAAAGGGATATCCCCGAATGCGAAGACGGTAAAAGCTTCAGGATCTTCGTAAGAGGCGTGTCAGAAAAAAACGGAGCGACGAATTTTGAATCCGTGCTCCGCGCGATGAAAACAGATTAAGTTCCGCTTTGATCTATATCGACGGTCTGTCGCTGTCAAAGCTCTTTCTTCATAGGAAGGGCTTTTTTCAGTTTCGGATAATCGTCTGACTGGAATTCGAAGAAATAGAAGCTCGTTCCGTCGGAAAGTTTTAAAATGTACGAGTCCGATCTGACTTTTCCCGCTTTTGAAATGGCAGACTTGTCGAAATCGGAGAATTTGTCGTACTGTCCGTATGCGACCAGATCGTCCGTGTCGCACTCGAGTTCTCCCTCCGGCGCAGAGAAATCGGCGTCGTAGAAGGTGTAGCTCGTGAGCGTGGGCCTGAAATAGAACCTCTGTCTTGTTGCGGGGAACATCGTGCCCATCGGGGTAAGATTTTTACAAATGAGATCAGACGGGTTGTTTTTCGCGTTCAGCATGCTCGCGAGATTGCGAAGGGCGTTGTTGAAAATGTTGTCAGACTGTTTTCCGAGAAGGGAAGAGACTTTTTTCGCGAGATCGGCGGCAGGCATCTTTTCGGGCAACGAATCGGCTTCGAGAAGATTCAGAAAAGCTGTGATCTTTTTTTCTCTCTTATTAACTGTCGTGACGTCTTTCTTGTATGCGCTGTACTGCCTTATGTATCTCACGATCATAAAAACGAAGAACGCCGCGCAAACGGCTGCTATCGCGAACCATGCGATCTTTTCCGCATCCGTCTGCTTCAAAGCTGTCATAAGCGTCATATATGTGAGTACGCCGAAGCTGAAGCACGAAGAGATCAGAAGGAACGTGTCAGGCTTTTCCTTCGGAAGTGTGCTGAGCGATTTGTCATACGCGTCGGAGATCGCGTCAGTAAGTATTTCTTTTGTGTTTACGTTATATTTTTCTGTTTCTTTCAGGTTGAACATATTTCTTCTCCCGGTATTATTGCAGACGGTTTTTACTTGCGTTTCCGAATGCTTTGTAAATTATAACAGATTGGAGGATCTTTGTCGACAATATCATGCCTCGCCGCGCTTCCAGAGCAGTTTTACGCACTCGTCCATGGAAAGAAGCTGGGCTCCGAAAACGTAAGGAAGGGAAGCGACCTCCAGCTCTTTGCTGAGATCTGACGGTCTGTCATCTGTCTGAGCATTGTTTCTCTCTATCAGTTCCGATGCCGTGTCTTTGAATGCCGTATGCATCAAAACGGGGACTTTTTTTACCTTCGCGACTTCCTTGACGAGCCTGTATCCTTTGAGGACGGTGTCAGCACTCGTCTGCTCGAGCAGATTTGAATTGTTCACTATCCCTGAGATCCCGATGCCCGCCGACTGTTCGATATCGTTGTAGACCTCGACAGCCGACTCCACGTCCCCGGTAAAAGGCCTGTACGGATTCATCACGAAATACATGATATGATCTTCGTTTTTTATATCCTCCGCGTAAAATCCTACTGCTTTCGCCCCCAGATCGTCTCCTCCGATATCGAGAACCACGTCGAATTCTTTGTTTCTTATCAAAGCGCCCATATCTGCCGTCAGAGCAGGGATGTCGACATTTGTATTCGCATAAACGGGCAGTTCGACGCGTATTCCTTCCGATTCCAAAAGTTCCTTCGAATCAGCCGTGCGGAAAAAAGGATTTATTATATCCATATCGATTATGGCGACTTTTCTGCCGCCTGTTGCCTTGTTCCTTTTGTTCAGCATGCGGGCAAAATTGACGGAGACCTCCGTTTTGCCGCTGCCGTAGTGACCTGTGAATATGTATAGTCTTTTCGAGTTTTCCATTGCTGTTACCTATCTTGCGTACCTTTTTTGATCACTTCTTTTTTCTGCAGGAGAATGCGCACCAGCCGCGGTCGTCTCTCTCCTCTGTTACCGCAAGTCCGGCCTTTTCAAACGAATCCAGCATATCCTCGCGCCTCTCGGAAATTATTCCGGACGCTATGAACGTGCCGCGATCATCAAGCAGTCTCACCGCGTCAGGGAGCAGCCGCATTATTATATCCGCAACGATATTCGCGGTTATCATATTAAAACGTCCGTCTATCCCCGTCGCGAGGTCTCCGCAGACGGCAGTGAATTTGTCACCCACACCGTTGATCTGAGCGTTCTCTGCGGCGACTTTTACAGACATTTTGTCGATATCTATACCCGTCGCGTGCTTTGCTCCGAGTAAAAGTCCTGCAATCGACAGTATTCCGCTGCCTGTTCCCACATCGAGCATTTCGCAGTCGGCAGTTATGTTTTTTTCGATCAGTTCCATGCACAGTTTTGTGGTTTCATGCTGGCCCGAACCGAATGCCATTCCCGGATCGATAGTGAGGATGACTCTGCCGGGGAACTTTTTACGCGACTTCGCGACGCTCTCCCACGAGGGATGTATCAAAAGCTTCTCTCCGACAGGCGTGGGCTTAAAAAATCTCTTCCAGCTGTTCGCCCAGTCTTCCTCGCGCACATCGTCTGTTGTGATCTCGAACCTGATACCTGCCTGCGCAAGACGCTCTTTCATAAAAGAGATCGCCTCCATAGGATTATCCTCCGGGCTTATATATACGTGCACATACGAAACCGTCCGATCCGCTTCCAGCAGTTTTTTATCCACTATCTCGATCGGCCCGAACATTGCCAGATCATCATCCAGCGTAGAATAATCCTCGATCGATATCCCTCCGCGCACCGTCATATTGGCGATAGAGGCCGCCGTATCAAGGTCTTTTGCCGCGATTTTTACTTTTATATCCGTCCAGTATCCCGAACCGCTCATAAAATTTCCTCCATGTTCTTTCGGCGCTTCAACGTCCTTGTTTATTATATCATAATTGTCTCTCTGATGTTGCCGCGTTGCCTTTTCTTTGCCGCAATATTGCAATTACATTGTCGTTATTGCGCTGAAATTCGTCCCCGTTTGCCTCGATTCACTGCTTTCGAGGTGAAATTTTTTAAATTTTCTCGTAAAATGTTCTCAAATGTTGTTGACATTTTCAATTTATTTAGGTATACTACACGTTGCTGCGCGGATGTAGTTCAATGGCAGAACATCAGCCTTCCAAGCTGATTGTGAGGGTTCGATTCCCTTCACCCGCTTTCATAATGTACCCGTAGCTCAGTTGGATAGAG
>DBVT01000090.1:3626-10660 GCA_002308775.1 Mageeibacillus sp. UBA1257
TCGGGGGTTCGAATCCCTTCGGATACGCCAAAAAAAGAGACACACCGTGTCTCTTTTTTTTGACGAAAACAGGTCAGACAGTCTGTCAATCTGCGGTTTGATCATCATTTTACTATACACAACGTTTTCACATAATATACACAACAAATGGGGCTGTATCCACGCTTAATCCACTGCATATCCACCACTTTTCCACCAAGTTTTCCACAAACCCTGTGGAAAACAATATTATCGGAGATATCAAAAGAACAATTCCGAGGAGCAGCCCGTCCGGATTATGTTGTGTTTAGGGCGGCGGCCGAAGAGAAGATAATCGAGAACAGCGTCGGATGCGTAAAGCGCTTCGTGGTATATGTCCTGATAGATGATCGCTCCTTTGAAGCCGTTTTCCTGAAGGAATAAATTTCTGGTTGCGGGAGACGCGTCGTGTCCGACCACATAAACGTCAGAATTCAGCTTCAGTTTCCGCAGAGCTGTGCATACGGGTCCGAGCAGTCCGTCAGGGCTGTAGACGCAATTAAAAGAACAGTCAAGAGACGCGATCTTTTGAGACAGCTCCGAGGGGAGCAATTTGTTATAGTCCCCGATCGGTATCGATGCGGTGACGGAAAGATTACTGTGATTTTTACACGCTTCAAAAAAAGAGTCTTTGCGTGTGGCGGCATAGTTTTCTACGCAAACCAGAAGGATGTTTTTCTTTTCGAGCGGGAGGTCGGAGATGATCTCGGCGGCTTTCATGCCTTCCGCAGCGTAGTCGGCCGTGGCGGAGAAAAAAAGAGAAGGTACGCTGACAGGCTCGTCGATGATAGCTGTCACAAAGGAGGACAACATCGACTCAAGTTTCTCTTTTACTTCCGGTGATGAACTTGGAACGAGGATGCAGGCATCGGGCGACATCTTACAAACGATGTCGTATATGCGCATGGTTTCTCCGACATTCCGTAGAGAAGAGTAGCGGATGAAGCGAAAGTCTATGCCGGAGAGGTCGTGCTTTTTCATCGAGTCGTTTATACCGAGGATCGCGTTGTCCCAGAAAGACGAAGGAACGGAAGGGATCGCGGCGACCACCTTCAGGGAGCCTTCCGAACCGGGGATGCGAAGGTCGGAAAGATCGAATCCCATACTGCCGGCGAGTTCTGCCACAGCCTTTCTCTTCTTGTCGCTCACTGAGGCGCTGCTGTTGATCACGTTGTAAACTGTCGAGACGGAGATATCAAGTTCGCGCGCTATCTTGTAAACGGCTTCTTTTCTGTCTTTTACGGTAAAAGCTTCCAGGTTCTTCTGCCTCCTTCCCCTGAATTTCAATGTAATTATACAAAATTCGCGGAAGGTGTAAAATGTACAAAATGCACAAAAAAAATATCAATAATTGTGCATTCCGTACATATTATTGTACAAAAGTGCTGATATAATAGACTTATCAAAAAAATTAGGAGTGTGATCCGGAAATGCTTAAAATCGGAATAGTCGGAGCAAGAGGTCTTTCGACAGTATTGGGATTCAGGGACATCGAAGGCGTTGATATAACGGCACTTTGCGACCTGAACGAAGATGTTTTGAAACAGTATTCACAGAAGTACAATATTCCCCATACGTACAGAGTATACGAGGATATGCTGGACAGCGATATCGACGCGGTCGTGATAGGTTCTCCCATGCAGTGCCATGTACCTCACGCGATAGCTGCTCTCGAAGCGGGAAAACATGTAATGAGCGAAGTCACGGCGGGTGTCACGATGGACGAACTGTGGTGGCTGATCGAGAACGTCGAAAAGTCCGGAAAGGTATATATGTACGCTGAAAACTACTGCTATATGCCCGATATGCAGGTCGTCAGGAATATGGTCAGGAAGGGAGTTTTCGGACAGGTCTACTACGGCGAAGGAGAATACCTGCACGAGCTGAACGGACTGTTCGTATACGGAAACGGCAAGTCATCCTGGAGATCGTACTGGCAGTGCGGCAAGAGAGGTAATTTTTACCCGACGCACAGCCTGGGTCCCGTTATGCAGTGGTTCGAGGGAGACAGAATCGCCTCCATCTCTACATTCTCGCCCGGACAGCACTATGTGTCATCGAAGATCAGCAATGTAAGGCTGCGCCAGGACGATACGACTGTCACGATGATCAATATGGAAAGCGGAGGCCTCATTCAGATAAGAGTCGACTGTATGTCGCTGAGACCGCACAATCTGACTTATTACCAGCTCCAGGGAACACAGGGCTGCTACGAGGCACCGAGAGGGCTGGGAGATGTCGCGAAAATAGCTGTCAACGACGGAGACCCGAACGGATTCAGAGAGTGGAAACCTCTGAGAGACTACTATGACAAATACATGCCGGAAAGGTATATGAAAGCGACCGACGAGCAGAAAAACGCAGGACACTGGGGCGGCGACTTCTTTATCGTGCAGGACTTCGTGAACGCGATAAGGACAGGATGCAAACCTGAGATCGACGTATATCAGGCGGCTGAATGGACTGCGGTAGGCCTGCTTAGCGAGCTTTCCGTGACGAACGGCAACAGGCTCATGGAGATGCCGAAATTCCGCAAAAATATGCCTCTTTCGGAGCAGATCATCAAACTGTGATGTTATTTTTTACGCAGACAGTCGATATATCAGATGATTTCTTGACATCGCGCCGCTTCAGTAGTTATATTATATACGATGTATCGTAAATATTTCTTTAGGAGGCAAGTATGAAGAAATTATTTTTTGCTATTTTGATGCTCGTCACTGCGATCGCTTTGTTTTCCGCATGTAAAACGGGCGGAGACGACACAAAACCCACGAATGTTCCTGCAGTTACGGATGCTCCCGCGACGGCAACGCCTGTTTCTACGGCGACACCCACGCCTTCTCCGGAGCCTACCGCGACGCCAACTCCTTCACCTGAACCTGAACCCGGGACATTTGATCTTTTCGCTGCGTCCGGAATCGGAGATCCTATGACAGCCGACGCTGACGGAATGATCATAGGAAATTCATGGCCTGATGATACGGGCAGAGATGATATCTGCTGGGGCGGACTGTTGGAAGCAGGAACTGATACGCTGGCAGAACCGCCTACCAGGGAAGTTGTAGAGGAGACTCTTTCAAACGGAGAGACGGGATACGTTTTAAGATTTGCGGACGACAGCGCAGAATCAGACGGAACGGGATATCTCGGAGCAGGAAACTATATCTGTAACGCAGGCTATCTGCTTCAGCCCGGGCACACATACAAACTCACTGTAGTCGTCAAAGCGTCTCACAGCCAGAAGTTCATCAAAGGAGAAACTACCGCCGAGATCAGAGATTATTACATATTCTGCAATGCTGCCGAAGGCGCAGCGTGGGGAGTTTATCCCGGCATTGTGAAAGTCGAACCCACAGGCGAATGGCAGACAGTCGAATATACATTTACGACAGGTTCGACGATTCCTGAAAAAACATATTTTACGATATGCTGCGATCCTTCATCTCCTTTCATGTGGTACGGATTTGAAGTTCTTATCGAATCGGTGACACTGTACGAGGTCATTTCGTAAAAAGCCGGAAGCCTGATAAAAACAGGCAGGCGAATGAGCTGTCATATTTATTTCGGCAGATTGCGAATCGGCGCGGTCTGCCGTTTTTTTCTAAAAGAATATCATTATTTCAAACGACAAAACCGCTGAAAACTTAATAAAATGTTAAAAACAGTATCTGATGAAACATTGACAAAAAAACGCCGCGATGTTATCATCTCCTTGACGAAAAAAACTGATGGGTGGTACCGTAAATGAAAAAAAACAGCTGGAAAATCAGACCCGCGATGATCGTAGTTTTAGCTATGATCCTGATCGTCGCAATTGCCGTTATTTCGTGTAAAAAAGCCGAAGACGATGAAAAGAAAGATGATGAAAAGAAGGACGTCGACATTTCCCAGGTCGATACATCTGACAGAGATGAAAAAGGTTTTTCGAAAAATATGCACGATGCGCTTTTCGAGAAATACGGAGAGCCCGCGCAGGATATATATGAAGAAGGCACGGGAGTCATCGGCTGGTGGGATGACTACGCGAGATTTTCTGCGGGAGATTCCAGCACCCTGAAAAAAACGAACGCCGATGCGGACACAACGGGTTCAAGAAACGATGAGGGAAGAGGAGCTTACGCGAGACAGGTCGACAGCCTTACGGGCATCGCGACGATGAAAACACTCCATAAAAACGGCTTCAAAGCGGGTGCATGGATAGAGTGCCAGGGCGACTCGAGAACGTTTATGATGCTCATTCATCAGAAAAGTGACGGCTCTTTTGAGATAGATCCCAAAACAGGCGCCGCGAAATTATACGCCTGGGTATGGGGATGGTCCACGACATCCAAGAACAAAAACGCCAATTACAAAGTCTGGTGCGGAGTCCATTCGTTCGTTAACAATGAAGAATGGGCGTATCCGTATGTGCTTTCTGAATATCCTGAAATGTCAACGCCTACGTATCCTGACGGAACACCGGCTGTAGGATATCTCGACGGAGGAGATTATACGACGCCTCATCTGGCGAAATTTTACGATGCGTGCGCGGCGAAGGATCTGAACGGAAGCGTGATAAGGTTTGAGGAGCTGTTCCTTTCGAGCGGCGTTGAAGAGGACGCGCTCGTGATTGAGACAAAAGGCGGTCTCAAGTACCGCACTGACGACTTCTCGTTCGGAAAAGACGCTTCCGCTCCGTTCTGGCTCGAATATTCGAGAAACTCGATCGAATTCTGGATCAAGGAAGGCGTAGACTACTTCTGGATCGACAACTGGTGCGGCTGGGACAATTTTAACAACACTCCTCTCAAGAGGGCTTTCGGCGACTGGAGCGAATACAAATTCAAACAGTATCTGAAGCAGTATCCGGAGCTCGGAGTGGCCGATCCCGACAATTTCAGCATTTCCGAATATGTTAAAAAGAAAGCAAAAGAGCTCAACGACCTGTGCAGCATGAGCGATTGGAGCGATCCCACGTGGAAGAGTCCGGAATGGAACAAAGATCCGATCTGGATGGCTTATCTCGCATTCAAGGCAAAGGAAAACAGAGCTTACAACAGCGGCGTGAACGCAGCGATAAAGGAATTTTCACTGAAATACAACGGAGATGCGGAGGCTGTCGGAGGACTCGTAAACGATTTCCCGTATATGACATTTGCCGCTTTTGACTGCGACGCGCTCGATATGATAAGCACGGAGTACAACACGAATTTCTCCGCGGCGACACAATTCTACACGTCAGGAGTTCTGCCGAACAGATACAGCGGACACGCTTATTCGCTCCTTTCGAATTCATCAAAAGCTCACACCGCGAACATCTGGTATTACGCTTCGCAATATCCTTACACAGACACTTCAGGCCAGGTCTACGGCTACGAAGCTCTCGCTTACAACGTGACGACTCACAATGCTTTCGGAGGCACGACAAAATCGAATACGCTCGTCAATACAGCGATCGGAACGCTCAAGGAATATTTCTCAGACAGAAGACTTTATTCGAATATAGGCATTATGTATTCGCCTGACAGCGAGACATGCGAGCTCGCTCCCGGAGGTTATAACGGCGAAAGGGTCTCGACACACGACCTGTCCTACATGGGCTGGGCGCAGTCATTCGATGAGCTCAACGTGCCCTACAAGAGCATACAGTTCCAGAGAATAGAGAAGCAGATAGGCGACTGTTCTGTGCTCATTTTACCCAACGTACTGGCGATAGATCAGGCGACGATCGACAACATTTTCAAACCGTGGCTCGACAAGGGCAACACGCTGATCATCACAGGAGCGGAAGCCGGAAAAGTCGACCGCATGGAGAACAACTACACGCAGCACGAAAAACCGATCCTCGTAGAATTCGCGAATTCGTACGATAACGAGGACGGCGGAAAGGTCATTTATCTCGCTGAGGATCCCTGCTACGATTATTTCGGCGAGATCAGAAAACAGTCCTACGAAGAGCTTTATGAAGCATATCTTAAAAAGTTCGAAGGACAATTGAAGGAATGGATCGAGAAGGGCTACATCGAAAAAATATTTGAAGTCGACCTCGACGTTTCAAAGAGCGTGATCACAACGCTCAACTATTCCGCTACCGCAAAGAGATTCTTCATCGATATCGCGAATCTGCAGTACGATCACGAGGCTGACGTTTTAACAGAGATGCCAGATGATCTGACGGTCAAAGTACAGATACCGTCGAATTACTGGGGCTATGACGATCTTAAGGTCTCGATATTCACGGACGATACGGGAGAAGTCAAACAGCTTACAAAGGACGCCGATTATACGATCGACGAGATCACGATGACGATAACAGTTCCGAAATTCGCTTACTATGCGACAATAATGGTCGAAGCAGCGTAAAAAAACAAAACCGGAGGCCGGAGATCAAGACCCGGCCTCCGATAATTTTATTATTCAAAAAATATTACGGGAGCATGATTTTCCAATGAAAAGAAAAACGACAGTTGTTAAAATGCTGGCGGCAGCGCTGGCGGCAGTTATGACGGCGGGGGTGATTTTTACGTCTTGCGGAAAGAAAAAGATCGATATAGACATATCAAAGGTGGATACGTCAGACAGGGACGAAAAGGGCTATTCGAAGAATATGCACGATGCGCTCCTGCAGAAATACGGAGAGCCCAAAGCTGACATTTATGCCGAAGGACAGGGAATACTCGGCTGGTGGGACAACTGGGAGAGGCTTTATTCCGGCAATGCAAGTGAAATGAAGAACATGAATGCGGACGGCTCTCAGATGGCTGCCGGATGCGACGAAGGAAGAGGTTTTTACGCAAGGGAAACAGCCAGAAAATCCGCGGAGGCGACTGTCGCTATGCTTCATAACGCCGGCTTTAAAGCAGGTGCGTGGATAGAAGGACAGGGAGACTCAGTCTTTTACATAATGGCGATGCATCAGAATGAGGACGGAACGTTCAAAAGGAAAGACGGCGTGTCTGAGATGACGGGCTTTGCCTGGTCATGGGGGCTTTCAAACCCGAAAGCAAAAAAGGAATCGAACTACATCTGCTGGG
>DBVT01000090.1:10735-12432 GCA_002308775.1 Mageeibacillus sp. UBA1257
ACATATCCTGACGGGACGCCCGCGACAGGATATCTCGAGGGAGGTGACCCCGCAAACGCGCATCTGTCAAAAATATACGACGCGTGCGCGGCTAAAAATATAAACGGAGAAACGATAAGGTGGCCTGAACTTTCTCTCATAGGCGGCACCAAGAACTGTACGCTTGAATTGACAGACAGAAACGGAACGGTCCACAATGTCGACTATTGCGCTTTCGGCAAAGATTCCTCAGCTCCTTTCTGGCACGATTACAACAAATATATTATCGATTATTACATCTCGATCGGAACGGATTTCTTCTGGGTGGACAACTGGAACGGCTGGGACAATATCAATAACGATCCGCTCCTCAAGGCTTTCGGCGACTGGAGCGAGTACAAATTCAGAGAGTATCTGAAGGAAAATACTGACATCAAAGTAAATGATGCAGACAATTTCAGCATCTCTCAATATCTTAAAAACAAGGCAAAAGAGTGGGATCCGAACTGTGATCCGTCAGATATCGGAAGCGCGATCTGGAATTCCGCAAAATGGACAGAAGACCCGATCTGGATGGCCTATCTCGCGTTCAAAGCGAAGGAAAACAGAAAATACAATTCAGAGATATACGAGCTCACCAAGCAGGCGGGCGAAAAATATAACGGAGACAGGGATTCCGTTTCAGCTCAGGGCAACGATTTCCCGTATATGACATTCGCTGCTTTTGACTGCGACAAGATCGATATAGTCAATACGGAATACGGAGTGACATATTCCGCGGCGACAGCTTTTAATACGACAAGCTATCTTCCGAACGCGTACAGCGGCCACTGCTTCTCGCTCATTTCGAACACCGCGAGGTCCCACAATGCGGTAATATGGTATTACGCAGGGGAATATCCTTACACGGACAACAGCGGAAAAGTGAACGGCTATGAGGCGCTTTCGCACAACTGCATAATAAACAGCAACAACTCAGGCACCGTAGGTTCGCTGAAGGCGATAAACAACACCATCGGAACGCTCAAAGAGTACCTTTCCGACAGAAGACAGTATGCGGAAATAGGCGTCATGTATTCTCCCGACAGTGAAACGAGCGAGCTCGCGCCGGGAGGCTTCAGCGTATCTCCTCAGAACACGCACGACATATCATATATGGGCTGGTGCCACGCGTTCGACGAGTTGAATATCCCGTATAAGAGCATCCAGTTCCAGAGGATAGACGAGCAGATCGACGACTGCTCGGTGATCATTTTACCAAATGTGCTGGCGATCGATCAGAAGACGATCGACGACGTGTTCATGCCCTGGCTCAAGAAAGGCGGAACTCTCGTCATTACCGGTGACCAGGCAGGTAAAATGGACTGCATGGAGAACAACTACGCGATGCACAAAAACCCCATCCTCGCAAAATTCGCCCGGAAATACAAGGACAGCAAAAAATACAACGTCATATATTTCGAAAAGGATCCGTGCCTTGAGTACTTCCTCAATACGAAAAAATACGGCATCACTTATCTCGCGCAGTCCTTCCTCGCGGATTTCGAGGATATGATGAACGAATGGTACGAAAAAGGATATTTGGAGAAGATCTTCGAGATAGATATGCCTGCGGAAGCGAGCATCGGAACGACTCTAAACTACTCTCAGGCCGCGAAGAGGTTTTTCGTGGATATAGTGAATATGCAGTATGATTTCAAGACAGACGTGCTCGATCC
>DBVT01000010.1:0-7220 GCA_002308775.1 Mageeibacillus sp. UBA1257
CTCTGACCTCGTTCGCCATTTTACCGGCTGCCGGTCTTTCCTCGCTGCTGAGTTCGCTCATGCTTCTTAAAACGCCCGTCATGGCGCCTTTTTTACCCAGGAACTGGACTCTGAGTTCTTCAATGGCAGCGGGATCGAAGCTCTTTTTGATCGTCTCCTCAAACTTTTCCTTGATTTTTTGCAATTCGTCTTTGAACATTTTCTTTCCTCCCAGAAATTAAAAATCCCGACGCGCCTCATGACGCATCGGGACGAATATTCTCCGCGGTACCACCCGTTTTCTCACCCCTCTCAGGCACTTTTGACGCCTTTTCGGGATGAACACTCTCAAGATATAACGGTCTTCCCCGTCTTCCCCTACTCCGGACCGGCTTTTTGCAAGATCGGCCGTTTAAGGGAAGCGGCTCCGGAGTGAATATGCAATGTCCTCATTTCAGACGCTCTCACCTTGCCGCCTTCTCTGTAAAATGCAAAACGAATGCCCTCTCTCCATCACTGCCTTTGATATTCGGTTTAGGATTAATATTATACATATCTTTTTCGAAAAGTCAAATAAAAAAACGATATGTTTTGCGGCGCGGCACAGACGAACTTTTTGTTGACTTTTTGACCTTTGAGAAGGTATACTTGAGACAGATGGAAAAAATGGTTTCGGAGGTATGAGGAAATGAAAAAAGAGCTCGGTAAAACGTACAGAAACGTTTACTGCAGGCATGACAGATGTCCGGTTTTTTCTTACAGAACGGGGCTCACTGTTTACGAGGAATCTTTTATTGACGGAATGCTCGTCTCATCCGGTTGGAACGCGGCGGGATACCCGCTCAACGTGCTCCAGCTGATCCCTTCCGGGATCGACCACAGGGAGTTCGCAGAGCCCCAGGCATTCAGGCTTGACGCGGACGGAGAAACGGCCGACAGTTTTCTCAAATTTGTCGGTTTTGAGACGGAAGAGTGCAGAAAAGGCACGCACGCGATGGTAAAACTCCTCTGCGAACACAAAAATCTCGAGATCGCGGTTCACACATATCTTGACGGAACGGCGTGTTTCACCCGTTCGATCGAGGTAAAAAACAAAGGCGACAAGGCAGTCGCGATCAACAGATTCGCTGTTATGTCAGGCGGTCTCGAAGTTCTCGGAGATTATCACACTCTCGCAGACGGACACAACGCGGATGAGATATACACGCTCGGTTATTTCGACTCCACGGCATGGGGAAAAGAAGGCAATTTCGGCTGGCATACGCTGCAACAGGATAAAACGGTATTTTCGGGCAGATTTTTACGCTCGAGACACCGCCATCCGATGTTCATACTGAAAAACAAAGTAATGGGCACGACATGGATCGCCCAGCTTGCGTGGAGCGCAGGCTACGATTTTTCTTTCGATTACAATTCGGCGCCTGAGGAATTCCGCACGAAGCTCGCGTTTTCGATGGATATGACATCTCACTCCCCTATGCTCCTTCTCGAGCCGGGAGAGACTTTTATGTCGCCTGAAGTATACATCGGAATAGTCAGCGGAGACGAAGACGACGCGGTGAACGCGATGAACGAGCACCTCAGAAGATCTGTATTTTACGAGACGGAGGAGATCACATCGAAGATGCTCGTAGGAGCCGGAATGGGAGCGGAACACGATATGCTCGTTTCGACTACGAAAAAATATATGGAGCAGATGGCATATATCGGATGCGACGTTTTCATAGTTGACGCAGGATGGTATACGGAGCCCTTCGGAAATATCTGGACGCGCATCGGAGACTGGCACCCGAACGAAAAACGATACCCTAACGGCATATCTGAGATCTCCGATTACTGTCACAGCCTCGGAATGAAATTCGGCCTTTGGATGGAGTCAGAGAGGATCGCAGCGAGCGAGATCGCCGAAAAGCATCCTGACTGGTTCCCGGTAAGCAGAGGAGGCGGCACGATCGGAACATTCATAGATCTGACGAATGAAGACGCTTTCAACTGGGTCAGATCAGAGATCGAACGCGTTATAAGAGAATACAAACTGGACCTCTTCCGCGTCGATTACAACGTCGACACAGACACGCTCCTCGGATACAAAGATAAAAACGGCAGAAAAGAATTCAACACATTGAGGCACGTAAAAGCCGTTTACAGGCTCTACAGCGAGATCAGAAAAGAATTCCCCGATGTGATTTTCGAAAACTGCGCAGGAGGAGGCGGAAGAACCGACCTCGGACACATAGTCAATTTCAACCACACATGGGTGTCCGACAACCAGACGGCTCCGAGATCTTTTTACATCACGAACGGCATGAGCATGGCGATACCGCCCGAGAGAGTTGACAGGCTTGTTGCGGGAATGGGCTGCCACACATATGCATCGCTCGATTTCCAGATGAGGAACGCTATGTTCGGACACATCTCGATGAACGTCTTCTCGCCGCCCGATGCAGAGGACAACCTTCAGCAGCTCGATTTCATCAAGCACAGTATCGATCTTTACAAAGAGATCGCTCGTCCGATGCTTCCGACGTGCAGGATATATCACCACACTCCTTCCACAAAAGAGATTCAGGACGGCGGATTCGGAATAATCGAAAACGCGTCGCCTGAGGGAGATGTGTCGATGATCGGTATTTTTACCTTCCCGTGCGCAAAAACAGATACGGTGACAGTCTATCCGAGAGGTATCACAGCTGACGGAAATTATGAGGTCTATTTTGACAATACGCGCTCGAAGGGTGTCAGATCGGGAACAGATATCATAAACAGCGGCATAAGAGTCCGCATTTCTTCAGTCATGTCGAGCGAACTTATAGTGCTGAAAAAAGTGTGATCCGGCACTGTTTTATATTATTAAAAATCATTCAATGCCCGAAAAGGAGGATAAAAATGAAAAAGAATTTGGTACGGGTACTTATTGCGATCCTGGCGGGAGCGCTGCTTGTCACGGGATGCGCATCGCCGAAAACAGATCCGAATCCTACGGAAGAACCCACTCCCGAACAGGTAAAATTGGGGCTCCACGTCGAATCTGACGGAACTATAACTTTAAACGGCTCCCCTTATTACGGCTTCGGCACGAACTGGCACGGAGTCTTCCAGAGATTCCTCGGAAATACGAACATAGATCTCACAAAATATTTTGAAGCGCTGAGAGACGGAATACCGTACTTCAGATTTATGTGCGGCGAATTTTACTCGAGCGGAGTGTGGAGATATGTGTACGATAAGGACGCGTATTTTTACGCGATGGATGCGCTCGTTGCGACTGCTGAAAAGTATCATATCGGGCTAATACCGTCGTTGATGTGGAACTACAGCGTATTTTATGAGTATTACGGCGAAAAACCTGCTGACGCGCTCGGCGATCCGGAGGCAAAGGGAACGAAGCTGATGATACAGTATGTCACTGATGTCGTGACGAGATACAAGGACTCCCCCGCGATCTGGGCATGGGAGTACGGAAACGAGGGCAACCTTTCTGCTGACAGAGGAAACGGCTCTTCGATCCAGCTCGGGAACCAGTACAGGTTATTCGCCGAGACAGTGCGTAAAATAGACGACTACAGAATGATCTTAACAGGCGATTCGAGCATTTTCGAGTGTTCACATGCTCTTAGAACGACGGGAAAATGGGAGCCTATCGACACACCGGAACAGAGGATAGAAACGCTGAAGATCTTAAATCCCGATCCCGTAAACTGCATCGAAACGCATATCTACGGACATGCTGACACATACCAGAGAGTCGAGCTCGTAGCGACAGATATGGAGATCGCGAAATCGCTCGGAAAGGGACTTTTCGTAGGCGAATACGGCCCCGGCTATTCCGAATGGGACAGGTTAAAAGGCGATGACATGGTCGCGAACTGGAACGACATCGTCGATATTATGCTCGCTGACGGAGTTCAGATGGCGGCTCAGTGGGGCTTCGGAAGATACGCCGAGCAGGCAGACGGAACGAGTATCGAGCTCGGCTTTGAAAACAATGTATACCAGAACGAATTTCAGTACGAGAGGCTGAAGAAAGTCAATGAGGACTTCATCGCGCAGGGCAAGAGCACAGCTCCCGAATACTGGGAAAAGACAACTCCTCTCCTTTACGGAACGGATGCCTGGAAGCTCGACGGAAGCGTTTACACCAACAGCAAAAACGACGCTGACCTTCTTAAGAACGTCGATATCACTGCCACCGGCCTCTGGGACGGAGACAGTAAAACGATCGAAGGAACAGCAAAGGCCAACAAGTGTGTTGTCGCAACAGAACTTGCTGACGGCACGATCGGTAAAGCCTTCAAATACTCTGTTGTAGGCGACTCGGGACGCGCGTCGTTCCAGAACAGGTTCCTCCTCACGGACGCCGCGAAGGAAGCAGACATATCGCTCACAAAAGGCGGCACTTACACTCTTAAGATCAAGGCGAAACTCACCTTCGGCGCGGGAGAAACATCCTTCAACGACGGCTCCACATGCAGGATCAAAGCGTCAAGCTCAGATAATTACATCGATATGACGGGAGACGGACAGTGGCACGATTACACATATGTTTTCACAACGCCGACTTCCCTGGCGAAATGCAAGGTCCTGATCGGCGCCATCCTCTCTACGGTCAACGCCCCTGTCGGAACGGAGCTCATCATCTCGAATGTCGAACTGTACGAAGGTTCAGTCTCCTGATGATATCAAGGTAAAATAAAACGACCGCGAAGCCTTTTAACATCACTCCGGCTTCGCGGTCTTTATTTTGCATCATTATGATTCTGACAGGTCTTTTTTACAATTTCAGGAACTTTTCGAGCATTTTTATGCCTGTTTCGCCGCTTTTTTCAGGATGGAACTGGCACGCGATGATATTGTCCTTCTGAACTGCGCATATATATTTTTTGCCGAATGAAGTCTCCGCGCCTATGCATTCCCTCTTTTCGATCTCCTCTTCAGGCAGGTAAAAAGAATGCACGAAATACACGTATTTCCCTTTGAATCCGTCGAAAAATCCGTACGTTTCATCGAGCGAATTCCAGCCTATTTGAGGGACTCTGATGCCCTTCTCCCTGTCCTCTTCGAACTTTCTGAATGTGCCTTTGAAAACTCCGAGACCTTCGACTCCGGGCGCTTCGTCGCTCGCTTCAAAAAGGAGCTGCATGCCGAGACATATCCCGAGGAACGGTTTGCCTGACAAAGCGGCGTTCCTGACTGTTTCGGAGAGTCCCGATTCGTTCAGCATCCTCATCGCGTCGCCGAAGGAACCGACGCCCGGCAGGATCACTTTTCCCGCGCGTTTTATCTTTTTCGGATCGTCAGTTACAGCGGCGCGCTCTCCGAGATATTTTAAAGCACCCGCCACATTTCTTAAATTTCCGGCACCGTAATCAACGACGCAAACCATTTTGTTATCCTTTCGCAAAGTGAATCGTGCAAAATATCACACGTTGAGTTTTGCTGTCATTCCGAGAAGGTCATTGTTCTTTCTGACGACTGTCCTTCTGATCTTCCGTACGTATTCCGCTGTCTGCGAAGGCGCTCTTCCCACATATTTTTTCGCGTCCATAGTCTTTTCAAGCTCTTCCTTCGTCATTTTAAAAGCGTCGTCGGAGGCGATCCTGTCGATCAGGTCGTTCGGAAGCCCTTTTTCTTTTACCGTCTTTGCGGCCTGCATCGAATGCTCTCTTATCCGCTCGTGCAGCTCCTGCCTGTCTCCTCCTCTTAAAACGGCATCCATCAGTATGTTCTCCGTAGCCATGAAGGGCAGTTCCCTCTCGATATGTGACGCGATGACCTTCGGATAAACGACAAGTCCTTCCGCGACATTGAGATATATATTCAGTATCGCGTCAGTCGCGAGGAATGCTTCCGCTATGCTTATCCTTCTGTTTGCGGAATCGTCAAGCGTCCTCTCAAGCCACTGCTCGGAAGCTGTCATATACGGATTTTGGAGGTCAGCGATAACATATCTCGCAAGCGAAGTCATTCTCTCCGAGCGCATCGGATTTCTTTTGTAAGCCATTGCGGACGAGCCGATCTGGTTCTTTTCAAACGGTTCTTCAATTTCCTTGAGGCTCTGTAAAAGCCTTATATCGTTCGCGAATTTGTGGGCGGACTGGGCGATCCCCGCGAGGACCGAAATGATCTGGGCGTCCGTTTTACGCGGATAAGTCTGGCCGGAAACGTCGAAGACCCTGTCGTATCCCATCTTCTGAGCAACTAAAATGTCGAGTTTTTTGACCTTCTCCTCATCGCCGTTAAAAAGCTCCATAAAACTCGCCTGCGTGCCCGTCGTGCCCTTGGAACCGAGAAGCTTTTTGCTTGCGAGTCTTGCGCAGAGGTCCTCATAATCTATTACGAGATCCTGGAGCCACAAAGTTGCCCTTTTGCCCACTGTCGTGAGCTGCGCAGGCTGAAAGTGCGTATAACCGAGCATCGGCATATCCTTGTATTTCATTGCGAAATCGCAAAGAGCGTTTATTACGTTGACGAGTTTCTTTTTTACTGTTTCGAGCGCCTCGTACATCACTATGAGGTCTGTATTGTCTCCGACATAGCACGATGTCGCGCCGAGATGGATGATCGGTTTTGCGTCGGGACACTGCTCTCCGAAGGCGTATACATGGGACATCACATCGTGTCTTACGACCTTCTCGCGAGCCTCTGCCACTTCGAAGTTTATATCGTCTACTTTTTCCTTCATCTGTGCGATCTGTTTGTCCGTTATCGGAAGCCCGAGCTCCTTTTCGCTCTCGGCAAGAGCTACCCAAAGCCTTCTCCACGTGCTGAATTTTTTCTGTTCTGAGAAAATATATTTCATCTCGCTTCCCGAATACCTCGTGTTCAGCGGACTTTCGTAAATATCATGCATGCGAAACACCCCTCGCGCGTAAAAAATGACACGGACAATTCCCTCCCGTCCGGCAGGCTTATTGTAAAATATTTCACATGCTCTGTCAAATCGGACCCCCTTTATGATATACTTAAAAAGCGCGCAGGCAGTACGCGCGCAATGCGCACGTCCCCGAGGAGGTCAAACGTATGAAAAGCTGCGAAGGATATTTGATATGCTCCGATTTCGACGGAACTTTTTTTCATAAAACGATACCGCAAAACAATATAACAGCCGTAAACGAATTCATGGCTCGCGGAGGACATTTTACCTTCTGCACGGGACGAAGAGGGGATGTTTTCAAGCAGATCTGCCGGGATTTCAAGCCAAATGTGCCCCTCATAGGAATGGGAGGCGGCCAGATCTACGA
>DBVT01000010.1:7278-7465 GCA_002308775.1 Mageeibacillus sp. UBA1257
ATGAGGGAATATCACGGCATCCGTACGATCAGGCTCGATTTTATCGATCATTCGGAATATTTTATGCCCGACGACACTGTTCTGATCAAAGATTATTTCACGCGCGAAGTGAGCTATGTAAAAGACCGCACTCCTCTCTCGCGCCTTACTTTCGAGGAATGCCCGCCCGTCTACAAGGTCGTAGTCT
>DBVT01000010.1:7472-8112 GCA_002308775.1 Mageeibacillus sp. UBA1257
GAGTCCATGCCTACCCAGGTAAAAATGCTTTGCAGCGGCCGCTGCAATCCTATCGCAAACGACTGGAAATACATCGAACTCATGCCCTTCGGCTTTGACAAAGGCACCGCCGCGCTCGAGCTCAAAAAAATGACAGGCGACCACACTCTGATCGCGATAGGCGACTTCCTTGGCGATATTCCCCTTTTGAAAACCGCGGACATAGGCTATGCCGTCGAAAACGCTCTTCCCGAAGTTAAAAGAGCTGCCGACCGCCTCACCGTCCACGTCGACCAAGGCGCCGTCGACGCGATAATAAGGCCGCTTTTAGAGTAAAACGGCTTAAAGAAAATGCATGTAGGAATTGAAATTTCCAACATCCAAGCAACACAAATACCCGAAGGCAACCTACCTCTTGCATAAGCCAATCCGATTGTAATATATGTCTTTTTCAAGTTCATCCCAACAGAAAAACTGAACGACAAATCCGAGCTAATGCCAAAATAAGCTGAAACCTCTATGGTTTTTCTTGAAAACATATGACCAAACAATGCATATTTATTGCTCTGGTATGCAAATCCTAATTTAAATTCTACATGAAGATTGCTTTTCCCAAGTGAAAACACTGACCATTCTTTTCCAGCCAAAGCTCAAAAATGTC
>DBVT01000013.1 GCA_002308775.1 Mageeibacillus sp. UBA1257
TATATCGGTCAGGACAAGGTCAAGGAAAACCTCTCCGTCTTTATTCAGGCTGCCAAGCAGAGGAACGAATCGCTGGACCACGTTTTACTTTACGGCCCTCCGGGACTGGGTAAAACGACGCTCGCCGCGATCATCGCAGCCGAACTCGGAGTCAACTTCAGAATAACCTCGGGACCTGCGATCGAGAAGGCCGCTGACCTCGCGGGACTTTTGACGAGCCTTGAGGAATTCGACGTGCTCTTTATCGACGAGATCCACAGAATGAACAGGGCTGTCGAGGAGATATTGTATCCCGCGATGGAGGATTTCGGATTCGATATCATCATGGGCAAAGGCCCGGGAGCGAGATCTATAAGGCTCGATCTTAAGCGTTTTACACTGATAGGCGCGACGACGAGAGCGGGACTTTTGTCTGCTCCTTTGAGAGACAGGTTCGGAATAATAAACAGACTTGAGATGTACAGCGTCGACGAGCTTTCAAGGATAATCGGAAGAGCGGCCGGCATTTTACATACTAAAATAGACGAGGAAGGGAAGCACGAGATAGCGCTCAGATCGAGAGGCACTCCGAGAATAGCCAACAGGCTGCTCAAAAGGGTCAGAGATTTCGCTCAGATCACTGCTGACAGCGTTATAACGGGAGAGATCGCGAAATACGCGCTTGACGCGATGGAAGTGGACAGCCTGGGACTCGACAACGTCGACAGGACGCTCCTCAATACGATAATCTACAAATTCAGCGGCGGCCCCGTCGGACTCGAGACTCTGTCATCCGCAACGGGAGAAGACCCTGTGACCATAGAGGAAGTTTACGAGCCTTATCTCATCCAGCTCGGATTCATAAACAAGACTCCGAGGGGCAGAATGATCACGGAGCTCGGACTTTCCCACATGAAGGCGAAGATACCCGAGAGCAAACGCAGGAGGGACAACAGGCTCTCCATATTTGACGAAACGGACAAAGAAGGATAATCTTTACATATGTAATCCCTGTAACTTACGCATCGCGCAAAATCGGAGGAAACATAATGAAAAAGACGAAAAAAGTGCTTATAAATATCGTGATCATGATGTTGGTGTCGTTTTCACTGACTTCTTTTGCGTTCGCCGATTATTCAAAATCGGAGGCGACGACGATCTACAAGCAGACAAAAGTCACCGAACTCAAGGCCAAAGCGTACGCCCTTCTCGACTGCGCGACAGGTAAAACGGTCTTCAAAAACAATGAGAAGGAGCATATCAATGTGGGCTATCTCAGCCAGCTCATGACCCTTTTCGTGACATACGAAAGATACTCCGAAGGCAAGTTCAAATCAGATGCCATTGTTACTGTCTCAAAGGAAGCTCAGGCGGCTTCCAACGGAAAGGCGAGGGTCTTCCTTGACGCCGGCAAAAAGGAGGTCATCTCCGTAGATCAGGCGATCAAAGCTGTCGCGATCTGCAACGCTGTAGACGCTGCGTACGCCCTCGGAGAATTCGTCGGAGGCACCGTCGAAGACTTCGTTAAAATGATGAACGACAAGGCGAAAGAGATCGGAATGACCGATTCCCTTTTTACGGATCCGACCGGTGCAGACAGGGAAGGACAGTACACATGCGCGAGCGATCTCGTGACGCTGGGCAAGCTGTTCATCGAAAAATATCCGGAGATACTTGAATATACGAAGCTCACATACGGCGAATTCAAGCACGATTCGACGGGACAGCCTTTTACGGCCATGGTGTCGCCGAACAATTTGACGAGAGGGAAATTTTACACGGAATCTGACGGACTGGGTGTCGGTTTTTCGGAAAACTCGGGCTATGCGATGCTCGCGACGGTGGAAGTCGAAGAGAAAAGAGTCATCGCGTGCGTGCTCGGCGAAGAGGATGAAAATTACAGGGCTGCCGAGATCAAAAAGCTTCTCGAGTACGGCCTTTCGAATTTTGAATACAGGATAGTTTCTCAAAAAGGAACGTTCGTAAGGCGCGTAAACGTCGTTGACGGAAAGAAAAAGAGAGCGGACGTATACACTGCGGAGGATTTCGGCGTCATACTTGAAAAGAGTCAGTTCAAAAACCTGAAGCACGATATCGTTATGTACGGACAGGTGACCGCTCCCGTAGCGGCTGATACCGAGGTCGGAGAGATCGTTTACACGGTCGACGGTGAAGAAGTAGGCAAGGTAAAAATAGTCTGCACCGAGAAGATCGAACGCGCAAACTGGTTCACCAGACTTATAAGAAAAATACTGAAATGGCTCGGACTTGACTGATCGGGCGATATTTGATAGAGAAAGGGACAAATCATTGGGCGACAATATTATTTTATTGATACTTGAAAAGTTGCTGTGCATACCCGGCGCCCTTTTCGCGTTCACTTTTAAGGGCTTTTGCCAGGCTTTTACGTCAGACAGACTGGGAGATCCGACGCCCAGGAACATGGGTAAGCTGACGATGAATCCGCTGAAACACATCGATATCATAGGATTTATCTTCATCGTTTTCTTCGGATTCGGCTGGTGCAGACCCGTGCAGGTCAATTCAAGATATTACAAGCACATAAAGAGAGACTGCGCGATCCAGATCCTTTCAGGTCCCGTAGGATGCCTTGTAGGCGGATTCGGAATGGCCCTTTTGTATGTTCTTTTCTGCGGTTTGTTCAATGTAGAAATCGGTGAAGTGCTCACGACGACGTCTTCTGCCGCAAGCTTTATTTCGTTTATTTTTTACTACGGTATGCGGCTTTGCGTATTTCTTTGCCTCTTTTATATGCTTCCGATACCGGGCTTTGACGGCTTCAATCTGATAGCTAATTTCCTGCCTCCGAGGGCATACAGCGCCGTCTATTCAATTCAGAAATACAGCATGTTCATCTTCATAGGAGTCATTCTTCTTATAAACTACACGCCGCTCGGAACGTATATCCTCTATATACCTGCCAATGCGATAATGAACGGTTTTCTCCGGGTATGGCTGAGCGTGTTCGGATTCCTGTTTTAGGAGCGCAGAGCGGATCTTGCGCGGCATCATTTCGCAAAAAAAGGTGAAGATCAATGAAGAAGAGGTTTAAGATCCCGAAGAGCATAATCAGAATTGCAGTCCTGGTCATCGTATCGGTGATATGTATCGCGGCGATGGACTGGGCATTTTTTTACCCGCAGGCGAGGACGGACGATCTGATACTCGAAGTCGGGAAGCATTACAAAGACAGGCTCGACGGCCTCGGAGTAGAATGGGATCCGATGCTCCTCGCCTCATACAACACGGCGAATCCGACTCTCGCACCGGAGGATTGCGTCACGGAAGAAGATTTTGAAAAGGTCTGCGCGATGGCTGAGGAGATCGGGATCGACAAGATCAGATGCTTCTGGAGCGAATCGTGGATAGAGCCCGTGAACGACAACGACGATCCGCATGTCACGAATTACGACGCTTTCGTATGGGACCAGGAGAATATTCTGACACTTTTCAAACAGCTCGATTTCTGCCAGAAGGAAGGTATAAAGGTCAATCTGACCACCTGGGGAGGAAGTCCTTTTCCGATCACGGAGCACGAGGAATACGCCGAATGCATGTGTGTGATGCTCGAAAAAGTGATCGAAAAAGGATATACGTGCGTAGTTGAGATGACGCCTTTTAACGAACCGTGCTGGGCTTACAAAGTCGACGGCGTCGTCGATATGGAGGATCATTGGCAGTCGTGCAGGGTCCTTGACAGCATGCTCAAAGAGCGCGGCTTGAGAAAAAAGATAAAACTGAATCTTTCAGACAACAATTACAGCCTCGATTCCATGAGGACCATGGAAGAACTCGGACGCCTCGCGGAGATATACAACACGCACAGTTACGACTATATAAGCCCTTACAGCGACACTGCCATGACGGAATTTTCACAACTGCTGACCAGATACGCTCACAAAAACGGGGCGATCCACCTCGTGAACGAATTCGGTCCAAATACAGTTATAAACGCGATGACCTCTTCCGATACAGACACGTACAAAAGAGGACTGTTGATCTCGAGAGTCGCCGTGAACTTTTTGAACGGAGGCACTGCAGGCCTGCTTTACTGGTGTCTGACAGACCAGTATTACGGAGTTGGGAGCAGGATGTCCGTAGGACTTTATCAGTTCAAAGACAAAGGCTGGGAAGCGAGACCGCAACTTTACGCCTATTCTCTCCTCACGAAATATACGCAGGCGGGAGCGAAAATATACCCGATCATACTCGACGAGGCTCATCTTTGCGCTATCGCTCTGAAAAATCCCGACCGTTCGTGGACGTATGCGGTGATAAACAGCGACACTGTCGACATGGACGTCTCGTTCGCGAATCCGCACCTTCGCTCGGGTAAAATGGACAGATATGTTTACTGCGAGGAAACTCTTCCGACTGACAGCCACCCGATCCGCTCCGATGCTGTCCTGAAAATAAACAACGGCCTCCTGTCAGACACAGTCAGATCGCAGTGCATGAATGTTTACCATTTAAGATCGAACGATGAAGAAACAAAAAACGGTTGAAGAAACGTTCACATATGTCAAATACGGCCTGCTTTTTACCGTCAGGCTCGTAAAAACATTCAGAAACTCGTATTCCATCAGAGTGAATTCAAAGGATACTCTGACAGTGCGGGCGCCTCTTTTCGCGACTCAAACGGGGGTAACAGCGCTGCTGGATAAACATTTTAACTGGATAGAGAAGAGGATACCGGCTGCTATTTCGCAGACCGAAAACGGGAAGGCTCCGGATGAAGAACAGATAAAAGAACTCGCTGATAAGGCGAAGGAATATCTCGGGATCAGGCTTCCGTATTTTGCGCGCCTTCTGGATGTCAGATACAATAATGTGACGGTCAGATGCCAGAAAACGAGATGGGGAAGCTGCTCCGCGAAAGGGAATCTGAATTTCAACTGTCTGCTCTCTTTCGCGCCGACCGAGGTCTTCGATTATGTGATAGTCCACGAGCTCTGCCACCTGAAAGAGATGAACCATTCGCCCGCATTCTGGCACGAAGTCGAAAAGATCATCCCCGACCGTAAAATCCACGAAAAATGGCTCAGACAAAACGGAAGCGCGCTCCTTTCGCTCGCCAAAAAGATATAATTATCAGCTTTTATTTTGTGTAAAATATCTTCCCGCCTGTCACCACGGCGTCCATTTTTTTATCGTGCTTTTCCGTCGGAACGTCGTCCGTCAAAAGCGCTTCGTGGCACAGGCACATCGTAAATGCCTTGTGCTTTTCCAGAAAGCAGTCGTAATAACCAGCGCCGTGACCGAGCCTTTTGCCGTCTTTCGAGGCACAGACGCAAGGTACGACAGCAAGATCAAAAGTTCTGTTGCCGCAGTTTGGATCCGCCGCGTTTTCGGGAATGATCGGCTCGGGGATGCCAAAAGCTCCCGGCTTCAGATCGTCAAGACCAGATATCTTTACCGCGACCATCTCCGGCTTTTTGATACATTTCGGGACGTAAACTTCCTTTCCGTCATCGAGTGCACGATCGATCAATATCCTCGTATCAGGCTCTTTTCCGATGCTGACATAAATAAAAACGCTTTTTGCGCTTAAGTATTCGCAAGATTCCAAAACTGCCTCGGCGATCTTTTTGCTTGAGATCTCCCACTCTGTCTTAGACATTTCTTTAAGCAAAAGAGAGGCACTTTTTCTTGATTTATCTTTTTTTTCTCTCAGTTTGACCGGATCGGGCATTTTATCCTCCGCGCGTTCGCTGTCGTCTTAAATTATATCACGAAAACGGGCAAAAAAGAATTTGCCCGAAACGACTCATCATCTTCTTTTAAATATTTTTCTTTTTGGTATTGCATTGTTAAAAATAATATGCTAAAATATGCGTCGTCGCCGAAAAAGGCGGCATAATAGCTGTTGCGGAATTGTGTAATGGCAGCACGGCAGACTCTGACTCTGTTTGTGAGGGTTCAAATCCTTCTTCCGCAGCCATCTGAGAAACCTCTTTTGTCTACCAGGACAAAAGAGGTTTCTCTTTTATGGTTGGAGGATTGACTCCCATTTGAGTGGTTTGTATAATACTGAGTATAGAAATGAAGGACTCGGAGGATCCGCGGAACATGAAAACAATCAGTGATATTCGAGTTTATCGCAGCTGTGTTGATAACACTGACGGTAATCCTCTCCCCGAAGATTTTAATAATAGTCGACTTAATCGTGTAATTCACAGAATCGTAATGAAACTCCGGGAGAAAGCCTTTTCTTTTGGCGAGTTCGATCACTTATATATTAACCTGACAACATGTGCCGTTCAAAACGGTTTTGCTCCCGCGAAAAGAAGCGCAGACAAGTACCACCCGTGGTTTCGATACTACGACGCGGAAGTAAGTAAATCCCTTTTTGATTCACTTGAGACAGAACAAAGCATTCCGTCCATAGTTGAAATCGTTGAACAAATGCTGCTGAAGTTCTTCTCCTCGCCTCGATTTGACGCAGAAGCGATTCATGCTTGTTTCTTTGAAGCGACGTCATTAGGCGAAAAAATGCTGGTGAAATTTAAAGAGAAAAGGTCGAATGAGGTCACAGCAACTGTGTATTTACGGTACTTGGACAGCGGGCTTTATGAACCGCTTTTGATGGTTTGCGGCTCAGACGATAAACTAATATTTGAAAAACAGCTGCCAAAATCAATAGTCCTTGATGCCTTCGGAGAAATCCGCATTGCCAAGAAGAGGGTTACGATCTTGCCTCGGCGAAACAGCTATTCCAAAGAACGACAGCCCATGGTATTTACGATATAGTATCGAATGTTTTTCTCACTATTTCCAAACTTCAAAAATGAGTGAAATAAAAAGATGCAAATGGCCTTTTTTCACATCTCAAGGGGATTCGTACGCTATTAAAGCCTTACAATAAGAGTCTTTAAGGAAAAAATAGAGCTATATTAAAACAAGAAATAACGGTTTGTTGCCGACTGAGTGATGAAA
>DBVT01000079.1:0-167 GCA_002308775.1 Mageeibacillus sp. UBA1257
ACAGTTTCGAGCAAAGTGTCGTGGCGCAGCCCTTGCAATTCTCCCCAATTTGTTATACTATTTTTATGTATTTTTTTACCATCGGAGGCATTAATTATGGCAGATAACAGGCCTGTCGGAAGACAAAGAAATGTAAGCGGTCAGGGCAAGGGCGTATCAAGGAGAGG
>DBVT01000079.1:196-555 GCA_002308775.1 Mageeibacillus sp. UBA1257
GGATACTCGGGCAGACCCACGAGCAGCGGCAGATCGGGCGGATACAGCTCAGGCAGCTCAGGCAGCTCAGGCAGCACGGGCGGAGGCGGATACAGAAGTTCGGGCGGCGGTCTTTTAAGTAATCTCGGCGGCAAAAAAGGCATAATTATCGTGGTCGCCATCATTATAATAGCCGTTTTAATATTCGGCGGAAAAGGCATTATCGGCAAGCTCGGAAGCCTCTTCGGAAATGTAACAAATTTAACGAATCTTATTCCGAATCTCGACACGTCGTATGTCAGCACTTTGACTCAGGCGGGATCGTCGAGCGGATGGGAGAGATCGAGCAACCTCGGCGTTTTGAACAAAAACGTGGTGTC
>DBVT01000079.1:561-7013 GCA_002308775.1 Mageeibacillus sp. UBA1257
AAATACACGACGATCAAAGGCAACGGAAAAGACAAAGTCACCATGATGGTGTATATGTGCGGAACGGACCTCGAATCGAAGAGCGGGATGGCGAGTTCAGACCTTGCGGAAATGGCGAAAGCTAAGCTGACGGACGATCTCGACATAATCGTTTACACGGGCGGCTGCACAGAATGGAAAACTACGGGCATCAGCAACAGTAAAAACCAGATATACAAAGTCACTTCGACCGGCTTGAAGAGGCTTGAGGACAATATGGGCAACAAGTCCATGACGGATCCTGCTACACTCTCTGAATTCATAAAATACTGCGCAAAGAACTATTCCGCGAACAGATATGAACTGATATTCTGGGATCACGGCGGCGGATCTGTCTCGGGATTCGGATACGATCAGCGCTTCCCGAATTCCGGCAGTATGTCTCTCACAGGCATCAATACGGCTCTGAAAAACGGCGGAGTCAAGTTCGATTTCATAGGCTTTGACGCGTGCCTTATGGCTTCCGCAGAGACGGCTTTGATG
Source organism: Mageeibacillus sp. UBA1257 (assembly GCA_002308775.1). Lineage (GTDB taxonomy): Bacteria > Bacillota > Clostridia > UBA1212 > UBA1257 > UBA1257. The sequence continues at coordinate 1,084 of DBVT01000079.1, forward strand.
CTCTCTCAGTATGGCGACTATATGATCGCGTCAGAGGAGACGGAGCCCGGAGTAGGATGGTATTATACGAACTGGGTGAGCGCATTCTCCGCTGATCCTTCGATGTCCACTCTCGAACTCGGTAAAATGATCATCGACGAATACACAAGTTTCTGCGCTGAGAAATACGGCAGCGCGAAGACGACTCTTTCGCTCGTTGACCTCGCGGAATTATCTTCAACACTGCCCGGCCTCCTCGGCTCGTTCGGATCTTCCACATCGAATCTGATCAAGTCAGATTCATATCAGGAAGTATCTGCTGCGAGAAGCGCTACAAGAGAGTTCTCAACTTCCAAGATCGACCAGGTCGACCTCGTCAACCTCGCTGACAATATGGGAACCGCAGAGGGCAAAGCGCTGGCTGACGCCGTTTTAAGCGCGGTAAAATACAACAAAGTCTCGTCAAGCATGACGAATTCATACGGACTTTCGATATATTTCCCTTATCAGAAGCTCTCGAACGTAGACAAGGCCGTTGTGACATATGACGCGATCGGAATTGATTCCGAATACGCAGAATGCATAAAAGATTTCGCTTCCATGGAGGTCGCGGGACAGGTAACATCGGGAGGCAGCACATCTCCTCTCAGTTCGCTGATGGGCAATCTGATCTCCGGCAACTCCGGATCGTCATCATCGACGCTCACGTCGATCCTTTCCGGATTCCTCGGAGGGACCTCGGCAAGATCGATCGACGGACTCGATTCAGGCAACTCTTCATTCCTTTCAAATCTCGATGCGGGAAAAGCAGGCAATTATCTGAGCGGAAAGCTCTTTGACGCTTCCAAACTCACCTGGCAGGATTACAACGGCAGCAAGGTCATACACCTCACAGAAGATCAGTGGTCTCTCGTTCAGTCGATCGAATTAAACCTGTTTATCGATGACGGAAAAGGCTACATAGACATGGGTCTCGACAACATATTCAAATTCAACGACGACGGCATGCTGATAGGCGAATACGACGGGGCATGGCTCGCTATAAACGACCAGCCGATCGCATATTATCACACCGGAACGGTTTTGGACGGATCCTCTCGTACGATCACCGGAAGAGTGCCCGTACTGCTTAACGGAGACAGAGCAGAGCTTATCATCGTTTTCGACGATGACCATCCGTCGGGATATGTTCAGGGATACCGCTACACGTACGATCCGTCAGTCACAGAGACTGTCGCGAAGGACGCCGAGGAGCTGCAGGAAGGAGACAAGATCGACTTTTTGTGCGACTACTACAGCTACGACGGCACATATCAGGACAGCTATATGATAGGCGATCAGCTGACAGTAAGCGGCGAACTCAGGGTTTCCGATGTTTTACTCAGTGACGAAAAAGTGAACGCGACATATATGTTCGTTGACGTTTACAATCAGGAATACTGGACAGAAGTTATCGAATGATACAGCTCCGGATCAGGGTAAAATATCCGACAAATGACATTAAAAAAAGGGAGGCCGGCGGCCTCCTTTTTTCATTATATGGTTTTTCTTTTTCTTCCTGCAAGATACCATATCAGTTCGATCAGCAGGACTCCTGCCGTGGAGACGAAAAACACGGAATACCAGCTGGTCAGTACCGGAAGATCTGATATCAGAGGAGAATCGATATTCATCGAGTGCCCAAATCCGAGGGCATCGATCTCGAAAAGCCCCAGCAGCATCATAAGCGAGAAACCGATCGGATAGCAGTACCATTTTTTGATATTCGGCACGAAACTGCGCGTAAAAACGAGCAGCAGAGCGAGCCAGACCATGACCGTGTGATGCATAAGACCGCTGAAACTTCGTATGTCCCAGAAAGTCTGATTTTCAAGAAAGTCCGGATATATTATCGACGCGAGACCGCCGAAAAATCCGAAATAGACTATAAAATGGAGCACAGGCTCGAATTTTTTACCGACCAGCACCGAGACCGAGAAGACGAGACTCGCAAGGCCGCAGAAGGTATAAGGGATAAGATTCAGCCAGGAATGCGTATCGGGAGCGCTCTTTATCTGCGCATATGTCACGGAGAACCTGTTGATCAGTATCCAGATGAGAAGGAAAGCGGCACTGATCTTGATGATGATCTTCAAAGTTTTTTCATTTTTCACAAACTTTTTCACGAAAAAAATGCCAAGGGCGATCAGAACGATCGAAACGGCAAGGTAAATTATATGTTCCGTACAGAACACGCCGGGATATTGATTTTCCAAAATTATTCTCCTTTTCGCTCATGGCAGCAGAGAGGCCGCTACCGTAATGACTTGCAGGAAAATGATATATGTAAATGTTTTTTTTGTCAAGAAAGGAAGTTAAAACAGCGGATTTCCGCCGGAAAGGAGATCGCTTATGCCTCGGTGCTTTCACCATCGCCCTTGCTTTCGACAGTCATGTCAGGCCCGGTTATTATACTCATCGGCACGAGTTCGACCGTGATCGGAGAGAGAGGGAAGGAGCAGCAGATGTGAGCATAACCCGTTTCTTTGTCCATCTTTCTTCTTGAAACATCGTATTCCGCAGGCACGTAGATATCTCCCGAAACTATTTTCGCGCGGCACCATCCGCATTCGCCCGAACGGCAGTGAGAAGGAGCTTCGATTCCGGCTCTTTCGATCGAAATGAGTATCGATTCGTCTCTTCTTCCTTTTATGACAGTCTCGGACATGCCCTGTTTTACGGTGATGTCGAAATATTCCGGCATGTCGCCTCTTACAGGATAATCGTCCCTTTCTGTCACATTTCCCGCGACGGAGGAGCCTTCTGCCCTTATCAGCCTTCTCGGAACATTCAGGCTCTCAAGTTGCGCGCGTATAAACTTTTTCATCGCATCCGGGCCGCAAATGAACACACCGCAGTTTTCACCGGGCATATATCTTTTGATAATTTCCGCAGTTATGAATCCGTGCTCGTATCCTTCGACTTCCTCTTTTTCGAGGACGTAGATCACGCGAACTTTGTCAGTATTTTCCGCGATCTCGTCAAGCTGTCTGCGGTATATCAGATTGTTTCTGTCCTTCGCTCCGTAGAGGATCGTCAGTGAAAAATCCTCGACGCCGTCCCTTATCGCCCTCGCCATGGAGACAAAAGGCGTTATGCCGGAGCCTCCCGCGATCGCGAGAACATTTTCCGAATCTCTCAGTTTTTCATAGTAAAAATTGCCTTCAGGAGCAGATGATACTATTTCATCGCCTGTTTTAAGCGTGTCGAAGATCGCGTTTCCGGCAAATCCTCCGGGGGTCTTTTTGACAGTTATGACGTAAAATCCGTTTCCTGCGTCAGCGGGCGATGAAGAGATCGAATAAGGCCTCGTGATGTTGCTTCCACCGATATTGAGTCTCAGGGAAATATATTGTCCCGCTCTGAATGCCGGAAGGGGACCGCCTCCGCGTGCAACGAGCAGATAGCTCTTCGCATCTCCCGTGGAGCGTTCTTCTATGTTTCTTACGACAAGCGTCAGCCCGTCGGGATGAAGGTGTTTCGCTTTTTTATTTATCTCAAAAGTCACGTCGCCCTTGCTCTCCTGTGCGGCGGCGATAGTTTCCTCACGTTTTTTTGACAGATTCTTCGTGCGTAAAATGTCCTTCAGCGAATTTTTGGATATTTTTAACTTAAGCTTTTCCAGCTTTTCTTTGACCTTTAAACGTTTCACAACGGGCGACCTCCTCTCCTGCTTCTTCTGATCTGAGCATGGCTGTTGCTTCTTCGACGCCGCTCAGGTATGCGCAGCCGTAGCCTGCGCCGTTTTTACCGGAGGCACCTACGATGCGAAGTCCGGGGATCGATTCGCGGTCGGAAGCCATATGTCTCGCCATTATTCCGTCCCACGAATTCGTCTCATGCCCGTAAACCGCTCCTTCAGGCACTCCCAAATATCGCGCAAACGTCCAGGGCGTCGCAACAGTGAGTTCCTCTATGTGTCCGAAAAGATCTATCCCCGCGCGGTCGCGAAGCTGAGTGAGCAGTTTTTCGGCGATCATTTTTTTAAATGAGAAGTAGTCCTTCTCCTCGAGTTTGCTCCATTCTTCCTTTGACGCGAGCGTATTAATGTTGTAAACGCAGGTTCCTTCCGGTGAAAAATCGGGGATCGCGATATTGGGACACGTCGTGACCATATATTCGTTTGTTTTCATACCGTGCATTATACGTGAATATTCGACAGCCGAATCTGCTCCGCCGGGCATGAAGAGGGAATAGTCCCTGATCCCGAGTTCTTCGGCCGTTTTATCAAGACCCACGTAGAGGCCTATCATTCTCGCGCCGTATCTGCCTTTTCTTGCCGTTATCAGCCTTTTTTCGCGCGAAGGAACATACTGTTTTGGTATCATATGTCCGTAAACTATATCGGGATTGATATTCGCTATGAATCGCGTTCCGTTAAAAGTGCCGCGGTTCGTTTTTACCCCCGAGATCTTGCCGTTTTCAAACGTGAAACTTTCAACTCTCGTGTTAAAAAGCACCGTTCCGCCTGTTTTTCTGAAGCGCTCGATCATTTTTACGCTGAGCTCGTGAGACCTGTAGCGGGGGATATACGCGCCTTTTTCGACATACGTTTTCACCATGTTGGTGTAATGGAAGAATGAAAGGTGTTCGAGGGGAACGCCGAGGTAAGTCCAGTACGTTGAAAGTATATCCTGCACCTTCTGGGGGAGCCTCAAGGCTGAAAAAACGGAACGCACGGAATACGATCCGACCTTTAAAAAGTTGGGAAAATTTTTGAGCATATAACGGACGTCCTGTTTTTTTGTTTCGAGGAAATAGTCTGTCGCCCTTGTCGTCTCATCGAAGAGTCTGAACATTTTTTCCATTCCCGGTTTGCTTCCGGGGACGTATTCTTCCATTTTGTTGATGAAATCGGTCCTTCCCGAGGGCATCGTGACGTCCATGGGAGTGCCGTCTGAAAAAGTCGATATTACTCTGAAACAGTCGTCGATCCTTACCCAGTCGATCGAAACATCGAGATCTTCGAATAATGTGCGTATGTTGCCGGGATCGCTTTCGGGGCCTACGGAGCACAGTTCATGCAATGAAGGATCGAATTCAAATCTTCCCCTGGTAAAACTCGTCGCGCATCCGCCGGGCAGATTGTGCTGCTCGATAAGAAGTACCTTTTTACCTGCTTTTGCGAGCGTCAATGCCGCGCCGAGACCGCCGTTTCCGGCGCCTGCAACTATATAATCAAAATTTCTCTCAAACAATTTCGCGTCTCCTGATCGGTCAAAGATTGCCTTTTGAGTTTTTTTCGCGTCCGGGATCCCCAAAAAGGATAATAAAAAAACGAACGAAGGAATGCTAATGATTCGAACGCTGCAGCTCTGAGGCTCGTATTTATTTTACACCAGATGCGCGCTCTTTTCAAATATCAGAATATGCAAATAATATTTCCGCGGTATTTGCAAACGAATAGCCCGTAATGTAAAATATCGGTGCGTGACAGGCGGATCGCCTGCACCTCTCATGCGAGGTGAGAAAATGGATAACATTCAAAATCCGCTGCTTTCCGAAAATGCTTTCGTCCCCGATGCTGAAGCTCACGTCTGGGCAGACGGTAAAATATATATTTACGGCAGCCTTGACATCCGAGGAAAGAGATACTACTGCAGCAGCAAATATCACGTTTTTTCATCGGAGGACATGATACACTGGCAGGACCACGGAGTTTCTTTCAAAAGCTCCGATATATCGTGGTTCAAAGGTATCTGTCCGCTTTATGCTCCTGATTGCGCATACCGAAACGGCAAATATTATTTATATTACTGCATACCGGACGGCCGCTGCGGAGTCGCGTCTTCAGACAAACCTTACGGACCTTTTAAGGACGTCGGGCAGTTAAAAGGCGTTTCGGGGATCGATCCTTCCGTTTTCATCGATGACGACGGGCAGGCATATATCTACTGGGGGCAGTTTGACGA
>DBVT01000079.1:7045-12973 GCA_002308775.1 Mageeibacillus sp. UBA1257
GTGACTCAGCCGCTTAGCGTTGCGGAGCACGACTTTCACGAGGGCAGTTCTGTTAAAAAGATCAACGGAAAATATATCTACCTTTACACGGACACTCACAGGCACAAGGATATCAAACCGAAGGGGATGGCGACCTGCCTGGGATATGCCGTTTCAGACTCGCCTCTTTCCGGTTACGAATACAAAGGCGTTGTGATCGACAATTTCGGCTGCGATCCGGGAGTCTGGAACAACCACGGATCGCTTTGCAACATACGAGGTCAATGGTATGTTTTTTACCACAGATCGACGCACGGGACTGAATTTTCACGACATGTATGCGCGGAAAAGATCGATATCAGGCCTGACGGACATATAGACGAGGTAAAAATGACTTCCGGAGAACTTAAGGCATCATCGGAAACGCCCTCTTATCTCGCATGCTCTCTTTTCGGAAATGTGCGCATCGGCGGAAAACCGTTGCACCTTTCAAAAGCAAAAAAAGGAGACCGCGCGGAATATAGGTTTTTTAACTTTGAAGGAGAAAATTCGATAATCTTAAAAGGCGACGGAAGAGGCGTAAAGATCCTGATCGACTCCGGTGAGATCTGCTCCGCTAAAACGGACGGAACACCTGCGTTTTTCGAAAAAATAAAAGGACGGCATACCGTGACGATAGAGTTCGACGGCTGCCGTACCTTGTACGATCTTAAATTTGAAGTCAGATGATCACTCTGTTATCGAATGATAATTTATGACGGTTTGGAGCCAATGCATCAGCCGAAATCTTCGCTGTATTCCCAGCCCGTACGGTAGGGAAGTTCTTCCGTATTCGTTCCGTCGACAGCCGCGCTGCATGCGGGCATTATGTATTTTGAAGAGAAACCGTCCTTCGTCACGACGAGGTCGCGGAAGCCCCAGAAGCTCTCTCTCGGTTCTTTATAATTCGTATAAGAGAAATTGCCCGTGCGGAGGATCTTTATGCTTGTCCCGATAAGCGTCTGAATGCGGGACAAATGATCGTGACCGGAAAAGACAGCTTTTATCCTCTCGTCGTGCCTGATGACGTCGATAGTTTCAGACGATTCGAGTTCGGCTTCAAATGTGTGAGTTACGATAAATACTGTGTCGCCCTTGTATTTTTTAAGAGCCTTTTTGAGATAGGCGGTGTCCATCGGAAGGTATGTTCCGTCGTAGTTGTATGTAGGTTCAAGGTCTCCTCCGAAAGAATCCCACATTATGAACAGGATGCCTGCCACTTCGACGGTAAAATATCTGTCAAAGCCCGTGATCTCCTTCCACGTCTCATTGTCGTACTGCTCGTGGTTTCCGGGCACAAGATAAACGGGAACGCCCGCGGGAAGAAGAGGCAGATACGTATCGATGAAATGTTTCGTTCTGCTCTCGCCTCTGTCGAAATACGAGCCTCCGCTCTGCCAGAAATCGAGAGAATAGTCGCCGATAAGGAATATTCCGTCAAGCGGTTCTTTTTCATGCTCGTCGCATATCGCTTTTGCCCAAAGCCTCAGTCTTGTATCCGTGTCAACTCCGTACCATTCGATATGGCAGTCGTGCTGGTCAGAGGTCATGATGAATCTTTTCGTTCTGTTTTTGTCTTCCACTTTACTGCCTCCTTTGTCGCAGCCTGCAAGCACCGACGAAAGCATCGCGATCGTGAGAACGGCGAGAAGCAGGCTTTTTAAGGTCCTTGTTATCATACGTTTTTTCATTTTCGAAAATCTCCTTTTCCGCGGCGAAGATCAATCCTGCGCTTGAGATCCCGCCTTATGAGGTACCGCTTGCCAAAAAATCGGATGGCCATAGTATATAAAAATTCTGTCAGCAGATATAACCCGCATCGTATGCTTCTTTTAATTTTTCGTTGCCTTCAATGTCACCTTCATCGACAACGCCTCCGCAGAACACAAAACCTTTGAATTCCGCTTTTTCAAAGCAGTCGATCCAGCCTTTCAGCCCTTCAACAGCCCTCTGCGGAACATACTCTCCGTCATCTTCTGCCACCGCAAGAAGATAAACGTCTCTGAACTTATAGTCCTTTGGATAGAGCGGATTCAGCCTGTCGATCAACGTTTTCATCTGCCCGGACATTTCATAATAGTAGATCGGCGTCGCCCAGACGACAACATCTGCATTGAGGACTTTCTGCTCGATCTCCGCGGCGTCGTCTTTGATCACGCAGCGCCCGATCTTCTGGCAGGCGAAACAGCCTTTGCAAAACGAGATCTGCTTACCGATCAGTGATATAACTTCGACGTCGTTTCCCGCGGCCCCGGCACCTTCCGCGAAACTCTCCGCCAACGCATTTGAATTACTGTTCTTTCGTAAACTGGTTGAAATAACAACAACTTTTTTTGACATTTCTGATTCACCTTTCTTTTTGTGTGTCTGCCGTTATTCTGTCGTAACGGTGATCTTGATATCACCGTTTCCGAGTATGTCTGAAAGCTCTTTTTCTGACAGATCAGTGATTTTTCCCAGCCGAGTATATGCCCAGGAATTGGAACCGTAAAATATCACGATCTGATTTCCGGAATAGAGTACTATATCTCCTGCGGAGGCAGTCGTTTGTCTGTCGTCCCGCGGCAGACTTGTTCCGATGTATCCGACCTGTTCAAACCCGCCGTACATCGACATACTGATAGTGAGAGGACCTTTTGCGCACAGCCCCGCGAGAGCCTCTGTTGAGGCGTTGTCTTCCCATTTTACCTGAACGCTTTGCTCTCCGAGCTTCAGCTTCATGACGCGGTCCTCCTTTTTATTATCTTCCGTTCCGCAACCGCAGAAAGAAAGCAGAAGCAGGAACGCAAGCACAACGGTGTAAAATCTTCCGAATTTCATGTTTTCCGCCTTTCCGGGTCAGATCTCATCTCTGTTTGAAATTTTCGCCTCAATTATACCATGCTCCCGTGATATTCGCTAATAGATTATCGGAAAAGCATCTATTCGAAAATAGAATCATAGCAAGAAATGACTTTTTTGCTCATCTCTCATATTAATTTTTCCAATAATGATCACCAATCACATTCGTTCAATAAGCGCATTTTGTATTGATGCTGACAGTGTTGTAAAGCGAGCACTGTAACCGCTGATTCTGACGGTAAGATCGCGGTACTTCTCGGGATTTACCTGCGCATCTTTGAGCGTATCAGCATCTACGATATTACACTGAAGATGGAATCCACCTTTTTCAAAGTATGCAGACACAAGTGATCTTAATATCATATCTCCCTTATCGCCAACAACTTTGCTCTTATTGATTCTGATCATCAATGGGTTTCCATCGGCAAAACGGTCGTTGGCAATATTGGCAGAAGACTTCAGAATCGATGTAATCGTCTTTCCGACCGTTATGTCAGAGGCGGCAATACCGTAAGAGATTCTGTCACCGTTCCGCCGACCGTCCGGTGTCGCGGGATAGTGCTGGGAATTGATATCCGACAAAAAACTGAAAAGTCCGGCATAGGGAATGACACCCTCTGCAATCTTGCCTCTGTCCACAAGATCGGCGATGAATGTTGAGAGCTCACGCGCCATCGTATTGGTTTCATCGTTATCTGTTCCGAATTTGCCCTGATATCCACGACAGCGCAAGAACAACTCTTCATCCGGGAAGTTCTGCTGAACCTGAGAAATCAGATAGGCATATGTGCAGTATTTCTCCTTAAATACCAGCTTTTTGATACAGTAGATACTGTCAATCAGTGTACCGATTCCCAATATGTTGATGCCGAACATGGTATATTTGCACCCGCCGCGTTCTGCGGCAAGTCCGCTGTTCAGACAATCTCCAAAACACAGTCCCTGAAACGGAGAAACGAAGGCATGGGTTATATACGCCCAATTCGCACGGAAAGCTGCAAGGATTTCCGTTTCATATTTGTTTTTGAAAAATGCCAGAAATGCCGCATAAAAACTGTCAAAATCGGTGTAGCTCTCTCCATTGTACAAAAACGAAAGCAAAATATCGTGTAAAAAGAAGGAGCCGCCGGCTGCGGTCGTGCCGTAGGTATTACCCGATGGGTTCGCCTCATAACAGCCGACAATGCCGTAGTTCTCCGCATCCTCCTGCGATATAGTAAGCTTTCGAAGAGCGGCTGTGATGACGTTGTCGTTGAATACCGCGGGCATTCCGATACCAGCCTTCATAAGTTCGGTAACTGCCTTCCATACGCGATCCGGCGTTTTTTCATTGATGCGAACGGAAACAGACGGCTGCCATACCTTAAGCTCCGCTGTAACCTCAAGGCAGGCAATGGTAAGTTCATTATCCACGCCGCCGCCAAGCGTCAGATTCTGGCTTTCATCTCCTTCGCATGTCTTCAGCCAAAAGCAGGCAAGAACCTCCCTCAGCTGCTCCTCGGGGATACCGCGTTCCAGGTCTTTCTTATAAAAGGGATAAAGATATTTGTCGAACCGTCCAAAGGATACCGCCGCCGCCTTTCCCTCGGCGTGCAGGAATACATGCGTAAACCAAACAAGCTGCAAAGCCTGTTCAAAATTCTGCGCTTTTCCGGTACGAATTTGACGGCAATTTTCAGCCACCCTGCGCATATCGGCATTTCCTGACAGAAGAAAATGCGCTTCCGCTTCATTTTCGTATCTGTTGATAAAAAGCTCAAATGCAGAAAGAGCCATAGCAAATGCCTTTGCATCGGCAGTGGAAAGGCGCTGAATTTTCTCTCGTATCGTGGGAATTCCGTCGTTGATCATCATTTCATAATCCACGATGATATGTCCGATATTCCCATGTTCGTTTGCACTGTATCTCCAGAAACGCATAGAGCCGCAAATAAGCTCGTTTTCATCCAAAACTACGGGAATGTCGGCAGCAAAATCTGAGAGAAATCGGGCTTTCAGAAATATTTCCTCCATGCCTTCGTTTTCTGCATAGCTTTTGCTCATGATCTCTCTATATGCGGCAATATCAGCACTTTCCTTCAAAATATTGTCTTTTAAATACCGTATTCTTTCGTTCATATGTTACCCTCGATGAAATCCGATTTGATTTATCATATGGTTGTACCACAGCGTTGATATAATCGTTCCGTTAAAAATGATTTACGCTTCATATCCCAAACGGGAAGACAGGGTTGCTGCACTGTGCAGGACAGGCGGACGAAGCCGTTCTATGACCGAGTCGGAATCGCCGTTTACCGTGTAAGCAGAGCATCCTACGGTACCAACAACCTTTCCTGTATGATCGAAAACAGGTGCCGCGACACAAGTAATACCGTTTCCGAACTCCTCGCGGTCGGTAGCATAGCCGTTTTGGCGGATTTTATCAAGTTCTGAAAGAAGCTGACTGCTATCGGTAATGGTGTTTGGGGTCCTCTTCTCGAGCTTACCGGAAAGATATTTTTCCAAAAATGCTGCATCCGTATATGCAAGGAGCACTTTGCCCGGAGCGGAACAGTACAGATCATATTCTCCTCCCAGTCTTCCTGCAACGCGCACGTCTCTCGTACCGTCCAGATGCTGAATATAAAGTACTTTGTCATTCTTCAGAACGCCAAGATATGTACTTTCTCCGGTTTCATTGTTAAGGGCGTACAATACAATGGTTGCCGCCGTGTTCAGTGAAAGATGTGAAAGTGATTTAGAAACTAATTTGAAAGGCAATAAAGTAAGCGCATATTTTTGTTCGTTACAATATACCCAGCCTTCCTTTTCCAAGGTATTCAGAATTCTGAATACCATATTTTTGTTTATTCCCGTTTCCCGACTGATTTCCGATATACCGGGTTCTCGCTCACATTCTGACAGAAATGCAATAATTTGGGTAGCGGCCTCGACCGCCGGAGCAAAATTAGACATCTCGAATCCTTTCTGTTATATATATATCCTGTTGTTATATATCATATCATGATTGCGATTGTTTGTCAATACTTCAGGATAATTTTCATTTGTTGTTCTTTTTGTTCAGCGAAT
>DBVT01000076.1:0-3385 GCA_002308775.1 Mageeibacillus sp. UBA1257
CAAAACACGGAAACAAAGTGACAAATCCGGATTTTTGGGGTGCTGAAATGGATCAGGTATTTGAATCAAATCGCATCAGTTTTGTTGAGGTTTCTGAACTCTTGGTTAATGATTATCTTGACATGGTCAATGATTATGAGAATGTCAACAGATTTATCGGCGGCAAACAAAAAACGTATACTGCGGAACAAGAACGTAAGTGGGTTCAGAAGAAGTTAGAAGAGAAAGCTCCTGTCTTTTCCATGCTCGAAAAAAAGAGCGGCGCGTTTATCGGAAACATCGAACTGATGGATGTGAACAATTCCAGTGGAGAACTCGGTATAGCCATTACGGCAGTTAAGCAGAACACAGGCTATGGGACTGAGGCTATTCTTGCAATGATCGAATACGGAAAGCAGCAGTTGGGGCTGAAAAGAGTATTCCTAAGGACAAATCCCCAAAATAACAGGGCAATTCATGTTTATCAAAAATGCGGATTCAAAGAATACGACCGTACAAATGAACACGTTTTTATGGAATTGAACCGATAAATACCGGTTTGTGGGGTTCTGCTCAGGTACACTTTTTGGCTTTCTTTCTATGCTTTGGTTCACTTTTACGCGCTCTTTCACAAAGAAAAGCACCTGATCTGATTTGCAGATCGGGTGTTTTTTTATGTAGTCGCTGCGCTGAAAAACGGAGCTTTTTACCTTCGAAACAGCAGATCATTTCCCGTAAAAAAAGACAAAACACAAGTTTTCGGGAAATATTATACAATTATCCCCGCGAAACTATTTGCGAGGGGGGAAGGAAGGATTGTACAGTCTCAGCGAAATACAAAAGGAAATAGTGGGTCATACGAAAGGCGCGGCTCTCGTGCTGGCCGGTCCGGGCAGCGGTAAAACGACAGTCATCGCGTCAAGAGTCGTGAGGCTCGAGCGTGAAGTGACGAAGCCGGAGAATATTTTAACTTTGTGCTTCGGAAGGGAAGCGGCGGCCGAAATGAAGAGGCGTTATCTGATATACAGGGAAACGGATTCGAAGGATCAGGCGGCTTTTTCAACTGTTCACAGCATATGTTTTCGAATACTCACGGACGTTCGCGGAGGTAAAATAGACGTTCTCGAGGGTCAGAAAAAGATCGCTGCGCTCTCAAAAATATACGAACGGATCAACGGCAGAAAAAACATCGATATAGAGCAGCTCGTGAATTCGATCAGCAGGCAGAGAAATATTTCCGCGTACGGAAGGAAGATCATCCCGCAGATATACAGGTTTTACGAGATATGCGACGAATACGAAAGATACAAAAAAGACAGGGGCCTCATAGATTACGACGATATGATATTCGAGGCGTATGACAGGCTCTGCGCGAGCGACAGACTGGTTAAAAAATACGCGCGCGAATATGTGCAGGCGGATGAGGCCCAGGACCTTTCCGAAATGCAGTTCAAAATTATAAAAATGCTTTCGTCGGAAGGCAATATTTTTACGGTTGCAGACGACGACCAAAGCATCTACGGATTCAGGGGAGCGGCGCCGGAGTGCATAATAAACTACACGAAAATATTTCCCGATGCGAAAGTTTACAGGCTGGAGGAGAATTTCAGATCGACCGGAAGCATCGTGGAATACGCTTCAGACGTTTCGCATAAAAATGAAGTGAGATGTGAAAAGACTATTTTTACCGGGAAAGACAGGGGAGAGGAAGTCGAAACAGTAAGGTTTTCGACAGGGATCCTGCAGGCAAAAACGATCGTTTCGTATATAAAAAAGATGCTGAGATCGGACGGCGGATCAAATGTCGGGATACTCTACAGGAACAATCTCTCTTCACTCATCATCATGCTGATGCTCTTTAAAAACGGCATCGATTTCAGGATCTCGGGAGAGTACCAGGATCCGCGGAAACTATATATGGTGGACAGATTTCTCAAAGAGCTGAAAAAGCAGGAAAAAAAGAAAATAATGCTCACTGCAGCCGTTTTACTGCAGAAAATGAGGCGAAAAGGGCTTTTGGAGGACAGTATCCTCAATTGCGAACTCACCGGAAAACAGAAGAGGACGGTCTGGAGTTCGTACGATTTTCTGCTCGTTCTGTGCAGATACGCAAACTCTTACGAAGAATGCGTAAAATACATCGAACTGATCGCGAAAGCGGGAGATGCCGCGGACAAGGAAGGCGCGCGGGTTTTCCTCTCCACGGTACATTCCGCAAAGGGACTCGAATTCGATACGGTATTCGTGATAGACCTCGTAAAAGACGAATTTCCGGGCAAGGGAGCGTACTCGGGACCTCTGCTCGAAGAGGAGAGAAGACTTTTTTACGTGGCTGTCACAAGGGCAAGATCGAAGCTTTTCGTGACATATCCCGAAAAAAGAGGAGGAATGCCTGAAGAAAAGAGCATTTTTATTGCGGAACGCTCAAAAACTTGGTAAAATAAGACCAACAATATTGCGGAGGTCATTTGATGGATAAGACGATCAGAACAGACAGAGTCGATGTTTTGGACGGAATACGCGCGGGAGCGATCCTGATCGTTGCTTTTTTCCATTTCTGGCAGCAGTCGTGGTTCTCGGTTCAGTATTCGTCGCCCTTCCTTACAAAAATCGGAATAGAGAATATAAGCACTGACGCGATACACCGCTACGGATTCGTTTTCGTCGATATGATGATAATGATGACGGGTTTTTGCCTTTTCCTTCCGTACGCAAGACATATGATCGAAGGGGCGAGAAGACCGGGACTGCCGGATCCGAAGGAACTGTGGTCGTTTTACAAAAAAAGACTCGTCAGGATAGTGCCTTCGTATCTGTTCTGCTTTTTGATATTTTTGTTTTTTATTGTGCTTCCGGCGAGAGATCACGCGACGCTCGGTGATTTTTTTAAAGACAAGCATTTGATGCAGAATATAATTGCGCAGCTGACTTTTACGCAGAATCTGTCGAAATCGACATACCTCGGGACTCTTTTCAACGGTGCTCTCTGGACTGTGGCTGTCGAAATGCAGTTCTATCTGATATTTCCGCTTCTCGCATGGGCATTCAGGAAAAAGCCGCTGATAACTTACGCCTGCATGATGCTGACGGAATACGCGTTCATTCAGTTCGTTGTTCTGCCCAAAGCTGACGGAGACCTCGGAATGTGGATCAACCAGTTGCCTGCACTGATAGGTGTTTTCGCGAACGGCATGATGGGGGCTTTATTATTCGTCGCGCTTGCGAACAGGCTCAAAACGAGGGAAAAATACACGTCTATACTTGCCACGGTGATCTGTTTTGCTTCTGTCTTCGGAATAATGCAGATATTGAACGCCGGAGCGTCGAAATACAGTCATATACAGAGGTGGCAGGTCATCATACGCTTTCCGATGGCGATGCTTTTTACGATATTCACGATCGCTGC
>DBVT01000076.1:3439-14140 GCA_002308775.1 Mageeibacillus sp. UBA1257
TCTTACAACTTCTACATCTGGCACCAGACGATCGCCGTCAAACTCAAGGAATGGCACATACCGCCGTGGACAGGTAAAGAGCTTCCGAATGTTTCCGGTGACAGAAAATGGCAGATAATGTACACAGTCATCATTGTAGTCGCTTCTGTAACGTTTGCGACATGCGTAACATACGGCCTCGAAAAACCGATCGCGAAGCTGTTTTTGAGGGGTAAAAAGAAAAAGGAAACGGAAGCGGCAGTTAAAGAATGACAATGAAAAAAAGGACAAAAAAACTGATCATAATACTTGCCGTTGTGGTCGTCATCGCGGCCGCTCTTTTTACCTTCTTTGTATCTCCGCTCTGTGTGATCAAAGAAGTTGATACATCTTGCGCTTTCGGATGTACGCCGGCGCAGGAACAGTATCTGAAAGAAAAGTACGAGGGCAAAAATGCCTTTTTCGCGGGCGGATTTTTTGGGAAGAAGACAAAAGCCGCAGAGGAGAAAGTCCTCTCGGAGAATCCATTCGTCAAGAGCATATCGATCAGATACGATTTTCCGAACAAAATGATCGCCTCAAGTGCTGCGCGCGAGCGTGCGTTCCTCGCGGAATATTACGGCATGTATCTGTGCCTTGATACTGAGGGAGTGCTCCTTGAAACATATTCAAAAGATGACGCGCCTGATCTTCCGGTGATCTCAGGCCTTGCGGTAAGAGAAGCTAAAACGGGCAGCCCCGTATTCGACGGAAAGGACGAGAAGGCAAACGATGCGATCAGGCTGTGCGCGATCTTGAGATCGTACGGTTTTTATGATACGGGAGTGGACATAATCGATATGAACGACGGTGAATGCGTGTGGATGTATTTCGCGCCTTCTCTGTCTGTAAAATTCGGCAGCGTGAAAGACGCCGACAGCAAGGTCGCAAAGCTTAAAAGTATAATAGCACTCGGATACAGCGGAGAGAGCGACGGAATAATCGATTTTACTGCGGGAAACGATCCGATCTTCAGAAAGAATAAAAAGCCGGAAGGCTGGCAGCCTGCGGATCCGGAAGAAAATCCGGAGGAAAATAATATAGAAAATCAGCCTTAAAACGGCGGCTGACGATTGAAAAACGGGTAAGATTCGGTTATAATCAACAAATAGTTATTATTACCCAGTCAGGAAGGGCGGATATTTATGGGACTCAGCAAGCATATAGCTGTTCTCGATCTAGGAACATCAGGAATAAGAATATTGGTGGCAAAGGCGACGGAAGGCCGCATGCCCCAAATAATTGCCAAAAGAGATTGCCCCTGCAAAGGAAATGAAGGCGGAAGGCTCGGCGACCCGGAAAAGGTAGCTGAAGCTGTATCGGGGGCGCTTGAAAAGATCAGGCAGAACACAGGTCTCACGGTCCAGTCTGTTTATGTGAGCATTTCCGCAGACAAGCTGTCGTTTGTTAAAAACGAAGCGGAGACTTATTTCGGTGAGGAAAAAGAGATCACAAATAAAGACGTCGGCATGCTGCTCGACAGTGTGACTGACGTGGAAATATTCGATACGGAGAAGCTGATAGGAGTTGCGCCTATACAGTATTCGACAGACAGGGAAGAGCAGCTTGAACAACCGGTAGGAGCTGTCGGCAGAAAATTGAAGGTATTCGCGAATGTGATCCTCGCTGACAGAGGATACACAGATGCATTGAGAGACTGTCTGTCACTCGCGGGAGTGGAAATAATAGGATACGTTCCGATGTGCCTGGCCATGAAATGGTTCATCGACAACAACTTCGAAGAGGACAGCGTTCTTCAAATAGACGTAGGCGCGACGCTTACCGAGTACGCCGTTTACTATCAGGGAACTCCTTTCTCAACAGGCGTTTTACCTGTCGGCGGAGACTTTTTGGGATCTGATATCGCTCAGGTCTACGGAATACCGAGAATTGACGCTGACGTTTTGAAAGAGGAATACAATGCGGCAAATGTCGATGCGATCGGGGAGGACCGCTCTTTCGCTCTTAAGAATATCACTTCAGACGGCAGGGAATCGCTGAATATCTCTGACATAGTGATGGTCATAGAGGCGAGAATAAACGACACTCTGGAAAAGGTAAAAAGCGCTGTCGCTGAAGATCAGATCGATCTCGGTTATGTTGACGCTGCGTTGATCACGGGAGACGGATTTTCCAAATTCAGAGGTATCGACGCGAATGTTCGGGAGACTCTCGGAATACCGCTCAAGGACATCGATTTCGGCAGAGCGGTAGGCATGAAGAGCGCTTACACTTACGCATGCGGAATGGTTCTGTACGTTGCCAGTCAGCTCCCTCTCGGTCTTCATCCGTCGAAAGTCGTAAGGGAAGAGATAAGCGAGCTCGCGAACAAGAAAGACTCTCAGGGCGTATTCAAGAAGATTTCTGACAGATTCAAGAAGATTTTCCCCGGTTACAGGGAATAAAAACAGGCAAAACGTAATAAAATCGTTAAATTTTGACTTTTTACCTATTGCACAAAAAATGTGCCGAGATTATAATTATATATGTGTGTTTAGTTCTTGAATTATTACAAAGGACAACAGAAGGAGGTAAGCAACGTGGCAATCGAATACGATCACGAAGAAGGAAAAGACGCTAAAATAGTAGTTATGGGCGTCGGCGGCGGCGGTAACAACGCAGTAAACAGAATGATAGAAGAAGGAATGAACAACGTAGAGTTCGTTGCTTTGAATACAGACAGAGATGTTCTGCTCAAGTCAAAAGCGGGACGTCAGATCCAGCTCGGCGAAAAGCTGACGAAGGGCCTCGGCGCAGGTGCCAACCCGGAGATCGGTGAGAAAGCCGCTACTGAATCGCAGGAGACTATTTCTCAGGTCCTCACAGGCGTTGATATGGTATTCATCACGGCAGGTATGGGCGGCGGCACTGGCACCGGCGCAGCTCCGATCGTGGCAGAAATTGCCAAGGAAATGGGCATTCTGACCGTAGGTATCGTCACCACTCCCTTCCTCTTTGAGGGCAAGCGCCGTATGGAGCAGGCCGAGCAGGGGATTGCAAAGCTGCAGCAGCACGTTGATTCCCTGATCGTCATCCCCAACGAGAGACTGAAGCATATCAGCGAAGAGAAGATCACCCTCCAGAACGCTTTCTATGCTGCCGATGATGTGCTCCGTCAGGGCGTTCAGAGNNGGTATGGGCGGCGGCACAGGTACAGGCGCGGCTCCCGTAATCGCTGAGATAGCTAAAAACCTCGGAATACTTACGGTTGCAGTCGTAACAAGGCCTTTCAAATTCGAAGGAAGAAGAAGACTCATCTCGGCTAACAACGGTATCGAGAAACTGAAGCAGTACGTTGACGCGCTCGTTATTATACCCAACGACAATATTTCAAAAGCAGTAGAGGTAAAGGCAACTCTCGCCGATGCTTTCAGAGCTGCGGATAAAGTCCTCAGCCAGTCTGTTATGGGTATCTGCGACATCATCACGAACGTCGGTACCATGAACGTTGACTTCGCAGATGTCAAAGCAACACTCGCGAACAGAGGCATCGTTCACATGGGCGTAGGACACGGCACAGGTAAAAACCGTATGGAAGACGCTCTGCGCATGGCTATCGAGAATCCGCTGCTTGAGACATCGATCACAAACGCCAAGGCAGTCCTTATGAACTTCTACGGCGACAATCTCAGTATGCAGGAGATCAGCGAAGTTGCCGACAAGGTATACGATCAGGTCGACATCGACGCACAGATCATTATGGGTCAGCGCGAAGGCGGAGACGATATGAACGACGAAGCAGTCATAACTATCATTGCCGCGGGATTTGACGATGCTGAACCCGCCGAAGAAACTCCCGTTCAGACACAGAACCCCGAGACGATCTGGCCTCCCAAGAGCAAAGAGAGCGCTCCGAAGTCAAACGCAAACGGTTCGACAAACGATTTCGGTTTTCCTCCTTTCCTCCAGAGAAAGCAGTAATAACCGGGGCAAGAACAGCGAATAATTGACAAAACATAAGGTTTCCTGTAATATTTTTTCAGGAAACCTTTTTATTTGACTTTTTAAGAATGCAAGGGAGACGGTAAAATGGGAATCAACAGAGTTGCCTCATTTGATATCAATATTTTGGCTATAATAGTTGTGATTGCATCTACGTTACTGATGTTTTTGATCATCGGACTTTCAGTGCTCAGAGCAATTAAGAGAGGCGTTGTAAAATCTGCCTTTTTTGCCGGGATCAATTTGCTGTCTTTCATCACGGCAATACTGGTGACCGTTCCGCTGTCATGGCTTGTATCCTTTTTACTCCAATCGCTTGCAAATACTTTGATGACTCGTTCGTTATCAGCCGATTCAAAGATTCTGGAAGCGTTTATGTCAAGACCGGAACTCACTGAGATCGTGACTTCAATACCGGGTTTGCTTACTTGCGCAGCCACAATGGTTTTCGTGTTCTTCCTTTCAAAGATCATTGCGACGATAGTACTTTCATCCATTATAAAGAAAAAAGAAAGAGCAGGAAGCACGTTTTTCCGGAAGACGTTCCCCGGGGAACCTTTTGTTGCCGCATTATGCGGTCTTGTGTCGGGAATAATAATTTTTACCGTCATATGCGTTCCGTTCAACGGACCGACGACAATAGCAGGGAAGGGAGTTAACGTTCTTGCGAGAGTATCTGAAGAAAACGGCGCGATCGCGAAGGCGGATGAGTTTTTTACTATATTGAACAGAAATCCCGCGAAGGTTATAACAGATTATACAGGCGCGAAACTTGCCACAAACGCGATCACGACAATACGTGTAGGAGGCAAGACTTTAAGCGTTCAAAAAGAGACGGAACTGATGCTCGACGCGATAGACGACAGCGTTGTACTGATAAGAAATTCCGAAGAACAAACAAATGAACAAAGAGCGGAAGGCATAAGGAAAATAGGTAAAAAACTCGGCAATTCGGAGTTCCTGACAAAAATGACCTCTTCTGCCATATCACTTTTCTCTGATCTCATCACTGAAAACGGCGGATTTATGTATGATGAAGAAGACGGTGAAGCAGGGAAATATACAACGATGCTCCTTGAGGAACTGTCAAAGACTGACAGCAAGAGCGTAAAAGAAGACATTCAGACAATGACTGACATAATGGCATATACGGTGGAAAAAGGGTATTTTAACTTATCCGATATATATCTGCCGAACTTCCGCGGAATGATCACCGACGTGATAGGAGAATATGAAAACAACGGAGAAAAAAACGGAGAAAACGAACCCGGCATAGGCGATTTGGGAAACGAAGGCGAAAAATCGGCGAGCGAGCGCAATGCGGAGGAGATGTCAAAGTTTATTGGTTCTGTCATCGATGAAGTGACAAAGAGCGTAAAAGCAATGGATGCAGACGACAGTTTTGCAAAAATCGGCGGAATGCTGAACGAAAATGAAAGAATTAAAAAGATCACACCGATTTTGATGAATGCAATGTTGGAGACGATGAATCCGGATATGTCTGACGAGGACAGGGCAAAAATGGAAGACCTCGCCAAAATGTCGGAAATGACAAAGGAGGAAGCAGAGGATACGGGTAGAAAGGTCGGAAGACTCCTTGCCTCTGTAGCTGATATGGCAGATGCCGCAAAAGAACTGCTCGGCGAGGAAGCGCCTGAATTCGGCAGTGACGAAAAAGACGTAGATCCTGAACTTGCCGGAAAAATCATTGAACTTCTGGACGTGGGCAAAGTCGGAGAGGCGTTTGATGAATTAAAAGAGGATAAATATATGGGAGTATATTTTAAAACGCTCTTCAGTAACGTTATGAGAAAATACACCGGCACGCTAGTCGATGAGGATTTTCTTATTGAAGACGGATCAACCGCAGATAAAATTGAAGCGATAAAAGTTCTCTCTGACGTTGCGAATGACATTTCAGATACAGAAAAATCAAAGGAAGAGAAAGAGCAGACTGTTAAAAAGTTGATCGAAACCGTTGATGAGGACAACGTTCAGTCATATAAAACGTTTTTCACGAGGGAGTACGTTATGAGTATGTTCGGGATTCCCGATCCGTACGCGGAAAAAGTTGCCCGGATGCTCAACGTTCTCTTTGAAGAACTCTCAAAGGTAAAAGATGATGACGGAAGAGAATCAAAAGCCGTAACGGGACTTCTTTCGATTGCCCTTGCCGCCAAAAACAATGCTGAGGATCTGTTCTCTGAAAACGGTGTTCTCGGTGATCCTTCTGCATTTATTGCTTCTCAGATGAATTCGACGGTATTAAAGAATACGTTGCTCAGAGTTTCAACAGACGAAAACGGTCAGATTATTTACGATCCAATGGGCTTTGCAATTCTTCTTTCTGAAAATGACAGAGCAGATCTTAAAAAAGCCGCAGATGATTACGTCGCGAAATACTCTCCTGATGAGTCTGATTATATGGCTCTTCGCTGTTTGGCTGCACTCCTTGGAGTAAAAATGTGATTAAAAGTCTGTTAAAATGTAAAAAAATATTGATTTTAACATAAAAATACTATTGCATAAACATTAAAACTATGGTACGGTATAAATTGTTGATTGGCATCGTTCCAATATATCATTTGAAAAGCAGTACAACACTTGACGTCAGATTGGCAATTTACGACAGCACGGGAACACTTATGGCAAACAGTTCGAGTGCATACGGTGAAGCTTACGCCGGAGCGTGTTATCTAATTGCAAACAAAAACTATTTCATCAAGTTCTGGACAGGTTCACATCAAAAGTGCACTTCCATACTAAGAATACAACAACTGTACTAATATGTCATTAAACTAATCTTTTTTGAAAATCATTAATAGATGAAAGGAGCAAAAAACAATGAACACAAAAAGGATCACGATTATCTCAATCTGTGTATTGATCGCATGTTTTGTCTTGGCAGGAACTGCGGCTTTTGCAGTTGCCAATAACGGACAGTTTTTCAATACAGAGAACAAAAAAGCATCAAAAAGTCACAAGGAAGAAGAAACAAAAGATTTTTACGATGTGCTTCCGGATGATATTAAAGAGAAAATTGAAGCTCTTCCGGAATCGTTGCGTTCCCATGAAGGCATATTAAATACATATGCCGTTGACGCGGAAGGAAATCCTATAACGTCTCTCAGAACAGATGACTATTACAAAGATTGGGACGGATATTACGAGAAGGTTCTTCGTGCTTGCCGAAAACAATGGGATAAACTCACCGAAATGCAGCAGCAAAGCAGAATAGACGATTATCTCCTGCAACACTATGGTGTTCCTGATGAAGAATCAGGCGAGTGTCGTTATTTCGAAGAGAACAAACCTGATATGACAGACGAGGAACTTCTCGAAAGAGTTATGATTTCTTACGGAAGTTTAGGGGAGTGGAGACCAAGTTATTTCACCAGAACAAACTATATTTTACTTGGATTTAATGAAAAGTTCGAACCAAGACCGGATATTGAAAAAATCAGGGATTGGCTTGAAGGGATAAGGGAGAAAAAAGAAACGTTAACCGATGAGGACGTTTTTGGAATCATTACTACTTTTAACTCTCTCGCCGGATGTCTTCCGGACGCTTCAATTGGAAGCGGATCCCAACAATATATCGTTGCGACTGACGACACGTTGACTAAATTCGTTATGCATGGTGATATCTACAATATGTTGTCGTACTATGAGTTCGATGAAGCTTATGAAAACGTGCGTTATGAAAATCTCATTACGGGAACCGTTTTGACTTACAGCGTTGATGAAGCTGTTGAAAAGGCAATGGAAACAGTACCCGAGGGCACAAAAGTTTTCATCCTTGAAGAAATCATCAGGAGTCTTTTCGGATAAAACCGTAACTTATCATATTTGCTATTGACAAGCATCGCGTTTTGCGGTGCTTTTTTACAGTTTCAAAAATGTGATCAAAGGCATATTATGATAATTTTTGCCGAAAACGCTTGACAATATCGATTTAACTATGTAAAATTCGAATTGTGTTTACATTCTTTTGCAAAAAAGTGGGCATGAATTCCCACTTTTTTGTTTTAAGAGGGGCACGAGTCAAGAAAAAAACGGAGGGATTGCATTTGGGGATCGCACAGACTGTTTCAAAACTCGCTGAGCCTGTCGTAGCGGGACTGGGGTTTGAACTGGTAGATACTGAATATGTAAAGGAAGGTTCCGATATGGTGCTCAGACTGTATGTCGACAAGCCCGGAGGGATCGGAATAGACGAATGCGAGACTGTCAGCAGAGCGGTCGAAAAGGTGATAGACGAAGCAGATCCGATCGAAGGGTCGTACATCTTCGAAGTGTCATCGCCCGGTCTCGACAGACCGCTTAAAACGGACAGGGACTTTGAAAGATACAAAGGAGAACTTGTCGAGTTGACATTTTACGCGCAGGAAGACGGAAAGAAAAATGTCGAAGGCTGCCTGCAGAAAAAAGAAAACAACGAAGTTTATATAAAACTTGAGAGCGGCGAAGAAGTGTCATATGACATGAAAAAGGTCGCGCTTGTGAGAAGATCAGTAAGATTTTAATATCGGAAAAGGAGAAAGAAAATGAACTTTAAAGAAATGCTTGAAGCGCTGATGGAACTTGAGAAGGAAAGGAACCTCAGCAAGGAACTCATAATCAAGACGATCGAGGACTCCCTCAATATCGCTTACAAACTCAAAGGAAAGAGCGAGAAAAAAGAGGGCGAAGAGGATGACGCTCTCGCAGACCTCGGAAAACATATAGAAGTAAACGGCGATACGGGTGTCGTTGAGCTTGTCAGCGTCCTTCAAGTCGTCGACGAAGTAAAAGATCCCGACAGAGAGATCTCCCTTGAAGAAATCAGAAAAATGGATCCTGATTTTAACGTCGGTGAGATCGTCGAGCTTCGCGACCCGCCTCCGGAACTCGGATGGAAGGATTCGCACAACGCAAAGCAGAATATAGTTCAGAGACTCAAGGAAGCTGAGAGAGATATGCTTATCGACAAATTCGAAAAGAAAAAGCATCAGCTCGTAACAGGAACTATCCAGAAAATAGAAATGAGAGAGAGAAGAGTATCCGACAAGGACGATCCTTCGTCTGTAAGCTATGTTTCGGAGAGATACATCCACTGCGACCTCGGAAGAATGGAAGGCATCATGTATCCCGCGGACCAGGTCCCGAACGAATCATACAAGCAGTACGACAAACTTAAGGTCCTCGTTCTCGAAACGTCGGATTCCAAGAAGGACAATGCAGACGGCCAGGGTAAGATAAAGAGACGCGCAGATCCTATCGTCAGGATCTCCAGGAGCCATCCCGAACTCGTTGAAAGGCTCTTCGAAATGGAAGTTCCCGAAATAGGAGAGAAGATCGTTGAGATCAAATCGATAGCAAGAGAAGCAGGATCGAGGACGAAAGTCGCTGTCGCATCGAACGATTCGGAGATCGAACCTGTTGGCGCATGCGTAGGAACAAAAGGCGCGAGAGTCGAAAACATAGTCGCTGAGCTTCGCGGTGAGAGACTCGATATAATCAAATGGAGCCCCGACCCGGAACAGTTTATAACAAATTCACTGAGCCCGGCGAAAGTTTTACGTACATATATCAACGAAGAAGAAAAATCTTCGACGGTCATCGTTCCCGATGATATGCTTTCGCTCGCGATAGGCAAGGAAGGTCAGAATGTAAGGCTCGCGGCAAAACTTACAAAATGGAAGATCGATATAAAGAGCGAGTCCCAGATCAAGGAAAGCATCTCGGCAGACCTGTTCAAGAGCGGACTTATAGATTCGCTTGACGAGAGCCCGGCGGATGAAGTGTCCAACGAACTCTTCAAATCTGAAAGCGACGAGTGATCGATAAAGAGAGGTGAGACTATTGAAGGAGAAAAAAGTTCCCATGAGAACATGCCTCGGCTGCATGAGCGAAAAACCGAAGAAAGAGCTTCTGAGAATAGTCAAAACTCCGGAGGGAACATTCAAGATCGACAATATCGGAAAAATGAACGGCCGCGGGGCATATTCCTGCAAAAACATGGAATGCATAAAAAAGATCTGCAAAGGTAAGAAACTCGGAAAAGCTTTCGGAGAGCAGCCCGGACAGGAAGTTTACGATATGATCTTGCAGGCGGCAGAGAGCGTATTAACATCAGACGGAGGCGGTATTGATGGCAGAAAAGAAGAAATATAAGATAAAAGACATAGCCGACAAACTCGGCACTCAGAGTAAAAAGATCGCCGAAAGACTCGCGGAGATCGGTATAACCAAAAGTCCCGCGGGAAGCCTTGACGAGGACGAGCTTCGAAAGCTCTACGAGCACATAGGCGACAAAAAAGGCCTGGAGGAACTGGACGGAAAGAAGGAAGAGCCTGAGGAAAAGACAGAATCCCAGCAGGCCAAGCCAAGTCCCGTTACTCAACGTACGACGACAAGTCAGACAACAGGCGCATTCATAATCGGAAGACGCGTTGTTCAAAGAGAGGATAATTCTTATTCCAACTATTCGTCGACTGACGACAGAAAAGGTTCCGACAAAGGCAGAAAAGGCGGAGATTCTTCTGCCGCGAGTTCAGACACGCTTGTCGGTTTTACCAAATCGAAAAGACCGGGAGATTATTCTACGCTTCTGCAGCAGGAGAAGGGAAAGACACAAGTCGTAAAGAGGGACACAAAGAAGGAAGCTCCCGTCGAAGAAAAGAAAGAAGAGACATCCGAAGCGCCTCAGACTACGAGCGTTATAAGAAAAGTCAGACGCGTAACGCCCTCTGCTCCTGT
>DBVT01000025.1:0-2518 GCA_002308775.1 Mageeibacillus sp. UBA1257
AATCGTTCCAAACAAATATTGATTTCATGACCTCCGATATGGTATAGTTTACACAACAAATACTGCTTCGGAGGTTTATTATGTTTTCAAACAAATTTGTGGCAGCGGGAACGGATTACAGCACTCTGACAAGAGAAAACTGGCATCAGGTACCTGCGCCTTATCTCAGAAAGTCATTTTACGTTGAAAAAGAGGTAAAAAGCGCGAAAATCACAGTTTCGGGACTCGGATTTTACGTGATCTACGTGAACGGAAAGGATATCACGAAGGGATTGCTCGCACCGTATATTTCCGCACCTGACGATATAGTGTATTTTGACGAATACGATCTCAAAACGCTTTTGGGCGGAGGGGAAAACGTCATAGGGCTGATGCTCGGTAACGGAATGCAGAATCCTGTGGGAGGTTATCCGTGGGACATGCAGTTCGCGAAATGGCGCAGCGCTCCGAAGGCAGCTTTTGCGATCGAGCTCGAATACGCTGACGGAGAGAAAAAAGTCATCGAATGCGACGAAACGGTAAAATGCCATGCGTCGCCTATATGGTTCGACGATTTGAGATGCGGTGAATTTTACGACGCGAGAAAAGAAATACCCGGATGGAACGAGAAAGGATTCGACGATTCAGACTGGACTCCGGCGATAAAGGCAGAAATGCCGAGGGGCGAATTCAGAATATGCGACGCGGATCCGATCGTAGTCACAAAGGAGATCAAACCCGTTTCGATAACCAAAACGGACGAAGGATATGTGTACGATTTCGGCGTCAACGCGGCGGGACTTCCCAGGCTCACGGTAAAAGGCCGTGCCGGTCAGGAGATCAAATACGAGCACGGCGAATGGCTGAAACACGGCAAATTCTGTACGGACAATATCAATTTTGCCCATTCCATCAGAGGAACGAACCATATCGACAGATATATCTGCAAGGGAGAGGGCGTTGAAACATACGTCCCGAAATTCACATATCACGGATTCAGATACATACTCGTTCAGGGAATAGACGATTCACAGGCGACGGAAGAGCTGTTCACATATCTCGTTATGAACAGCGATCTCAAGGAGATAGGCGGATTCTGCTGTTCGGATGAAGTCGCGAACAGACTGGAAGCGGCGACGAAGGTCTCGACGCTCGCGAATTTTTACTATTTCCCGACAGATTGTCCTCACCGTGAGAAGAACGGCTGGACGGGAGACGCAGCTGCTTCCGCAGAGCACACATTGATGAATTTCAAGGCAGAAAGATCTTACAAAGAATGGCTGAGAAACATTTACAGAGCTCAGGATCTTCGCGGAACGATCCCCGGAATAATACCGACAGGAGGCTGGGGATTTGCATGGGGCAACGGACCGGCTTGGGACAGAGTAATGGTTTACCTGCCGTATTATACGTATGTTTTACGCGGAGACAGGAGCATACTCGAAGAAAACGCGGATATGATCATGAAATATCTGAACTACCTTTCGAGGAACACGAACAGGAACGGACTTGTGAAGCTCGGTCTCGGCGACTGGTGTCCCGTCGGACGCGGTGCTGACGATTACAAGCCTCCGCTCGAATTCTCCGACAGCGTGATAGCGGCTGACATCTGCAAAAAAGCGGAATACATTTTCAGAGAGCTGGGACTCGATCTGCAGGCCAATTTCGCGAGAATGCAGAGAAAAGGATTTGTCGAGAACATAAGAAAGTACTATATCGATCTCGGCACGATGACCGCGATAGGTAAAAACCAGGCTTCTCAGTCACTCGCGATCGCGTATGATGTTTTTACTCCCGCTGAGAAACCGGAAGCTGTTCGCAGGCTCGTTGAGATGATACACGCGTACGGCGACCATATGGACGTCGGATTCGTTTCTGCGAGAGTAATTTTCCACATACTCGCTCAGTTCGGTCATGCCGAGCTCGCTTACAAGATGATAACGAGAATGGACTATCCTTCATACGGACATCTTCTCACAAGAGACGCGACATCGCTCTTTGAAGATTTCTTCCCGGATGAGGTCACGGCAGAAGGAGTCGCTTCACTGAACCACCATTTCTGGGGAGACATCAGCAACTGGTTCAAAATGTATATCGCGGGCATCGTTCTGAATCCTTACCGGAGGGACGTGAAAGAACTCAACATCGCGCCAAACTTCATCTCGTCGCTCGATTTCGCGGAAGCTTATCACATTGCACCGGCCGGAGAGATCAGGACGCGTTGGGAACGCAAGGACGGCAAGATAGTTCTCAATATCACAGTCCCCGAAGGAATGTACGGACGCATCCAGCTTCCCGACGGATACATCTTCGAAAGAAAAGGCCTCTGTTACGCAGATCTCGCATCAGGCGAATATTCCGTGATAAAAGGAAACAGCTGATAATACAGACATCGCTGCCAAGGCCGCTGTAAGCCCTTTTACGGGCATTGCCGGTAAAAACTATTATCCAATAACAAATCAACTGAAAAGCCCTCTGAACGCCTTACAATGCGTTCAGAGGGCATATTTTACATATTCCAAAAGAAAAATATCAGCCG
>DBVT01000025.1:2563-8040 GCA_002308775.1 Mageeibacillus sp. UBA1257
GGTTCCGGTGTTTCGGAAGGCGTTTCCGAAGGATCGGCTGTGGGGGTCGCTTTGGGATCATCAGGCGTAGTGACCGGATCGACAAGACCGATTATTTCGGCGTCCTCATCATGGTAAAATGTTTTCAGCGTTGCGGAAGTCACATTCGAGAGATCTATTTTTCTTACTCCGTACGCTTCGAGAACTTTGAGGAAGGTGAAATCCTTGAGATCCAGAGAGGAGATCGAAGTGTTGCTGCAACGCAGATAATTGAGCGTCCCTTTATATTTCGCGAGATCTACCGACTGTATCGGGCAGTCTGCGATGTCTATCTGATTCATCACGCCGAACGCAGAAAAGTCGATCGATGTGAGAGAGGGGTTGTCGGAAATGATCAGAGAGTTGAGACCTGCAAGAGACGCGATCTTTTTAAAGGATTCGTTGTTCACGTTCGAGTTCGAGCAGTCGAGATATACAAGGTTCGGAACGAGAGAAAGGTCGAAATCGTTGATATTTTTGCCGCTGATCAAGAGGCTCATAAGATTCGGGCACAGGGAAAGATCCGTGAAATCTACTGCCGAATCAGAAATATCGAGCGACAGCAGATTCGTAAAGCCGGTCAGATCCACGTGTTTCACGAAGGAATTTTTAAGCGTAAGAGAAGTGATATGCTTGAAATGATCGAGGTCTCCGAGAAGGTCCGTGATCGCGAGGTTCGAAAGGTCGAGTTCCTTTATCTTGCGTATGTCGCTCATGACTATTTTGTCGTTGAGAGTGTACTTATTATATGACATGGGATCGACTTTTTCGAGAGCGTCCAATGTGGCCTGATGAACGGCGAGCGTCTTGAATTCCACGGGAACGAGGTTGTCGACAAGCGCATCGTATCCGTCGAATAATATATTTTTACAATAGGCGATATTGCCGGAAGTTGATTTTGCGTAGACCTGGCCGTAAATGTATGTATTTTCATATGTCACATCGGCGTTCGGCGCGAGGAGCGTGCCTGTAAGGATAGCGTTTTTCAAAATAACTTCCTTCGCTTCGTAACAGTTGAAGATCGCTCTGTTCGCAAATGCGTCGCTGTCGTTTCTCACGAGGATGTAGTAGTTCGTCAGATCGACCGTCTCGCCTGAGATGTTTATAACCATGTAAAATTCCGACGCCTTTGTATCGACCCAGATGTGGTTGAAATGCGCGAATGAAAACTGCTCGTGCGCAAGGTCGTTCGGATCGATATCGTAAACTGCCAGAGCCGCGTCGTCCTGCGGAATAAAATATAGGCCGTTCATTTTTTCGTCTTCGCGGATATTCGTCCATTCCTGATGAGTCACGGGCAGAGCGAGCAGATCTTCTGACATTTTTGCCGGGTCTTCGATGCCCGCGAATGTGGGCTGCAAAGGAGCGGCTGTGGGAGATCCCGGAATGATCCCGTTGATGACATTCCGGGGCATAAACCAAAGGAAGCATCCGGCCAGTATCACCAGAACGAGAACTCCTATTATCAGTATGAAAATGAAAGGATGACGCACCTTTTCATTCAGTTTTTCTTTCAATTTGCCATTTTCCGACATCGAAACTTGCCAAGCCCTCTCGTAAAGATTAAAATAGCATAC
This sequence comes from Mageeibacillus sp. UBA1257, assembly GCA_002308775.1. GTDB lineage: Bacteria > Bacillota > Clostridia > UBA1212 > UBA1257 > UBA1257. Next base: position 4,159 of record DBVT01000025.1, read on the forward strand.
GAATTATACTACTAAACAGCCGTTCTGACAAGTTTCAGACGGTAAAAAAGACTGTGAGGAAGTAAAATGGGTGAGAATGTTTTAATAACGGGAGCAAGCACGGGGATAGGCAAGGCGATCGCCGCGAAATATCTCGAAAACGGCTTCAATGTGATAATAAATTACGCGCACGACGACGATCTCGCCTCCGAGACTTTTGCGGAGCTCGTGCGGAAATACGATGCTTTTGGCAGACTGTTCTGCATTAAAGCGGACGTTTCGGACAGCAAGCAGGTCGAAAGACTTTTTTACGAAGCGAGAGAGGTTTTCGGAGAGATACAGGTGCTAATAAACAACGCGGGGATCGCACAGGACAAGCTCTTCACCGACATCACCGACGACGACTGGAATGAGATGATCGGAACAAATCTGACGGGCTGTTTCAACTGCTGCAGGGAAGCTATCCCTTATATGGTCCGCGTAAAATACGGCCGCATCGTCAATGTGTCGTCCATGTGGGGCATTGTCGGAGCTTCGATGGAGGTCCATTATTCAGCCGCAAAAGCAGGCGTCATCGGTCTTACGAAAGCTCTTGCGAAAGAACTCGGACCGTCGGGGATCACCGTAAACTGCGTGGCTCCAGGAGCGATCGACACGAGGATGAACGCATGCTACAGTGAAGACGAGATCGCAGCCATATGCGATGAAACGCCCCTCGGCAGACTCGGAAAACCGTCCGAGATCGCCGATGCCGTGTATTTTCTCACATCGTCCGATTTCACGACAGGCCAGGTCCTCAGCCCGAACGGCGGATTTGTGATATAGAAAGATGCTTGAATGAAACAGAAAAACCGCCGCGCGAAGATCTGTTCTGTGCGCGGCGGTCTTTTTTTCATTTTGTCTTCCGCGTTTTACCGCGGCGCGATCGCAGATGATCCGGAAGGATCATCTCTTCTTTTTACCTGCAAAAAAGGTGATGATATCGACGAGTCCGGAGATCGCCAGAACGATACCGATGATAAGGTAGACCCATTTCGTTATGAAAGAGGGATTCAGGATGATAACGACACCCAGGATGATAACGAGGATCGCAATGATCGCGAACGGGATCCAAACGAGTCCGTTCTTGCGGAGAACGGCGAATGAGTTGATCAGGCTGCTTAGTCCTTCAAGAATCAGCAGTACGCCGAATACGATGTAGAGGATGTTGAGAAGCCATCCGGGAGTGATGATGCAGATGACGCCCAAAGCGATGAGGATGAGCGTAAATAACAATCCGAGAACGGACGCGAACCCCTTTTCCCCTTTAAAGAAATCGATGATCCTGAAGACACAGGCGATCAGAATGAGAACGCCTATTACTTTCATTGCTACGTTGATTGCTGTATCAGGCATTACAATAAGAGCTATGCCGATCAGGAGGAACAATATGCCCGTGAAGAGCTTGTTGCCGAGTAGGTTCTTTGACTTTTTCATAGATTACCTCCGTTTTTTNNTTGTAAGTTTACACGAAAATCGGGAAATGTGTCAAGAAACATCATCCCCTCGAAGCATCACATTATTTCTTTATTCTGAATCCGGCGACAGTTTCGACAAGCGCTTTTATATTTTCGTACGGGAAGCCGTTGTCGCTTTCGATGTAAAACCATGAGCCGCCTTTATCAGGCCTGAAGATGTCGAATTCGCGGTTCACGAGTTCTTTTACGTCGTCGGGCGTTCCGAAGGTCATCGTATTCGCGCGGTCTGTATGGATCGCGAGGGCGAGACCGAGGTCTTTTAAAATATACGAAAGCTCCTTGAGGTCGTACAAGGGAAGTTGCGGCCAGACTGAATTGACGCCCATTTTACGGAAATCCTCAAAGAGGGAGATGACTTTGCCGCAGCTGTGGAAGTGGACGTCAAGGCCCGCAGCTCTGGCAGGTTCGATCAGTTTTTTGTAGCGCGGGAAGAAATATTCCCGGAAGATATCAGGGGAGAAAATAAGGCTGAGCTCTGTGCCGAAATCGTCGCCGAACGCGATGCCGTCAGCTCCTGCCGCGATCGCTGCAGTTATGTGTTTTTCGAAATGGTCCGTGAGCATATCGAGCAGTTTTACGAGCTTTTCCTCGTGGACCATCAGGTCGCACAAAACGTCCTCAAACGGACGCAGCGCGATCAGTTTTTCGAAAAATCCGCCTATGCCTTCGCTGTAATAGTATTGTTTCTGATGATTTTTTACGTGCTGTTTGTAATCGGCGAACGCTTTTTTATCGTCAACGCTTATGACGGGAGGAAGCTTGTAGTTGTCGACATTGTCAAGGTCTCTGAGCGGATAGTCGTATTCGATCCCGGCGACTCCGTAAATGTGATACTCCCATGTGGTGCCCCATTCGTCTTTCCTGAACGCGTGATAAGTCCCGTCCGGATCAAAATCAGTCTCCGGTATCACCGGATGTATCGCCGTAAAAGGTCCGAAATCCCCCGGATATTTCGCCAGGAAATCGTTGACCCTTTCGCCGTGCTCATAAACGGGAGTGCCTGTGTAGTAATATTCCACGGGCACTATATCAGGCGCCTTATAGCTTTTTGCGAGTTTTACTCTTTCACGACCTGTCATTTTTATAGTCCTCAATAAGTTTTTTGAAAGCCGGAAGGGAATTTTCGATCTGTGCAGTGCTTACGCAGTAGGCGATCCTGACATATCCCGGACATCCAAAGTCGTCGCCCGGAACGAGAAGCAGCTCGTATTTTTTCGCCTTTTCACAGAACGCGTACGCATCCGGTTCAAGCGCTTTTACGAACAGGTAAAATGCTCCCTGCGGCGGTACGCAAATGTATCCGAACGATTCAAGACCGCCCAGCAGGATGTCCCTGTTTTTCTTGTAAACTGATATATCTGATGTGACCTCCGGAAGTCTCGCAACGAGTTTCTGGAAGAGGGAAGGCGCGCAAACGTAGCCGAGAGCGCGTCCTGCTCCCATCACTGCCGCGTACAATCCTTTCGCGTCCTCTGCCTTCGGAGAAACAGCGACGTAACCTATCCTCTCGCCCGGGAGAGAAAGGGATTTCGAGTACGAATAGCAAACGAGAGTATTGTCATAATAATTGATCAGGAAAGGCACTTTCATTTTGTCGAAGACGATCTCCCTGTACGGCTCGTCCGCGATCAGATAGATCGGATGACCGTATTTTTCGGATTTGTCTTTAAGCAGTTTGCATACCTTTTTGATCGTTTTTTCTGAATAAACGACTCCGGCCGGGTTGTTCGGAGAGTTTAAAATGACTGCTTTCGTCTTTTTACAAATCTCTTTTCTGAGATTTTTTATATCGATCTGGAATGTGTCCGGATCGGGCATTGCCACGCGGAATTTTCCTCCCGCAGCTTCCGTGAAGACCTTGTATTCCGCGAAATACGGCGCCAGCGCGATGAATTCGTCACCTTTGCAGCAGAGCGCAGAGATGCAGCATGAAAGTGAAGCCGCCGCGCCGCATGTCATATATATGAAATCAGGTGTGAGCCCCGCTTTAAAACGTCTGTTCAGAGAGTCGCACACAGCCTGCCTTGTAGCAGGATCTCCGGGAGCGGAAGTGTATCCGTGAAGCGCCGTCGGTTCCATCTCGTCAATGATCTCCTTGAGCAGTTTATTCACTATCTCAGGCGGTCGTACGCTCGGGTTGCCGAGGCTGAAATCGAAGACCTTGTCCGCACCGATCTCCGCTTTTCTCTTTCTTCCGTATTCAAAAGTTTCCCTTATGACAGATCTTTTACTGCCAAGCTGATACATTGATTGTGAATACATGGCCTCATCTTCTTTCTTTTTTGTGTAAAAACACGACAGCCGCAGCCATCGAAACAGCTGCGATCGAGATGCCCGAAACGATCGTTCCGCGGCAGCCCTTTTTGTCTTTATTATCTTTATTGTC
>DBVT01000001.1:0-11187 GCA_002308775.1 Mageeibacillus sp. UBA1257
TATAGCCCGGACCGTATTGAACGAGTGAAAAAGTACGAGAAGCTGTACGACGAGGCTGTTATCTCTCATGATCCTGAAAAACTCAGTGCTCTTGAGACATATTACACTTCCGGCGAATGGATGGAGGATTACGAAGCAGATGAACGGGGAGAATTGCCGCCGGATCTGAAACGCGGTGTGCTTTCTCAGGACGCGCTGTATGAACTGTTGGAGGAAGCAAAACAATAATCGGGTGCCATTGTGCTTTCTGCCCTTAAGAAGTCAGAATATGCATTTTACATTTACACCACAGTAAACGGTGAAACATTTAATCTGTTTTCAGGGAGAATAGTCGACTGACCCAAATGCCGCAAAATTATAAACAGGAGCCGGTTAAAATGGAAGACAAAGATAAAACCTTTGCAGAACTGGATAAATACATAGAAATTCACAGGGAAAACAGGGAAAAAAGCATGGAATTTGTGGAATACCTGTATAAACTCATGGACAAGTACAAGGTGGAAAAGGCCTCTGAAATTTACAAAACGGCCAACATAACAAAGCAGTGCTGGTCCGGAATAATATCAGGAAAAAGCATTCCTTCGCTTAACACCTGTATAAGAATCGCCCTTGCCATGAAGCTTACAAACCACGAGTGCAAATATCTTCTGAAAAAGGCGGGGTATACCTTAAGTTCAGCCAACGAATTTGGTCTTGTTATACGTTTTTGCTTTGAAAAGGGTATTTACGACATATACGACGTAAGCGAACTTCTGGAGTCCCGGGGCATATATGATTTCTCATAATTCTTAAGTGAATATCATTTTTACACGTGTAAAAAGGTCAGCCGTCAACTGACCTTTTTCTTTTTCTGCCCGGATATAATTGAAGCATAAAAGACAGGAGGTTTTGAGAGTATGAACAATTTGAATATTGAAGAGAGAATCAGGGATTATTTAAGTTCGGAGGCAGGTTTTACACAGGATGAAATTGAATCCATGTTCGGGTTCACGGTTTATATTTCCATGGCCATTTCCATGTACGCCCACAGAAATCAGAGGCGGGAAGACGGAAATCCGTATTATCTCCATCCGTTTTACGTGAGAAAAAGGTATATGGAATTTACGGGAATGACAGAGGAAGATCCCTTTTGTATTGACAGGGATTTAATGGAGGAATACGGAATACCCTTTGAGGGTGTTCAGGAGGTCTGCATTATGCACGACGTTTTGGAGGATACAGAGGTTACATTGGAGGAAATCCGGGAAATATACAATGAATACGGGTACAAAGATTATTTTAACATGTATATTGAAAGGCCGCTTTTGCTGGTAACCCACGATAAAAACATGAATTACGATGAATACATTGACGAAGTATTAAAGAACAGAACGGCTTCCATGGTAAAAATGGTGGACATGGCGGACAATCTGAATATTATGTCTTTGGGAAAATTTGAAGAAAAGGAAGAAAACCGGGCCATAGGTTACATCAGGTATTCCAAAAGAATAAACGACAAATATCATTTCATAGAAGGCTGCAGGGAGTATTTAAAAGCATTTAATTCATGATATGATACAAGCCTCTTTTCCCTGTCTACCACAACGTTAATTATTCTACACATACAGCCTCGCAGGGCAGCCGGCGGGGTTGTTTTTTGTCCAACGCAACGCCAATTTTTAGGGGATAACTACTTTCTTATCATTACGCATTGATGCCCCATAAAAAAACGCTTGATTTTTGAAAAACCTTTTATATATAATAGCATTGGTGTTTTCTGTGCATTTCGCACAGGAATCCTTTAAACTTTTTCGCCTGTTATCATCCGCGCCAAGCGGATTGGGCGGAAAAGGTCAAATCTGAACATAGGGAGTAATGAAAAATGAGAAAACACATTAAGCAGTTTCTGGCAGTGCTTTTGTCGCTGATCATGCTGATCGGTCTGCTGCCGGTCTCGACGTTCGCCGCGGATGAAAAAACTGCGAAAGCTGAAGCGAACGGCGGCCTGAAGATCACCGTGAGAATTCCTGTCGGCTCTTCTGAACCAAGACTCGAGGAACAGATCCGCGAGGGCAGTTTTTCGCTCACGTTTCTTATCGGTGCCGTACCGGAGGAGGGAGACACCAGCTTATACAAGCTTTTAACGCGGAAAGTCGTTTCATTCAGTGACAGCGACGGAGACGGTATCTGGGAAGGCGAAGCATCGTGTTCAAAACTTCCGCCAATGAATTATCGCGTGTCGTTATTTGACGAAGAGGATCAGTCTGAGGTTCCGGGTTATCTTAGCGATATGACGTTTGATCCGGCGGACCCGGAGGATCAGAACTGCGGCTTCATTGAAGTAAAATCAGGCGAAACCGCCGAGATGACCTTTGAAAAATCCTATCAGCCGGCTTACGGAAACCTTGTCATAACCAAGAACTTCATTTTACCTGAAGGTCTTACGCTTTCAAATTTCATTCAGCAGCAGATCAGTTCTTTCCGCCTGGACCTGTATTATGAGGATGAAAACGAACCGATGGCCGCTGTTTTTGTGGAAGATGGCGAGTTTGCCTCAAAAGAAGGTTCAGTGCAGACGACTGACTCAGGCTTTGTCTGGACGCTGGATCAGATTTTAATAGGAAACTATTATTTGGAGGAATCCAATGCGGATCCGCGCGAGTATGATCTTGATCCGTTCGCGCCGAAAGATGTCGTGATTGAGCCTGGAGAAACTACGGAGACCACATTGACAAATGTCTACAGAGAACCCGGCAACCGCGTGATGATCACGAAAATACTGAGCGGCGTAGGCATTGACGACCTGCCGGACGATGCCGCGGTCGTGCTGAAGGGAGAAGGCGATACGGCTTACAGGGTCCTTTTCAGCAATTTTACGGAGGTAGACGACGGAGTATTGTTCTATTCACTCCCCGCTCCTGCAGCAGGTCAATATTCGATCTCCGAGGAGAACGTTGAAATCGACGGTTATTGGCTCACGACCGAAGGAAACAAAACTGTCACGGTTGTTGAGAATACAGACGCAAGCATCCAACTGAATAATAATTATACTTCTAAAAACGGCAACCTGTACATCGCAAAGATCATTGAGGGTCTCCCGAAGGATGAAGAACTCGACATCTTCCCTGAGGGTGCGACGTTCCGCATTGAGGGCCCGAAGGAATTCAATAACGGCACGGGCGAAATGACCGTCACCTTCGGCAATGACTTTGACCATCAGTATTCGACCCGTGACTCGCACGGCGGTGGGATCGAAGGCTATGTATTTGTTATCAAAGACGTTCCCCCCGGGCTCTATACAGTGACCGAGGATGAGGATTCTGCTTCTCTGGAGAACCTCGGATACAGTCTTGACGTTGAATATATCAGCGACACCTGGATTTATACATGGAAGAAAGTTCGAGGCGAAGACGACGAAGCAACGCAGGAACTCGAAGACAATCAGATATGGATCGGGAATACGCCCGGCACCCACCCGTATTCGGAGAACAGGAATTACGGCATTACGGTCGTAGATACCTATACTGCTAAAGGGACTCTGGAGATCACAAAGACCTTTGAAGGCCTGAATGACGGTGTTATACCTGAGGAGTTTGTCCTGGGGCTGCTGTACCCGGAGAATCTGCCCGGAAACCCCCAGCCGGGAGTTCCTATTGAGGAACCGGAGCGCGGCGAGACTATGCGCAAGGCTGCAGACATAAAGAAGGAAAAAGAGGTGCCTCCCTACGTCTTTTACAATGGTAAAATGGGAGAATTCCAACTGAGCGACAGCTGCGGCGAGAATGCCCTGCTTGAACAGCTGGTGAACGAAAACGGCGACATTTACGGCTTTATATGGACGCTCACTGATTTACCGACCGGCACCTATTATGTCGCGGAAGATATCGGTTATGTTCCCGGTTATCGCTGGAGCGGTCTTAAGGTGAACGGCGGAGAGCTTCAGTATGTGAAGGATCAGTTCCCGGTCATGATTGGTGAAATCGGACTTGGGGCGAACGATTCCGAGACGTTGACCGTATCCAATTTCTATGAGCCGGCTTACGGCTATATCAGGATCACGAAAGATCTTGATAGAGACAGTCTTCCCGTTAATATCCCCGAAGGAACGACCTTCACAGTCAGGGATGAGGACGGCAATATTGCAAAGGATGCGGACGGCAACGACGCTGTTTTGACTTATGCGGACATCCTGGCGGGAAATAACCTTCTCAAGCTCACGGCGGGTATCAGATATACCGTTGAGGAGACCAAAGCGGAGGTGGAAGGCTATGCCGTGACGGGCACCAATGATCTGACGGATCCCTACTATATTATCCCGATCAAAAAGTCGCGGGAAAACAATGACACTAAGAGCAAACGAAACGCGGGAATCATAATCGCATCTTCTGACCCGATTTTGTTAACGACATCGGACGATCAGGACTGGGCAAGGGAAAATCCGTATGTTGTCGCTTTCCACAACAAATATACTTCTGATTACGGCACACTGACCATCAGAAAGATCGTAAAAGGCCTTCCTGATGACCTGGTTGCAGACGGCGCGTATACCTTCAATTGTATTATCACTCCAAATTCTTCCTCTAACGAGCTCACCGTCTCTACGAATGAGTTCATGAAGAACAGTGACGGTGATTACGAAGCGACGATCGAGGTGGTTCTGCCTTGGGGATCATATCAGGTAAACGAAATAGACTACGACGTCGATTATTACGATGTCAAAATCGCTTGTGACGTTCGGAGCGTAACGCTCGGACCGAAAGATACAAAGGGTTCGGAGTATACCGGTGCTGCAACGTTCACCAATACGTACACGCGTAGGACAAGCACCATCAGCATTGACAAGCGGATCACAGGGATCGACCCTGAGATCCTCATCGAGCAGGGCTTCGGATTTGAGATCACCGGTCCGGAGGGCTTCTTCCCCGAGGAAGGAGGCAACGGTAAGATGACCGTCCTCTTAGCGGATATGGAAGAGGTGGATATTGACGATGAGGACGACACTATGACCATCTATGGCAGACGATTCATACTGAGTGTCCCCGCCGGTGCTTACACGGTAAGAGAGATCAACGCAGAAGTTCCGGGCTATACGCTGTATGCCGAAAGTGATTACATGCAATGGGCTCACGCCGTGATAGGACCGATAGACCACGGGGAAGATGAGAGAGAGGAAGAGAGAGAGGAATCCATGCGGCGAGGCGCAGAAGCCGCCGAGACCGCCGAAGCTGAGGAAAACGTTGCAGTTGCGGAAGAAGTGGAATCACATACGCAGGGAGACGATCCGATGCTCGTTAAGTTCGAGGCATCCGGAAGGATAGAAGACGGAACGGATATCTTCTTTGGCAATGCATACATCAAAAACCCCACGCTGACCATCACCAAGGAGCTCGGAAGCGGCAGTGAGCAGGTAGTGATTCCTGCTGACACGACATTCACGATCAGCGATAAGGACGGCAACATTGTCAAAACGGTTACCTACGCTGAATTCGAAAACGGAGAATTCAAGGTAGACCTGCCGATCGGGACCTACACGGTGAAGGAAGAAAAAGCATCCGCAGACGTGGTGGGTTATGATCTGGAGGTCGCATATGAAGCGGTTGCGGACGAAGCCAAGTGGGAATTAACGATCGATCAGGAAATCACCAACATGCCGCCTGATGGGATCTATGAATGCTATTCTGATGTTTCATTCCATACGATTGTCAAAAACACAGGCGGAAATCCGCTCTACAATGTCCGTATTTACGACAATCTGTTCGGCGACGATATTTTTATCGGATTGATGATGCCCGGCATGGAGATCGATCTGGGTGAAAGCAGCTACACCATATACCCGGAAGACGGATACGCCGGAGAGATCGTCAGGAATCTTACAGGAGAGAGCTTTAAAAGCAATGATGCAAACGCCGAAAAGGTGACTGCCGATTCCACGGAAATCGCACTCACTTCCGCACCGGAAGAATTTAGAGTCAGGGATCTTCGCAGAACTGCCGCCAAATCGGAAGAGCCGGCCGGTGAAACCGAAAATGTTGCATCCGAAAATGAAGGGATCGAGATCCTGGTCACACTCGATAACAATGCAACGGTTCACATCATCAACACCTACACTGCCAAGACGACCAACGTCACGGTAAATAAAGTCTGGGAGGATGAAGACGCCCCTGAGGGAACTCGTCCCGATAGCGTCACTGTCCAGCTTCTTGCCGACGGCGAGGCATACGGCGATCCCGTGACATTGTCTGCCGACGCGGAAGACGGCAGTTGGACGTACACCTGGGAGAATCTGCTGCTCTACGATGAGAACGGCAAAGAGATCGAGTATACGGTCGAAGAGGTTGAAGTGACCGGTTATACGAGTACTGTCACAGGCAGCGCTGATGATGGATTCACCATCACGAACAGGTATACGCCGCCTATTAACCCTATTACGGGTGACAGCGAACGAACGTTCCTCTGGATGAGCCTTTTCTTGACCTCGCTCCTGGGAATGATCGTCATAAGTCTCATACGCCGTAAGCAAACGAGAGCATAATTCTTTGTCAGGATCCGGACCGATTCCGGTCACAATGACGGATCTGATAATGAGAAAATAAGGACGCCATAGACATCTCTATGGCGTTCCTTTTATTGTACGACGGGCATACCGTCGGTCTGCGCTGAAAGTCGGCCTCCGCATGCATTAATAAGCAGGGGAGTTCATACAGACTCGGAATTTCCGCGGAAACAAGACAGAGAGATGATTCCGCAATAAAACGCACCGCGAAAAGGTATTATCAGATCTTGGCATAATACTTCACAAAAATCGTTGCCATATGATATAATGCAGGCATAGTTTCTATGGATCGGTTACTTCATTTTTAAAACAGAATGCATAAAAAAATACAAAGACGGCCGCGGCGAGCAAAGAAAGGAAGATTGAATTATGGATTCAGATAAGGTCCGCATTTCCCGGATGCAAACAGAGCCTTTTTGCGATTTTATGAACGGTTACCGCGATCCCGCGATCAGACCGGCGATGAGACCCACGCTTTCATTCAAATATGACGACGTTTTGTTTGAAGAACTGGAATTAAGGGCGAGTGCAGACGGAAACGATCTCAAATATATCCTGCCGGACGGACTGGAACTTACGGTAAAATATGAGTTTTATCCCGAATACGGAGTGACTAAATGGACTAATTACTGGAACAATCCAACGGATCACGACAGCGGTCTGATATCAGATCTGTACGACTGTGATGTGACTTTTCCGATGCGCGCTGATCCGCCGAGGACCAGACGAAACAGTCAGAGCACTTGGGAGCCGGAAACGATGATACTGCATGCCACAAACGGTGCCAACGTGAGATCAGACGATCATGCGGATATTCCCGTACGTATGTGGGCCGGAGACAGCAGGGAGTTTTCTTGCACAGCGGGCAGAAGCGGTATGGGCAAGGCTCCGTTTTTCGATGCAGAAGAAGGCGGTGAACGTAAAAACGGCGTTCTGATGGCTGTTGGCTGGACCGGACAATGGAAAGCCGTATTTGACCGCGGAGCAGACACTTTCAGGATGCGTCACGGCATTCAGGACGCACATTTTCGTATGCATCCGGGCGAATCCTTCCGCACAGCTTCAACGACCTTGCTTGTATATACGGAGGGTCAGGTAAAAGCTCACAACCTTTGGCGCAGGTATATCCGCGAAGAGATCTCTCCTTTTGCAAAAAGCAAAGGCGCACGGGGGAAACAGTGTCCTTTTTCGGCCATATTCTGGGGCGGAATACACAGTGACAGGCTTATAGAGCGCTGGAAGAAACTGCTTGCATACGGTCTTCCGTTCGATTACTGCTGGGTGGATGCCGGCTGGTATGAACCGCTTTGCTCCGAAACGACGGACGGTCAGTCCGCAGAATGGGGAAAGACAGGCACGTGGGAGATCAGCCGCAAATATCATCCCGACGGATACCGCGACGTAACAAAATTCCTTTCCTCCCACGGCATAAAATTCCTGCTCTGGTTTGAACCGGAACGTTTTATCCGCAGTATCAGCGAGTGGACGGAATTCTTATATAAAAACGATCAAAACGAAGATCAGGTCATTACCGCACTTAACGAGGAAAAGGTATGCAACGACGTTATCGAAAAGATCTCCGGGCTTATCGAGAGCATCCCCGTGGACTGTTACAGGCAGGATAACAATATCGGGATGCTTGATTTCTGGCGTTGCAGTGACGCAAGGCAAAAGGATGCTGAAAACCGCAAAGGTACGACGGAGATCCACTATATAAACAACCTGTGGCGTTTCTGGGATACGCTGCTGGAACGTTTTCCGAACCTTCTTATAGATAACTGCTGCAGCGGAGGCCAACGCATAGATATAGAAATGCTTTCGCGTTCAGTGCCTTTATGGCGTAGCGACTGCCAGTGTACCTGGGACTGCTGTCCGGAGGAAAATCAGAATCAGAACGCTTCAGCCGCACGTTGGTATCCCTATTCCGGTATTGGATACGGCCCTTCACTGGGCGATCTCTACAGCTTCCGCAGCGCATATACGAACGGCATGACCGTACGCACCTGGGAACATGCGGACGCGGAATGGGAAGTCGGAGCAATGCACGAGCCCTTTGATTTCGCTAAAAAGTATTTTGATGAATATGATGAAATACGCAGATATTTTGCTATGGATTTCTATCCGCTGATACCGGTGTCAAATGAAAACACCGCCTGGTCCGCATCTCAGTATCACGACCAGGAAGACAACAGCGGCATAATACTCGCTTTTCGCCGCGCACTGTGTCCCTACGACCGCGCACTCGTCACTCCCGGCGGTTTAGAACCGGGAAAAGAGTATGAATTTACAGACGCGGATACGGGCGAGGTCACCGTCTGCAGCGGAGATGATCTGATCAAAAACGGTATGACGCTCCGTATCGACCAAAAACGCAAATCACTGCTGCTTAAGTACAAAGAAATAAAAGGATAGGGGAGAACAGGGGGAGAGATATTCAACCGCAAAAAATATGAGGACGGCATCAGGGAAGAACTTTTAATATAGCTTGCAATTAAAGCTTGATATTGGATATAATGAATACGTTAGAGAGTATGCGTCGCGCATGCCGCTAAAATGGTAACAAAACAGATCACGAAAGGAAGCACAAGATCATGCCGAGAAATATAACTATCAGAGGAACAGGTAAAATAAGCGTCAGTCCCGATCTCACAGTCGTGACTCTCAATCTCAAAGATGTTGACAAGGATTACGAGAAAGCAATGGAAAAAGCTGCCTCTAAAATGGAGGACCTTCGCGGCGCTCTCGCGAAGATCGGTTTTTCAAAGAACGACCTCAAAACGACGAATTTCAACGTGAATACGGAATATGAGAGCAGGCGAAACCAGGACGGCTCATACAGTCAGGTATTCAAAGGATTTGCCTGCTACCACAGCCTTAAGATCGAATTCGATTTCGACACTAAAATGCTCGCAAATGTCCTCAGCTCCATCGCATCTTCCGTAGCCGAACCGGAGCTCAACGTCTCCTTCACCGTAAAGGATAAAGACGCCGTGAGCGACATGCTTCTCAAAAGCGCAACAGAGAATGCAAAGCGCAAAGCGGAGATCCTTACATCTTCCTCGGACGTAAAACTCGGCCGTATCATCTCGATCGTCTACGACTGGGGCAACAGGGACCTTGTCTCTCCGACAAGATACGCGTTAGACAACAGAGCCATGAAACTCGCCGCCGCCCCGAGCTCGATCGACATCTCGCCCGACGACATCACCGTCACGGACACTGTCACGTTCATATGGGAGATCGGTTGAAAAAGCCAATAATAGAGAACTTTTATCGTTTTTTGCCTGAAAAGAGGGAAAAATATTGAAAAGTGAGTCAGAAATAAGGGCAGAACTGATTCGTGTTGTCGCGGCTGTTATTAGAGATAAAGACAAAATATTCGCCACCGAGAGAGGTCACGGCGAATTTAAAGGCGGCTGGGAATTTCCGGGCGGTAAAATCGAGCCCGGTGAAATGCCCGAGCAGGCACTCGTGCGCGAGATCGAAGAAGAACTTGATACTCTCGTCGAAGTTGGTGAACTCATTGACACGATCGAATACGACTATCCGAATTTTCACCTTTCCATGGATTGCTTCTGGTGTAAAATACTCAGCGGAGATCTCGTTTTAAACGAAGCGGAGGACGCCAGATGGCTTTCTTTTGACGATATCGACAGCGTCGAATGGCTGCCTGCTGACAGCGGACTTGTAAAAAAGATAAAAGAACGACTCGTTTGACACGGCGCGTCGCCATATGCTACAATCACTTAAAGATCAAAGCTCTTTTCTGAATCACGACAGGGGCTTTGCGTATTGCGCAATTATGATTTCGGGAGGCAAATTATGGCTTGTTTTCTTATACCGGCGGCTGAGGCTGCGATATTGACCGTTGCGACAAAGATCATCGAAAAGAAAGAAAAAACTATGACGCCTTCGAAGGCAATAGTTTCATTTGACGGAAAGACAGTTGAAGAGGTTCAAAAGATACCTTTTTCGAGAAAGCTCAAATGGCTTACAAATCTTCAGTGGGGAGGCGCGGTCCTGCTCGCTTTTGAACATATCTGGCACGGAGAAATAGTCGCGTGGTTCCCGTTTTTAAGCGCGATGTCGGACAAAGGGGACGCTGCGGAAATGCTCCATGAAATGGCGACAGTAGGCATTGCAATGGCAGCTCTCACGTCTGTTGTCTGGCTCATAATGCTCGCAGTGGCTGCCCTGATCGAGAAGAGGGCGCAAAAAGAAGCAAAGTCCGTATCTGAAACGAAATAAGGAGGCCGCGACATGACTCTTCTTACATGTGTTTTCGCGGCTGTTATTTGCACCGCGATATGGTACAAAAATGCTCCGGAGAGTAAAATGAATCTCGGCCTGCTTTGCTGGCTCTTCTGGGGCGCTTCGCTTATGTGGCTTGTCGATGCGATCTTCGAATATGTGAAACTTCGGGAAGCGTTTTTTACTCCGGAGCCGAAGGATATGCTGAATGACTTTTTCCTGGGACTTTCCGCTGTTGCGCTCGGGCTTGTGATATGGATCGTGGTGCTTCTCATAAAGGACCCGAAGGGAGTCATAAAAGGCAATCTTTTTAAGAAAAAGGACAAATAAGTCAGAAGACGGCTTTTTCTCGCAAACCGCGATTTTCAGCCGCTTTTTCTGTTAAAAAGGGCATAATTTATGGA
>DBVT01000001.1:11255-13025 GCA_002308775.1 Mageeibacillus sp. UBA1257
AGATTCGTCGTATCTTCTTTGCGAGGCAAAAAAATACGCAGGTAAAGTGATCGCTTTTTACGTAAAAACATCATTCCAGCCCGATTTTGAAACAGAAGACGCGAAGAAAATGGCGTCGCTGCTGGGAGCGGATCTGAGATTCATAAAGGCAGATATTTTGAATGTCGATGAGGTCAGAAAAAACGGCAAAGACCGCTGCTATTATTGTAAGAAGGAGATATTTTCGAAAATACTGAAAGCCGCAAAAGAAGAGGGTATCGAATGCGTGCTCGACGGTACTAATGCATCAGACAGTGAAGACGACAGGCCCGGAATGAGAGCGCTCAAAGAACTGGGTGTAAGATCGCCTCTTCGCGAGTGCGGACTGACGAAAGATTTTATAAGAAAAAAGTCGAAGGAAGAGGGGCTTTTTACCTGGGATAAACCCGCGTATGCGTGCCTTGCAACGAGGGAAAAAACCGGGACGCTTATCACGGAGGAAAAACTTCGAAGGACGGAGAAAGCCGAAGGATATTTGACAGGCCTCGGATTGTACGATCTGAGGGTCAGGGACGATGAGGGAAAAGCGACCGTGCAGGTGAGAAAAGAGCAGATGCCTGTCCTGAACGAAAAATGGGATATAATATCAAAAGATCTCGGACAGTATTACGATGAGGTCTCTGTCGATCCGGAGGGAAGAAAGTGAACAGTGAAACGAAAAAAACGCTCGAAAAACTGAAAAACGGCGAAATAACCGTGGATGAGGCGCTCCTCGCGATAAAAAAGGAGCCTTTTGAAGATCTCGGATTTGCGAAGATCGACCATCAGAGAAGCGTTCGTCAGGGCATCCCGGAAGTCATTTACGGCGCAGGTAAAACGCCCGAGCAGATCATTTCGATAGCGAGATCTCTGAACGAAAAAGGAGCCTCAAACGTGCTTATCACGAGGCTTTCCGAAGGTGACGCGGAAAAAGTCAAAACGGAAATAGACATAAAATATTATAGAGATGCGCGCATCGGAATGCTCGGAGAAATGCCCACTCCCGACGGCATAGGTAAAATACTCGTCGCGACAGGAGGCACGAGCGATATCCCGGTTGCGGAGGAGGCCGCTGTGACAGCTGAGGCTCTGGGCAATGAAGTCGAAAGGCTCTACGACGTGGGAGTTTCAGGTCTGCACAGGCTGCTTTCACACATGGACGAGGTAATGTCCGCCAGCGTTATTATCGCTGTTGCGGGAATGGAAGGGGCACTTGCCAGCGTGATCGGCGGACTGTCCGACTGTCCGGTTATAGCAGTGCCCACGAGCGTCGGTTACGGAGCTTCATACGAGGGGATCTCCGCTTTGCTTTCAATGCTCAATTCCTGCGCGAGCGGTGTCACTGTTGTAAATATCGACAACGGTTTCGGCGCCGGATATTCCGCAAGCATGATCAATCATATGGAGGTCAAAAAATGAAATTATTATATCTCGAATGCAATATGGGAGCTGCCGGAGATATGCTGACAGCAGCTTTGCTCGAACTTTTGAGTGATGAAGAAAAGTCGGAATTTTTGACCGAGATCAACTGTTTAGGCCTTCAAAACGTCGAAATATCCGCAAATTCTGTTAAAAAATGCGGTATAACGGGCACATCGGTGAGCGTGAAGATCGGCGGCGATGAAGAGAGCGAGCATATGCATGAGCATCATGACCATGACCATGAACACGAACATGAGCATCATCACAGTCACAGCGGCATGCACGATATCGAAAATATTGTAGGCGGCCTCAAAGTCAGCGAAAATGTCA
>DBVT01000001.1:13045-13922 GCA_002308775.1 Mageeibacillus sp. UBA1257
TCCGTATCAGAGATCCATTTTCATGAAGTGGGAACGATGGACGCTGTCGCAGATATAACTTCCGTATGCATTTTAATGGGAAAAATACATCCCGACAGAGTTATCGTATCGCCTGTTCACGTGGGCTGCGGCACGGTAAAGTGCGCGCACGGCATTTTGCCCGTTCCTGCGCCTGCGACGGCATATATTTTGAAGGACTGCCCTGTCTACGGAGGCGAAGTAAAAGGCGAGCTTTGCACTCCCACGGGAGCGGCTCTACTCAAATATTTTGCGGACGGTTTCGGCCATATGCCCGCGATGAATGTCTCGAAGATCGGCTACGGTATGGGTAAAAAGGATTTCGACATCGCGAACTGCGTCAGGGCATTTTACGGAGAGAGCGAGGAAAGGATCGATGAAGGCGTTTGCGAGCTTTGCTGCAACATCGACGATATGACAGGCGAGGAGATCGGATTCGCGACTGAAAGGCTGCTGGAAGAAGGCGCTCTTGACGTGCTCACTGAGGCAGTTTACATGAAGAAAAACCGCCCCGGAACAGTGATCCGCGCTATCTGCAAAAAAGAATCAAAGGATAAAATGGTCCGCGCGATCTTCAAATACACTACTACGACAGGCATCAGAGAATATAAATTGGACAGATACGTGCTCGAGCGATCAACGCGTGAACACATCACTCCGTACGGCATTGTAAGAGAGAAGATCTCAAAAGGTTACGGAGTCGAAAGGCGCAAGTACGAATACGACGATATCGCGAAAATCGCGCGAGCAAAGGACATTTCGCTTAAAGAGGCAAGAAAAGAAGCAGAGAATGAAAAATGACACGGGAAATTTTACTTAAAGCAATAGAAGACCGCCATTCCGTCAGAAGGTATACGGA
>DBVT01000001.1:13987-29211 GCA_002308775.1 Mageeibacillus sp. UBA1257
AGATCCGGATTCCGGATTCAGGTGTTTTTCGACGAGCCGGAAGCGTTCAAGGCGACGAGACCTCATTACGGGAGCTTCAAGGGCTGCCGGAACTATTTTGCGATAGTCGGACCGTCTGACGAGAAGGAAAAAGCTGGATATTTCGGCGAGGAGCTCGTGCTTTACGCTCAGAGCATCGGTCTTAACACGTGCTGGGTCGCGCTGACATTTGAAAAAAGAAAAGTGAAGATCAAAGCGTCCGAAGACTCTTCGCTGTACCTAGTGATCTCCCTGGGGTACGGTGAAAACGAGGGCAACGCGCACAGGAGTAAAACACCTGAAAAAGTGTCGAATATTTCCGAAAACAGCCCGGAATGGTTCAAAAACGGCGTAAAAGCGGCGCTTTTGGCTCCGACCGCGATAAATCAGCAGAAATATTACATCGAGCAGACAGGAAATCGCGAGGTCAGCGCGAGGGCTCTCGCAGGCCCTTACAGCGAGCTCGATCTCGGCATCGTAAAATACCATTTCGAAGCAGGCGCCGGACGGGAAAATTTCTCTTGGAAGGAATAAATGATCTGTTAAGCTTGCAAAAGGCTCCGAGATCTGATCCGGAGCCTTTTTGATATGTTTTTTACTGATCGCGCGGTGAGATTTTGTCGAAAAATGTCGACGCGATTTTCTTTACTTGCCCCGTAAAAAATGGCACAATGAAGGCACGATTTTTACCGGTATTCGAATTGAAAGGAGAGAGAAAAAATGATCGGGAGAGAGATTAAAAGGTTGGTCAAAGAGGAGGACGGGATCAATACCGTCGAAGTCGTCATCATCCTCGCGGTGCTGGTGACGCTCGCATTCGTTTTCAAGGATTTCATAATGGATCTCGCGGGAAGCATTTTCGGCAAGATCACCGCCAAAACAGAGAAAAATATCGATGACCTCGCGAGATTTTTCATCGCGAGATAATGAGGCTGACAGGCGATGGGCATCAGGATCACAGGAGATAAGAGGGAGTGCCGCGTTCTTGTGAAGGACAAATACGAGATCGGAAGGGCGAGGGATCAGATCGATGAGATCTGCAGAAGCGAACGGTCTGTAATGATGCCGGATGATTTCGTGCGCAACAACCTGGGGTATGAAATGGTTTTCAGAAACAGGCACTCACTTAAAGAATTTATTTGCTTTGACGGATTCGGTGAGGACAATTTTCAAAGCCTCCTCGTGGCGATGGCTGACATTTTTAAAACGGCAGAAAAGAAAGGCATAGACCCGTATTCATTTGTCTTTGACATAAGCTGTGTATTTGTCGAAAACAACGGGAGGGATTTTTACTTTGTATACACTCCGGACTGCGTCACGGAGGTCAACAACGGCTGCGGCGATCTGATATCTCTCGTGTCTCTATATTCGGGTTTTGAGACTGATTCTCCCGAGGAGAAGTCCATGAGAAGGGCGATGGAGATACTGCGCGAATGGGAGAGGGACCGTTTTGAAAATCATAATGTGAGATACGATTTCCCGCTCGGGCAGATCGGGGTCGCCGGGGTCGAAAAAAAGAAAAAAGAAGGAAGAATGATATGCTTGACCAGGGAAAAGCCTTTTCTTATGATATTTTCGTCCTGCAAAAACGACGGATACGTGTGCAGAATAGGAAGGGACGACAGCTGGGCGAATGTTAAGGAGGGATCGCTTCTTACGAGCAGACGTCACGCGGAGATCACTTATGACGACAATGCTTTTATGTTCAGAGATCTCGGTTCGACGAACGGAAGTGTGATGAACGGCATGAAGTGTCTTCCGCAAAAGAAATACAGAATGAAGGGGTTCAATAAAATAGTCGTCGGAACGGACAAAAGGCTCATTTTTTTGTGCATTTGACAGATCGTCGATACTTGAATGAAAGGGCTCTTTGTGTTATCATTCTTAAAGCGGCGCGTTCATACAGGACATTCGGCGCGCATTGGAGGAAACACAATTGGGTTATTTCAGACAAAATATAGCTGTAGATCTCGGAACATCGACAGTACTGGTCAATGTTGAAGGCAAGGGAATAGTTATAAAAGCGCCTTCTCTTGTCGCTGTCGAAGATGGAACGAACGAGATACAGGCGATCGGAAACGACGCGAGAGTTCTGGTTGACAGGACCAACGGAGAAGTAAAGATCGTCAAACCTATCAAGAACGGCATAATATCGAATTATACCACTGCTGCGGCTATGCTGAAGTATTATTTAAACAAGGCTGTCACGAATCCTTTTAAGAAGATACTGAAGCCTGACGTCATGATATCGATACCGTGCCAGACCACGAATGTCGAAAAGAGGGCTGTCGAACAGGCTGCGCTCGAAGCAGGCGCGAGAAGGGTATATCTCGTTTACGAGCCTCTGGCGGCTGCCGTCGGATGGGGACTCGATATAAACAAACCGTGCGGAAATCTTGTTGTGGATATAGGCGGAGGAACGACTGATATCGCGGTCGTCTCTTACGGCGGAATAGTTTCGAGCAGAAGCGTCAAAGTCGCGGGAGGGGCTTTTGACGAAGCGATAAAGGCATATATGAAGAAAAAACACGGACTTTTGATAGGCGACCAGATGGCTGAGCAGATCAAAAAGGACGTGGGAAGTCTCGCTTTCGGCTTGAGACATGAAACGGGAGAAGTGAGAGGAAGAGACATTTTAACAGGGCTTCCGAACGAAAAAGAAGTGACTTCCGATGAACTCACCGACTGCCTCATCGAAGCTGCTATGCCTATACTCGACGGGATACACGCCGTTTTGGAGGAAACGCCTCCGGAACTCGCAGCAGATATTTACGGCCGCGGAGTCAATCTTTCGGGAGGCGGATCGCTTGTATTCGGACTTGACGAACTGATAAGAAAAAGCACCGGGATCGACGTTACTATTGCGGAAAACGCGGAGGAGTGCGTCGCTGTCGGTGCGGGAATAATTCTCAAAAGAGAAAAAGCGAACAAGTGATCTTTATCACATTACAGATATCATTCTGGCGATCTTGTTGACGTCTCCTGCTCCGAGCGTGATGACGAGGTCGCCTTCTTTTACATTCTTTTTGAGATAAATGGCTATCTGTGTGAAATCTTTCATATATGTCGAATCGATGCCGCATTCGGTGAAATAATCTGAAATAAGGCGGGAATTGATCTCTCCGTTGTCCTTTTCTCGAGACGCGTATATATCTGTCACTATGACTTTGTCACAGTTCTTGAATACTTTTCCGAAGTCTTCGAGGCAGTTTATCGCCCTTGTAAAAGTATGCGGCTGGAAAACGCCCCAGATCGTTCCGTTTGAAGTAAGTCTCGCAGAAGCAAGAGTCGCTTTGATCTCCGTCGGATGATGTGCGTAGTCATCAATAACAGGCGCTCCGTTGCACGTTCCGACAATCTGGAAACGTCTGTCCGCGCCTACGAAAAGCTCGAGAGCGGAGGAGACCTGTTCGGGAGTGCATCCGAGACCGAAAGCTGTGCAAGAAGCAGCCAAAGCATTTGACACGTTATGAATGCCTGCGATATTCAGTTTGCATGACATGATAAATGAGTCGTTTTTATAAACATCAAACGTGCTTCCGGAAGCTGCCAGGACGATATTGTCGGCGTAATAATGTTCATCGCTTTTGCATTTATCGGGAATCTCCGAGGGCTTCCTTACAGAATAAGTTACTATCTTTGAAGATGCGCCTTCTTTCGCGCATTTTACGGCATCAGGCCAGTCAGCGCAGACGACAAGGAAACCTTCGGGGGATATTATGCCCGCGAATTTCGTAAAAGCGGCTTCGACGTTTTCGTATGTTTTGAACCAGTCGAGATGCTCCCTGTCTACATTTAAAATGGTGCCGCAATAAGGACGTAAATTGAGAAAATTCGAGTGATATTCGCAAGCTTCCGTCACGAAAAAGTCGCTCCCGGAGACTCTGTAATTGCCTCCGATAAGTCCGAGCTGTCCGCCGATATGGACGGCGGGATTATAATCAGAATCGATCAGTATGGTCGAGACCATGGCTGTGGTAGTCGTTTTACCGTGGGTACCTGAGATCGCGACGGAGTATTTATGCTCTGCTGTCAGATAGCCGAGGAATTTGCCTCTTTCGATAACAGGGATACCGAGCGATGCCGCGCGTAAAACTTCAGGGTTTGAATCGCCTACTGCGACTGTGTAAACTACGAGATCGCACGAATGCGGGATATTTGCTTCGTTATGACCGATGAAAACGACGATACCGCTTGCGCGAAGCTTTTCGATAACAGGGGAGTCTTCCGCGTCCGAACCCGAGACCCTGTGACCTCTCGCAGCCATGATCATCGCGATGCCGCTCATACTTGAACCGCCGATACCCACAAAGTGTATCGTCGCATTTTTTGGCAGTTTCAAATCATCTATATTTATTTCATTTATCATTAAGTCAAACCCTCCGCAACACCGGTAAAAAGCCGTGAAATGTCACCTGCAAGATTATATCACTTTCATACAAAAAAATCACCATGTGCAACGATTAAAGGTTGATGGCGCACCGTAAAAAGAGTATAATTCAACCCGAAAAATACTAGGAGGTGTTTTTATGCCGCTTTTTGAAGTAAAGCAAGTTGATAAGGATTTTTACGAGAACAACCTGAAAGATTTTCTCCCGGACAAAATGGTGGATATCCACTGTCACGTCTGGCTTGATAAGTTTAAGAAAGAGCGTTTCTCGCCGAACTGCGTGTCCTGGCCGAGCCTGGTAGCCGTAGACAACTCGATCGAGGACCTTCTCGAAACATACAGACTAATGTTCCCCGACAAAAAGGTAACTCCCCTCATTTTCTCGAGCGTCGGAAGATATGACGATTTTAAGGCGTCAAACGAATACGTAAAGGAAAGCTCTCAAAAATACAACGTTCCTGCGCTGCTTTATTCAAGACCCTGGGAATCTGCCGAAGAGCTTGAAAAGGAACTCCTCGAAGGAGGTTTTCTCGGAGTAAAATCGTACCTTGCAAACGCTCCGAAATACATCCCCGACGACGAGATCAGAATATTCGACTTCTTCCCGCCGGAGCATCTCAAAGTGTTGGATAAATACAAGATGATCATGATGTGCCACATTCCGAGAAGCGGAAGGCTCAAAGACCCCGTAAACCTCGCTCAGCTCCTTGAAATAGAAGAAAAATATCCGAATATCAAGCTCATCATGGCTCACATCGGACGCGCTTACAGCCCCGAAGATATAGGCGACGGATTCAAGGTCCTTTCACAGACGAAGAATCTTATGATAGATTTCTGCGCGAATACACTGCAGCTCGCAATGGAAGGCGCTCTCGATTGCGTAGGTCCGCAAAGAGTTCTTTTCGGATCAGATATGCCTATACTCAGAATGAGAATGAGAAGGATCTCTGAAAACGGAAGATACATCAATCTGATCGCGAAAGGCGCCTACGGAGACGTTTCAGGCGACAGCCATATGAGAGAAGTCGACAAGGAACTTTCAGACACATTCACATTCTTCATGTATGAGGAGATCGCTGCTTTCAAGAGAGCGGCGGAGAGCAGAAAGCTCACAAAGAAGGACATCGAGGACGTATTTTACAATAACGGCAAAAAAATAATCGATGAAACGAAGAAAAATCTATTGCAATACAAATAATTGTGTGTTACAATACGCATTTGTTGAAATATGCACGCCTGCGGACGGTCAACTCAAAACCTGGGCATGAAGCCTTGAGAGCCGAATGAAGCAAGCGGAAGGTCAGAAGACGATTAAGGAGGTAATTATTATGGCAGTTATTTCGATGAAGCAGTTGCTTGAGGCAGGAGTTCACTTCGGTCACCAGACGAGAAGATGGAACCCTAAGATGGCAGAGTACATTTATACGGAGCGCAACGGTATTTACATTATCGACTTGCAGAAAACCGTAAAGAAGATCGACGAAGCTTATGATTTCGTTGTAAAGACAGCGGCTGAAGGCGGCACGGTCCTTTTCGTTGGAACAAAGAAACAGGCTAAAGACTCCATAGCTGAAGAAGCTGAGAGATGCGGCATGTACTACGTTAACAACAGATGGCTCGGCGGAATGCTCACAAACTTCAAGACGATCGAGAAGAGGATCGCGAAACTGAATGAGCTCAACGAGATGGAAGAGGGCGGGATCTTTGACAGACTTCCCAAGAAAGAGGTCATCAAACTGAAGGCTGAAAGAGACAAACTCGAAAAGAACCTCGGCGGAATCAAGGACATGAAAGATGTTCCTCAGGTACTGTTCGTAGTAGATCCCAAGACGGAAAAGAACGCTGTCAGCGAAGCAAGGAAGCTCGGTATCCCCGTAGTTGCTATTGTTGATACGAACTGCGACCCTGACGAAGTCGATTTCGTTATCCCCGGAAACGACGACGCGATCAGAGCCGTCAAACTCATCGCCGGAAGAATGGCTGACGCTGTTATCGAAGGAAGAGAAGGCGAAGCCGCATCTTACGAAGAAGAGTACAAAGTAAACGAAGAAGACGCTGAAGCGGAAGAGATCGCTGAAGAGCAGGTAAATGAAGAGGCTTGATGCCTGTCATTTTACGATAATAGAATTACGGAGGTTTATTGATATGGAAATCACAGCTTCAATGGTAAAAGAATTACGTGAGAAGACATCTGCAGGAATGATGGACTGCAAAAAAGCTCTCGTCGCAACAGACGGAGATATGGAAAAAGCGATGGACTTTTTGAGAGAAAAGGGACTCGCTGTCGCAGCTAAGAGAGCAGGAAGGATCGCAAGCGAAGGCATTGTCGAAGCTTACATCCACGGCGGCGGCAAATACGGCGTACTCGTCGAAGTAAACTGCGAAACAGACTTCGTCGCACAGAACGCGGATTTCAAAACATTCGTCAGAGATATCGCAATGCACATCTGTTCTTCCAACCCGCTGTATGTCAGCAAGGAAGATGTTCCGGCAGAAGTTCTCGAGAAAGAGAAAGAGATCCTGAGAGCACAGGCGAGAAACGAAGGCAAACCCGAGAAGATCATCGAGAGAATGGTCGAAGGACGTATCTCCAAATTCTACGAAGAGAACTGCCTGCTTGAGCAGCCTTTCGTAAAGGATCCCGATCAGACGGTCTCGGATCTGCTCAAATCAAAGATCGCTCTCTTCAACGAGAAGATCACGATCCGCCGTTTCGTCCGTTACGAGCGCGGTGAGGGACTTGCGAAGAAAGAAGAAAACTTCGCCGAGGAAGTAATGAAGCAGATAAACAAGTAATTTAAAGCTCATTGAAAAGGGAAACTCGTTTTCCCTTTTTTTATGCGTAAAACGGCCGCTATAAGGTCATTGTAAAGAAAAGACGGAGGAGAATGTGTAAAATGGCAGAAGCGATCTATAAAAGAGTACTGATAAAAGTCAGCGGCGAAGCTCTCGCCGGAGAGAAGAAGACAGGCCTTGACGAGGGAACGATATCCAAAGTCGTCGAAAATATAAAGAAGATCGTGGACATGGGAGTCCAGGTCGGACTTGTCGTCGGAGGAGGAAATTTCTGGCGCGGCAGATCGAGCGAGAAAATGGATAAAACGAGAGCTGACCATATGGGAATGCTCGCGACTGTCATGAACGCTCTTGCTCTTGCGGATGCTTTCGAACAGCTCGGAGTTCCTGTAAGAGTTCAAACAGCTATCGAAATGAGACAGATAGCGGAACCGTATATCAGAAACAGAGCGATCAGGCATATGGAAAAGGGCAGAGTCGTCATCTTCGGATGCGGAACAGGCAATCCGTTCTTCACGACAGATACGGCAGCCGCGCTGCGCGCGGTCGAAACGGACGCTGATATCATTTTACTCGCGAAAAACATCGACGCGGTCTACGACAGCGATCCTCACAAAAACCCGGACGCGAAAAGATTCGACAGGATCACATACAAGGAAGTCATCACGAGAGGTCTCGGGGTCATGGATTCAACTGCCACGTCTCTGTGTATGGACAACCAAATGCCGATCCTTGTTTTCGGCATCAAAGACCCCGAAAATATCGTAAAAGCAGTCTGCGGCGAGAAGATCGGAACGATCGTGGAATGATCCCGGCGCATTTGTGACAACACTTGTCACTTTACAGAAAAAAATGACGATATTACAATAACGTCGGAGTTTTGCGCGCAAGAGCGAAGATCCCCGGCGTTATTTGCGCATAAAGATGTCCGTACTTTACAAAAAGGGGCTCTTGTGGTAAAGTTAGGAAGGTACAGGATATCATACGGAGGAATTGTACGATGAAAAAAACATTGAAAAGGATATTTATGTCGGTAGTTGCGGCCGCCTTGATACCGGTGCTCGTTTCATGCATAAACATTTCCGAGACCGTGAATAAGGATCCGAATAAAAATATATTCAGAGCGACGGTCACAAAGGCTTCGGGCAACAGTTTTTCGGTTGTGCCGGTAGACGAGGATTTCACGATATCGTTCAAAAGCGACGATTTCAGCGCGGCGGAAAACGATACTGTCGTGATCAAATATGATAATTATAAAAAGAAAAGGAACGGAGCGACCATAACTGTTCTTGAATGGTGGCCCGACAGAAGAAATATTACATATTCGAGTGAAAATGCAGAGGTTTGGCTGGACTTGGAATCTGAAGACGTTGAAGGCTGCGGCTCGCTCATATGCCAGGCATTGGTCGAAAAAGTCTACAGCGACTGTGTGATATGCAAACTGGCAAACTACCAATACGGTTATTATGCGGGAGATTTTTTTAAAAACGGAGCAACGGCGAAACTGAATATAACAGAAGGTGTGGATGTTTCAAATCTTATGGAGGGCATGATGATCCATGTCACATGCAGAAAATCATTCCACAATGATACGGATGAAAAATACGAGGCGGATCTCGTGACATATGAGTTGGTTACAAGCTATAACCGGGACATGCCTATAGTTGCCGAAAAACCCGTCATATATCTCTACCCTGAGGAAGAGACTGAAGTGAGAGTCGAACTGGAACTGTCCGGCGGAGAACTTACGTGCACATATCCGGAATACGGTAACGGATGGGAAGTCACCGCGAGACCGGATGGAACGCTGACGGACGCGGAAGGCAGAGAATACAATTATCTCTACTGGGAAGCGACAGCCGTAAATATTTTCGATTTTTCAAAGGGCTTCTGCGTGAGAGGCAGCGACACGGCTGCATTCCTTGAGGAAAAGCTTGAAGCGCTCGGTCTTACCCGGAGAGAAGCAAACGAATTTATCATATATTGGCTTCCGCTGATGCAGAATAACGAGTATAATGTGATCTCGTTCCAAAGCGAAGCTTATACTGACTATGCAAAAATGACAGTTTCACCGGAACCGGATACTCAGATCAGAGTATTTATGGCTTGGAAGGCCACGGACGAGTTCACACAGATCGAGCCGCAGGAGATAGCAACTCCTGAGAGGACAGGTTTTACGCTCGTCGAATGGGGCGGCTCTCAGGTGAAATAAACGCGTTTAGAAGAATCAAGAGGTTTTGATATGGGTAAAAACAATTCGAAAAAATACAAAAGAACAGCCGCACTGATCGCGCTGCCTGTTTTGGTGCTCGCGGTCTGCCTTGCCGTGACGCTTTTTGGAAGAACGGACACTGAGGCTGCGGGTGAAAAATATACTGATTCAGAGCTTGCGCTGAATCTGCAAATCGACAAGATCAACACTTGCGACTGGCAGAACGCTTACGTCACCCTGACTAACAACACAGGCAAAGACCTCAGCGGAACGATCAAACTGTCTTTCACTAACACTTTTTACATGTCGCAGATTTCAGATGACAATTTCGTAGTCGAAAAAGAATTCGTCATCCCGCAGGGAGTTACAAAGAGGACAGAGATCCCCGTATATATTTTGAGCTCCAATGCAAACGCGGTAAAATGCGATGTGCTTTCGGATCGCGGCGTGCTTTACAGAACATATTCATATAACTTGCCGAACGTCGGAAACATGGGAGATATCGTTTCCGTAGGCTGGCTCTCGGAGGACAGAAACGTTCCCCCGTGCGTAAAAGGATTGGAAATGTCTTTCCCCGTGATCTCGCAGTATCAACAATACTTTGTATCCGCCAAGGCGATCACAGCTGACACCTTCCCGTCAAATCTGCAGATGATGAACGCGTACAGCCTGATCATACTCGACAGTATCGATTTTTCCGCGTCTTCTTCGTTTACTGAATCGCAGAAGCAGCTGATCATCGACTATATCGAAAACGGCGGAGCGGTGATAGTCGGAACGGGCGTTAAAAACTCGTCCGGCCTTGAGATACTGAAAAAATATTTTTCAAAAAACATCTCCGAGGCTTGTGTTTACGTCGGTAAAAAGGATCTTAAATCGACTTATTACGCAAGCAATGTCGGATATACGGATTTCAAAGCGGAAGGCGTTGATACGTGTGCGATCACGGACGACAACTTTTTGCCCCTCAGCAACACTTACGACAGTGAAATATGCATTTACAGGCATAAAACGTATAAAATATATCTTACGACTTTCTACATCGGCGATTCCGCGCTGAAGGACAGGGCTGATACGGCAACGATGCTTCTGTCCAGAATAAAAGAGTCAGATACGACGTTCGCGACATCGCTCAGGGCAGGCGAAAGCCAGACAGATAATAAGTCATTCCTCTCGAAGGATTCAATGGACAGGACTCCGAAGGGAATGGTCATTCTACTCATTCTTTCGTTGTACATCGTCGCTCTGATCGTGTTGTATATAATCCTGAGATACAAAAAGAAGGAGAAATTCATGTGGATCGCGCTTCCTGCGACAGCGATTATTTTCTCGATCTTCTTCGGAATTTACGGAGTGATACTCGTGGGAAGGAATATGACGAACGCCGTGACGATGGTCAGGCTGAATCCTTCGGGCAGCAATCCGGCTTTCACCGAGACCGGTATCCTTGTGAGCAAGGGAGGCACGCATAAGATCTCTTCTACGGAGGACGATGTTCTGATAAGACCGTACGAAAATCAGCTATACAGCGAGGACAAGTTCCATTCTTTTTACGGAGGTACGACTTACAATTATCTGTCACAGGTGAGCAGAGGAGAGCATGCCTATTCATTCTTTGAGTATACTGATAAAACATACGGCATGATCGATGCGAAGATCAGCACAGACGGGCCGAAAATGACCGTTGATATAGTGAATAATACGGGGAAAGACCTTTCTGACGCGTTTGTGATCGCGAACGGCCAAGCCTTATATGTCGGAGATATCGCCGCGGGAGATTCGGCAAAAGCGGAGATAAATAATATAGTCGTGATGTCATACTCGGTGGGTATTTCGAACGTTGATATGTCTTCGCTTCTTACGGTGATTTATAATGCCTGCTACAAACCGCTCGGACTGTCGACATTTGAAATGAACCAGGATGATCTGCCTCAATCTCTGACGACGACTCAGGACCACTACTTCGGTCCCCGGAGCATGGATTATTTCGAAACGCTGAAGAAAGACCCTGATATGTTCCAAAGAGCATACAGGATAATGTATGCCGCGGATCATATGATAAGAGAAGCGCAGCTTTCAAGATATGCGGCCACCGACGGGGCATTTATCTGCGCATTTGACGATTCGTCCGACGTGTCCGTTTTACTTGACGGAAGGAGAGCGGGCAGGGAGTTTGCCGATACGCTGGTATACCGTTATGTCAGCAGGGATGACGTTATAAACACGGCTCCTTTGACTCCGCACGATATAATACAGGCATACGATGAAAAAGCGAGCGTAAACGTCACTGTCGGTAAAAACTCCGACGGAGACAGTATCATACAGGCGGACGATCCCAACACCGACGCGATAGCCGTATACTGCATACATCTGACTGCAGACGAGCTTCGTTTCAACAATATTTCATTCGATTTCAACGACGGAGGCCGCGGCGAGTATTTCATTTTGAGATTAGAAAATATGGATCACGGCTACTATCAATATGCCACAGCGGAGCAACTCAAACCTATAGACGGAAAATGTACCATCCCTCTTCAGGGACTGGACTATGTGATGCCTCCGGAGGCTTCGTACAGGCATGTCGAGTGCTATCTCGATGATTACAACATGGAGATCACGATAGACGACGATGATGGTCTTGGCAGGTACACTGTCGTCGTCCTGGCATGCTATGACAAGAAAGATATAAACAGAACGGTACTCACGGAACCGTATTTTGAAATACCGATGCACGTCGTCGCGACGCTTTCGTGAAAGGAGGGGGAGGTGTAAAATGCTTCTCAGAACAGAGAATCTGACAAAATATTTCAATGCTTTTCCCGCGCTGAGATCCCTTGATATGACAGTCGAAGAGGGCAGCATAGTGGGCTTTGTCGGTCCCAACGGAGCCGGGAAAACTACGGCGATGAGGATAATCTCGACGCTTATGAAAGCTACAGCCGGGGAGGTATATATAAACGACAAACCGATCGCTCAGAACATAATGGAAACGAGAAAGACCATTGGTTTTGTCCCCGACTATTTCGGCGTTTACGACGCGATGACAGCCGAGGAATACCTCGATTTTTACGCCGGAATAAACAAGATCAACAAAAACGAAAGAAAAAAACTGATAGAAGATATGCTCGAACTCGTGAATCTGACGGAGAAAAGTCAGTCTAACGTGAACAAGCTCTCCAGAGGAATGAAGCAGAGACTTTCACTTGCGAGATGTCTCCTTCACGACCCGCAGCTTCTGATACTCGATGAGCCCGCATCCGGACTTGACCCGCAGGCGAGAGCGGACCTGAAATACATTTTAAGAGCGCTCAGAGAGACGGGCAAGTCAGTGCTCATCAGCTCTCATATCTTACCTGAGCTGGGCGAGTTCTGCGACAAGGTAATAATATTAAAACAGGGCGTCAAACTTGCGGAAGGCTCTATCGATGAAATAAGCAATCAGCTCGGTGAAAAAGCCAAGATATCGTATACGCTTTTGAAAGAGGACGATTTCGAGGCTGCTGCGGCCATCGCAAGGATGTTCCCCCAGACGGGAAACATTTTTAAAAACAATATGACGCTCGAGATCGAATTTTCGGGCACTGATGAAGAAACCGCAGAGCTTACGAGAAGGCTCATAGTCTCAGGCATTTTGATAGTTTCGATAAACAGAACGCAGAAAACGCTCGAAGAAGTATTCCTGGAGGTGATCGACGATGAAAACAAAAATATTTGACAACGCGATCCTCAGGTTCGGTATGGGCATGACGATGAGACGTAAGAAGTCGATCGTCCTGGTCAGCGTGATAACTCTGATAGCCGCTCTTATAGTGTCAATAACTTTCCTTATAATGAACTCTGTAAGCAACGGCCAGGATGACTATCCGGAGTCGTCTCAGATATTGTTCGTCGTATTGACGGCGCTGCACATATCGGTGATATCTTTTACAATGGCGGCGACGGCGGGATCAGCGATCTCGTCTGAGAGAGAAAAGCAGACGCTTGACGTACTCCTTTGCTCTCAAATGACGCCCTGGGAGATAGTTTTCGGAAAATTTCTTGCGTCAGTCAGCTGGTCTGTCGCAGTTTCGCTTTCGCTTCTGCCCGTATATATGGTCCTTGTCCTCGCGGGAGGAGTCACTGTAATAGGTGTTCTGATCATAATGCTTTTCATCATCTGGTGGACGCTGGTCGTCGGCTCGATCGCCGTATTTTACTCTTCGGTCATTAAAAGAACGGCGCCCGCAGTAGTTCTGACGATAGTTACGATAGTCGGATACATTGGGCTCAATTTCACCTTTGCGTCGCTGCATATGAGTCTCATATTATCTTTGCAGAACTACTACGGATATAACGGTTTCTGGACTGACGTGATGCCTCCGATACTGTATATAAACCCGGTCCTCTGCCTGATTTGCCTCATAGGATGGACGCTTTTCGACATACAGACATTGTCATCGAACATGGTGTTCAATATTACGGTACCCGAAGTCATCATAACGATCGTTGCTACGATAGTATTTTTCTCTGTAATGTCGTTCATTCTTCTCAAGGTGGCCACGAACAATGTCGATCCGATGAAAAAGAAGGAAAAGATTAAAAAACACGCGAAAGGTCGCAGATAACAATGAAAAAAAGCAAAACGGATAAAATGCTGAAGCCTTTCGAAAGAAGGCTCAAAATTGAAAAATTCCTGAAGGATCTGCTTTTTGCCGCGGTGATAGGAGTCGCGGTCGGGCTGGTCGTTTTCGGGCTGTCGTTCATTTTACCCGTAAAAATAAAATTCTGGATGTGCATCGCCGGCGCGGGTGCCGGACTTGTGATCGCCCTCGCCGTTCTGTCGTTTTTCAGGCGGCCGACTTTTGAAGACGTGGCCAGGAGGATAGACGAGACGGGTTTCGGAAACAGAGCGGAAACTTATGTCGAACTGAAAGACGATGACAGCGTATTCGCAAAACTTCAAAGGCAGGATACGCAGGCAAAAATCAAGAGCGTAAGACCGGAAAGCATCAAGATCAGATTCAAGTGGCAGCACATCGTAGCTGCATTGCTCGCGATACTGATTTTTACGGCGTGCGGGTTTATTCCGAATAAAAACATTCAGAAGATCGAAGCAAAAGAGCAGCAGGAACAGAAGGAGCAGGAGCAGATCGACGGTCTGATCGAAAAACTCGAGGAGCAGATCGAAAAAGCGAATTTCGACAAGGAATTCAAAGAGCAGGCAGATAAGGTCATAGAGGATCTCAAAAAGGATCTCAAGGAGGCCGAAACGACTTCCGAAAAGATGTCCGCCGTAAACGAGGCTCAGGAAAAGATCGATGAGCTGATCCGAAAGCAGAAGGAACAGAATGAGCAGAAGGCTGCTGAAGAGGCCGCAAGAGAGAAGGAAGAGCTCCAAAAAGCAGCTGAAGAGATGAAAAACAGCGAAAGCGAGGAGACAAAGGATCTCGGAGAAGCCGCGCAGTCCGGCGAGAGCGAAAAGATAGACGATGCTGCCGAAAAACTCAAGGAAAAGATAGATGAATTGATGCAGGAGGGCACTGACGAAGCCAAAAAGGAGCTGTCTGATATCGCCGAGAGCTTGAAGAAAGCGGCTGAAAGCGCCGATTCGGAGATACTTAAGGAGGCTCTCGAAAAAGCCGCGTCAGAGATCGAAAAAGCCGCACAGGGAGAGGGCGACAAGCAGGCTGTCGATCAGCTCATGGATCGACTCTCCGAAGCGATGAAAAATATTTCAGAAGGTAAGATGCCTTCAGGTGAATCGGGCGAGATAGACAAACATGCCGGAGAAATACAGAAGACGCTGGATGATTTTAAAAAGAAGCTCGC
>DBVT01000001.1:29358-30210 GCA_002308775.1 Mageeibacillus sp. UBA1257
CAGCAAGGTCAGCAAGGCCAGCAGGGAGAACAAGGTCAGCAGGGCCATGGAGCAGGCCATGGCAGCGGTGAAGTCATAGACGACCACGAGAGCGTATATGATCCGAACTTTGCAGAGACAGATCCCGGAGACGATCTCTACGTTCCCGGACAGATAGACGAAAACGGAGAAAAAACGAAGATCGAGATAGGCGAGAGGGATCCTCAAATCGGCAGCGTCCCTTACAACGAAGTATTCGACGAATACGCCGACAAAGCGGGAACGGCTGTCGAAAGGGAGAAGATACCGGAGAGCCTCAAAGAGATAGTTGAAAAATATTTTACCGGATTAGGTTGAAAGGGAAGAAAAAATGGTAGACGAGAAACAGATCCAGAGATTCAAAGATAATTGCGACAAAATACTCTGCGAGATCGCTAAAGATATGATCGGACAGGAAAAGATCGTCGAAGAGACAGTCATCGCCATCATAGCGGGCGGAAACGTCCTTCTGGAAGGCGTTCCGGGACTCGGTAAAACGAGGCTCGTAAGGACTCTCGGAAGAGTACTGGATATGCCTTTTTCGAGGATACAGTTCACGCCGGACCTTATGCCTGCGGATGTCACGGGAACGAATATAGTTCTCAAAGACGACAAGGGAAACGTCACATTCGAGTTCAGAAAAGGACCCGTTTTCAGCAATATAGTTCTCGCCGATGAAATAAACAGAGCGACTCCGAAAACCCAGAGCGCGCTTCTCGAAGCGATGCAGGAGCACACTGTCACGGCGGGAGGGCAGTCGTTCAAACTGGACGAGCCTTTCTTCGTGCTCGCGACGCAGAACCCGATAGAGCAGGAGGGAACATATCCGCTGCC
>DBVT01000032.1:0-784 GCA_002308775.1 Mageeibacillus sp. UBA1257
GCAACGACTGAACCGCAGAAGCTTCCCGCTACGATAATTTCGAGATGCATAAGATTCAATTTTAAGAGGATACCTGTTGACGCGGCTGCCGCGAGACTTGCGGAGATCTGCGATAATTCCGGAGTCAGATATGACGACGACGCGCTTTTGTTCCTTGCTCGCAAGGGAGAGGGAGCTTTGAGGGATTCGATAAGCCTGCTCGATCAGACGATATCTTCATCTGAAGGCTATGTCACGCTTGAAAAGGCGAGAGAAGCGACGGGCACGATGGACAGGACATTTTCCGAAAAACTCGCTCTTTCGATCATCAGAAGCAACGGGATAGAGAT
The DNA here is from genome assembly GCA_002308775.1 of Mageeibacillus sp. UBA1257. GTDB lineage: Bacteria > Bacillota > Clostridia > UBA1212 > UBA1257 > UBA1257. Next base: position 330 of record DBVT01000032.1, read on the forward strand.
ACTGAAAAACGTCAGTGAAATATTCTCGAGCGGCATCGATCCGTCTGTGATGCTATCCGATCTGATCAGCGTTTTCCGCGATGTGATGGTCGCTCTTACGGTAAAAAATCCCGGCGGTCTCGTTGAATCGTCTGTCGACATTTTAACTGCGATGGCGAAGGAAACATCTGCCCGTGAAGTGATATATTTCATCAAGGAGCTCTCTTCACTTGAAAACAGGCTCAAATGGTCCGTCGAGCGTAAAACGGTCTTCGAAGCAGGTCTTCTTTCTTTGTGCGACAGGCGCCTCGGTGAGGATGCCGATCTTGCGCAGAGAGTGACCCATCTCGAAGAGAGAGTTTCAGACCTCGTGGCATCCGGGATCAAGACCACCGCGGTGATCGGTCCTGCGACGGCCGCGTCCCGTAATTACGCACCTTCCGCGGATCAAAATGAAGCTGCGAACGGCGACGCTT
>DBVT01000032.1:879-4749 GCA_002308775.1 Mageeibacillus sp. UBA1257
CTGACGGAAAAGTGGCGGACAAGCCCAAAACAGAGCCCGAAAAACTCATAGAAGCAGACAAAAGGGATTTCATAAACTCGCTCACGAAGCGCGGGATACCCTCCGCGGGAGCGATAATCGGCACAGACGCCGAGCTCTATATGCTCGATGACGAGATGTTTGTCGTATTCAGAACTTCAACGATGATGAAGATGGCAAATCCAGAAAAGAACAGGGACGTTTTCAACGCATCCGCGAGCGAAACATTCTCCCGTCCGGTGAGAGTCAGAGCGATAATGAGATCGGATTACGAGGAATTGAAATTTGAAAATTCAGCCCCGAAAAATGACGCCCGGGAATCGAAAAAAGACGAAACCGCCTCCCGAAAAGAGCCGAACGGTGACGATATAATGGACGAACTTTTGAAACTCCAGAAAGAGCAGGGCTTCGAGATCGTCGAAGAGTGACGGAAAGATATTTCCGCAGAGTGCATTTTACGCGCATGTGTGGTAAAATATATATGTAGATATGCTAAACCGAGTGAAGGAGATGTTTTGAATGCTGAACAAAGACGAGTACAAGAATTTTACAAGTAAGATGGACAAATCCATCTCTGTTATGGAAGAAGAACTTGCAACGATAAGAGCCGGCCGCGCAAATCCCGCGATCCTCAGCAAACTTACAGTAGAATATTACGGAGTTCAGACACCTATTTCCCAGGTCGGAAATATCAGCGTTCCCGAAGCGAGAATGCTCGTTTTCACACCTTGGGACGCGTCAGTCCTCAAAGCAGTTGAGAAAGAGATCCAGAAATCAGACATCGGGATCAACCCCGCAAACGACGGCAAGGTCATCAAACTCGTTTTTCCGCCGCTCACCGAAGAGCGCAGACGCGACCTCACAAAGCAGGTCAGGAAATACGGAGAAGAGTGCAAAGTCGCCATCAGATCGATCAGAAGAGACGCGAACGACTATTTCAAGAATCTTAAGAAGAAATCAGAGATCACGGAAGACGACGAGAAACTCGCAGGAAAAGAGATGCAGGACGCGACTGACAAGCACATCGCTGAGATCGATAAGATAGTCGCCGCAAAAGAAAAGGAAATCATGGAGATCTGATCTTGACTGATACGAAAAAGAAGAAAAACGATAATATCGAACAGATTGCGCCGGAAGCGATTCCGGCGCATATCGCCATTATACCCGACGGCAACAGAAGATGGGCGAGAGCTCACGGTCTGCCCATCGGAGCGGGCCACAAAAAAGGCATTGACGTTTTTAAGCAGATCGTAGAACATTGCGGAAATATCGGCGTCAAATATCTGACATTTTACGCTTTCTCGTCTGAAAACAATAAAAGGAGCGAGGCTGAGGTATCTGAACTGATGTCGCTGCTCCTGTATTTTTTGAAAAATTCAGACCGTGAACTGGGAAAAGGCAGAAAAAAGGTCAGGATCCGCGTCATCGGAAGAAGAGAAGGTCTCTCAGACGAGCTTTGCGAGGCGATCGATGTCGTGGAGGAAAAAACTAAGAATAATACGGGCATAACAGTGCTCATCTGCATAAATTACGGCGGCCGTGACGAGATAGTCGACTGCGTTCGCTCCGTCGCGAAGAAGGTCGAGGAAGGCTCCCTGAAGTCTTCCGATATCGATACGGCTCTCGTCTGTTCGTCTATGTATTCGGGCGACATTCCGAGCCCTGATATTTTGATCAGGTCGAGCGGGGAGAAGAGGATCAGCAATTTTCTCCTTTGGGGACTTGCATATACTGAATTTTTCTTTCCCGAGATGTACTGGCCCGATTTTACTCCTAAGGATCTCGACGATATAATCATCGAGTTCTCGAAAAGAAACAGAAGATTTGGAGTGTAAAAAGATGCTTAAGAAGGTTATTTCAGCCATAGTTTTCGCGCTCGTAACGCTTGTCATCGTATGGCTCGGCGATATCGTGCTCACATGCGGACTGATCATTTTCGCAGGGATAGCGATGTATGAATACTGCGACGCGTTCAAAAAGAAAGGCTTCAGACCGATATATCCCGTTATGGCTCTCGGAGTGTTCGCTTTTTATCTCGCATTCTGCTACGTCGAAGGCGAATATGACGCGACTGAAACGCTCCGCTTCGCTCTGCTGCTCATCACTGTTATGGTTCTCGCGACGCTCGCCGTGATAGTTTTCTTCCACAAAAAGATCACTGTTATCGACGGCGCGATGAGCATATTCGGAAGCTTTTACGTGAACGGACTTATGATGTTTTTGCTGCTGCTTCGTTCGATCGGAACGGAGGGAGAGAAGTGGTTTGGATTCGGACCGCGCGGGGACGGTTTTTACTATCTTGTGATAGCTGTTTTCGCAACTGCGATGGCAGATACCTTTGCGATGTTCGGCGGCATGCTCTTCGGCAAAAAGAAGCTCATACCCGAAGTCAGTCCGCACAAGACAATAGCGGGATCGATCTCTGCTGTCGCAGGCTCAACTGTTTTGACAGTGATCTTAGGGATCGTTTTCATAAAGACAGGTCTTCTTACGACTTTACAATGGTTCGACTATCTGATCATCGGTTTCGCAGTCGGGTGCGTCAGCCAGATCGGAGACCTGTGCGCATCCGCCATGAAGCGCTTTTGCGGGATCAAGGATTTCGGCAAGATCATTCCCGGACACGGCGGGGTCCTCGACAGGATCGACAGCCATATTTACGTGATACCGGTGATGTTCTTTTACGTGATTTTCAGACTGGGGATCGCGTTCTGAAGGCGATGAATAAGCGTTCCGAAGGCGTTTTAAGCGTTTCAGAGGTAAAAAATATAATTTCAGACAAGGGAGTTGTCAGATCATATATACTCGTATAACGATCCTCGGCTCAACAGGTTCCGTAGGAACTCAGACGCTCGAGGTGGTAAGGAAATTAAACAGCACGCTTGAAGGTAAGATACAGATCACCGGTCTTTCCGCGGGGACCAATATTTCCCTGCTCGCGAAACAGGCAGCCGAATTCGGCGTCAGATATCTCTGCGTATCGACAAAGGAATGCGCCGAGAAGCTCTCTGCCGAGCTCTCGAATCTAAGACCGGGCTACGATCCTACGGTATTTATCGGAGAAGAGGGGCTCGTATCTCTCGCTGAGATCAATACAGAACTCATAGTCACAGCGATAGTCGGAATGAGGGGTTTGAGACCCACTTTGGCGGCGATCGAAAAAGGCACTGATATCGCTCTTGCCAACAAGGAGACTCTCGTAACAGGCGGCGGGATCGTGATGAGAAAAGCAGCCGAAAAACATATCCGTCTGCTGCCCGTCGACAGCGAGCATTCCGCGATCTTCCAGTGCCTCAGAGGTCAAAAAAAAGAAGACGTTTCGAGGCTCATTTTAACTGCTTCCGGAGGTCCCTTCAGAGGTTATTCCAAAGAGCAGCTCGAAAATGTTACGCTTAAAATGGCCCTCGGTCATCCTACGTGGAAAATGGGCAAAAAGATCACCGTAGACTGTGCGACACTTATAAACAAGGGTCTCGAAGTGATAGAGGCTTCAGTGCTTTTCGGATTCAGTCCGGATGATATTTCAGTCGTAATTCATCCTCAGAGCATCATTCACTCAATGGTCGAATTCAAAGACGGTTCCGTAAAAGCGCAGCTCAGCGTTCCCGACATGAAGCTTCCGATAATGCAGGCTGTCAACTATCCGGAGAACTCGGAATCAGCCGTTGAAAGGCTTGATCTTACCAAAATTTCGCCTCTGACATTCGAAAAACCGGACACAAAAGTGTTCAGATGCCTGAAACTCGCATATGACGCTCTTCGCGAGGGAGGCACTGCTCCTGCGATCTTAAACGGCGCAAACGAGGCTGCGGTGGCTCTGTTTTTACGCGAAATGATAAAATTTACAGACAT
>DBVT01000032.1:4780-11283 GCA_002308775.1 Mageeibacillus sp. UBA1257
TTGAGGACATCCTGGAGGCTGACAGGCGAGCCAGGGAATACGTAGGCGCAGGGAGGATCTGAAATTGAAGGTAGTTCTTTCCATACTCACGATGCTTATTATGCTCAGCATACTCACGATCGTTCACGAGTTCGGACACTATATCGTGGGAAGGCTTTTCAAAGTCAAGATCCTCGAGTTTTCTGTTTTCATGGGTCCGAAAATTTTTTCTCGCGTAAGTAAAAAGACGGGCATCAAATATTCGCTCAGATGGCTCCCGATAGGCGGTTACTGCGCGTTCGAAGGAGAGGACAGCGTTGAATCGAAGGATTCGTTCTCCGCAAAACCGTGGTACGTAAGGGCTCTGATACTCGTTGCGGGAGCGTTTATGAACATATTGCTGGCGTGGATTTTTATCGTCATCATTTTCAGCGTCAGCGGCTATTCGACCACAAAAATAACATCCGTAAAGCAGGACTATATAGCCGGTTTTACGCAGCTTTCCGAGGGCGACAAGATCCTCAGATACGACGGGAAATACCTCTATTCGACTGACGATTACAACCTTTTCCGCGAGTACGACAAGGATTCAACGATGGAACTCACCGTCAAAAAAGCAACAGGCGGGAAAGTGAAATACATCATCACGAAGGATTATTCAAAGAGCGAAGACGGAAATACCGCTCATATCGTCTTTAACGTGTACGAAAAGGGCGCCAAAGGCGAGGAAAACACTTTTCTCGGTAAAATGACGGGAATGCAGAACAAGGACGTCACGGAGCTCACATACGAGTATCCCGACGGCTCCAAAAGGATCGAAAATTACGCATACGCGATCGATCCCGATACAGGTTATGCGGTGAACTGTACGCTCGCAAAGACAGAAATAAACAACGGAGAAGTGAAGAGATACGATACCGTTTTACTTTCCAAAGAGGATGCGACAACGAGGATCCTTTCGTTTGACAAGATCGGTTTCTCCTTTGAGGTAAAACAGAAAGGTCAGATCAACGTTTTTCAGATGCTCGGAGAGAGCTTTAAATATCTTTTTACACTCGTGAGATCGATCTACTATTCGATCTACTGGCTGATCACGGGCAATGTGGGACTTGACGCTGTGATGGGACCTGTGGGACTCACATCAGTCGTCTCGAACGTCGTCACTGCAGACGCCGCATTCTCACAAAAACTGCTCGCATTGATGAACATGGTCGCGCTGATAGGAGTCAACCTCGGAGTCTTCAACCTGCTTCCGTTCCCGGCTCTTGACGGCGGAAAACTCTTCCTGATCCTCATCGAGCTCATCAGGGGAGGCAAGAAGATCAGCCCCGAAAAGGAAGGGATCATTTCTCTCGTAGGATTTGCGGTGCTCATTGCTCTGGCAGTTGTGATCGCCGGAAAGGACATCATCGCGCTGATCAAGAGGTAGCATAATCAGGGAACAGTGAAATGTTTACAAGAAATGAAACGCGTAAAATAAATATCGGAGGCGTTACGGTCGGCGGAGGAAGCCCGATAGCGATCCAGTCGATGACGAATACTTTCACATCTGACGTCGAAGCGACTGTCGCTCAGATAAAAAGGCTGGAAGAGGCGGGCTGCGATATCGTAAGGGTCGCGGTGCCGGATGAAGACGCCGCTCTCGCTATTCCGAAGATCAAAAAGGAGATCTCGATCCCGCTCGTCGCCGACATACATTTTGATTACAAACTTGCCCTTCTCGCGATCGAGGGAGGCGTTGACAAGGTGCGCATAAATCCGGGCAATATCGGTTCCGCAAAACGCACAAAAGAGGTCGTTTCTGCCGCGAGATCTCGTAAGATACCCGTCAGAATAGGCATAAACGGCGGTTCTCTCGAAAAATCGCTGTATGAAAAATACGGCGGCACGACGCCCGAAGCGATGGTCGAAAGCGCCATGGGGCACGTAAAAATACTCGAGGATCTCGGATTTGAAGACATCGTTATTTCACTTAAATCTACGGATCTTCAGACCACCTTGAAAGCCTGCGAGCTTATGGCTGAAAAGAGAAATTATCCGCTTCACATCGGTCTTACCGAATCAGGAACGATGAAGCGAGGCGTCATAAAATCTGCAGTTTTACTCGGAGCGGTGCTCTCAAGAGGCATCGGAGACACAGTAAGAGTTTCTCTCACCGGAGATCCCGTAAATGAGATAAATGCCGCGAGATCGATACTTTCATCACTCGATCTTTGCGACAGAAAGAAACTGAATTTCATTTCGTGCCCGACATGCGGACGTACGAAATACGATATGGAAAATATCGCCGTCAAAGTCGAAGACGCTCTCGAGAAAATGGAGGAGAACGGAGAGATAGACAGGAAGATAACTGTCGCTGTTATGGGTTGCGCAGTCAACGGTCCCGGTGAGGCGAAGGACGCTGATATCGGTCTGGCAGGCGGTGACGGCAAAGCGCTTTTGTTTGTGAAGGGCAAGACGTGCGGCATTTTATCAGGAGACGACATCGCCGGACAGTTCATCGAAGCTGTCAGGAGGTTTTTGCGAAACGATGAGTGATTTTATTTTAAAAATAAAGCTCGTAAAACATAATAAAGAAGACAATTCCATCACCTTCGTGTGCGAGTCAGATACGCTTCCTTCGAAGGAAGATCTTGAAGCGGAAAAAGCGAAATACATAAGTAGATTTCCCAGATCTTCCGTATCTTTTGATTACAGATGCAGAGCCGATTTTGAATCTCTCGCGCATGCAGACGCCAAGGCACTTTTCCGCAGATTATTATCCCTTTCGATGCCTGACAATCTCCTCGTCGCAGGGCTCGTAACAAAGAGCGACGTGACGTACAGAGACGGTATTTTTACGGTGTCATGCCAGGACGGCGCTTGCGAGATATTGAAGGAATCAAAATCGGATATTCACGTGAAGTCTTTTGCAAAGACAGCGTTTGGAAAAGACGTTGAGATCGAAATAAACGGTAAAAATTTGGCAGAAAAGGCTCAAAATGACGATTTTTCCACCGAGATCGTGCTGACGGAAGAGCAGATCAGAAAAATGAAAGGCACTAAAAAAACTTCCAAAACTGACGAACCGGAAGGACATTCAGACGGTGATTTCAAGGAAAAATACAACGAACGAAAGAAATATATGAACGCCAGAAAGCCTCTTACTCCTCCTGCGGGGAAAGAGCCCGAAAAGGATTCCGATGGAAATATTATTTTCAAAGGCAGAGCTTTTGACGCATCTTACAACGATTACGATTCTCTGGAGAGATGCTGCGACCAGCGCATGCAGGCGGCTTATTACGGCAGGATATTTATGACCGAAATAAAGCATGTAAAGAGCGAAAAGGGAGAATTCATCATCGTCTCATTGGGCGTCACGAATGACAAGGATTCCGTATCCGTTCAGTTCTTTATCGATGCGGCAGATGAGAAATATACGAAGGAAAAACTCAAAGAAGGAGATTATATCAAAGTCCAGGGCGGCGTCGCGGAAAATATGTACGGCCAGGACCGATATTACTATATCAAACCTCAAAATATCGTATTGATGCCAACGCCTCCGCAGAGAATGGACGATGCTCCCGTTAAGAGAGTTGAACTTCATCTGCACACCCATATGAGCGCTCAGGACGCTTTGACGGTCCCTAACAAACTCGTTGAAAAAGCTGTTATGTGGGACGTTCCCGCTCTTGCGATAACAGATCACGGAAATGTACAGGCGTTCCCCGAAGTTCGAAAAGCGCTGGATGACATCAATAAGAGCCGCAAAAAAAACGGCAAAGAGCCTTCAAAACTCAAAATAATCTACGGCATGGAGGCATATATCACAAATGATACGCCCGAGGTCGCGAGATCCCGGGAGAAGAGAAAACATGTGTCCTATCACTGCATTTTACTCGTTAAAAACCTCGTGGGACTCAAAAATCTCTACAAGCTCGTGTCGAAATCGAACCTTGAATATTTTTATAAGCATCCGAATATTCCGAAATTCGAACTCGATCAGTTCAGGGAAGGAATAATCGTAGGTTCGGCGTGCTCGGAAGGAGAGCTCTACAGAGCGCTCACGGAAGGGAAGTCAGAGGAGGAGATCATCGAGATCGCGAAATATTACGACTACCTCGAGATCCAGCCGCTCGGAAACAACGCATACCTCGAGGGATCCGGCTTCTCAAAAAAGGATATAATAGATTTTAACAAAAAGATCGTTGAGATCGCCGACAAACTCGGCAAGATGACTGTCGCGACTTGTGACGTCCACTTTTTAAACCCTGAGGATGCGATCTTCCGCTCCGTTATGCAGGGAGGACTTGATTATGACGAATATGACAGGCAGCCTCCTCTTTTCTACAGGACGACTGAGGAGATGCTCGGCGAGTTCGAATATCTTGGCGACCGCGCATACGAGATAGTCGTTGAGAACACGAGGATCGTCGCCGATATGGTGGAGGACATTTTACCTATTCCGGCAGAAAAATTCCCGCCCAAGATCGAAGGCTCAGACGAAGAGCTTAAAACGAGCTGTTATGAAAAAGCGCACAGGCTTTACGGCGATCCGCTTCCGAAAATAATCGAAGACAGGCTCGCCAGCGAACTCGAAATGATATTCCCGAAGGGATATTCCGTAATGTATATCGCAGCGAGAAAACTCGTCCTGCATTCCGCTGAATTCGGCTACCAGGTCGGTTCCAGAGGTTCTGTCGGATCGTCTCTCGTCGCATTTATGTCTGACATCACCGAGGTCAACGCACTGCCTGCGCATTACAGATGTCCCGATTGCAAATACAGCGAATTTCCGGAAGGCAACTACGACTGCGGCTACGATCTGCCGGATAAGATCTGCCCGAAATGCGGTCAGAAACTTAAAAAAGAAGGTTTTAACATTCCTTTTGAAACATTCCTGGGATTCAAGGACAAATCGAAAACGCCTGATATCGACCTCAACTTTGCTGCTGTCGATCAGGCCAGAGCGCACAAATATACAGAAGTTCTCTTCGGAAAAGAATTTGTCTACCGCGCAGGAACCGTTTCCACGATCAAAGAAAAAACGGCTCTCGGATTTGTCAAGCATTATCTTGAGTCGATCGGCAAATCGCCAAATTCCGTGCCTTCGATCGAACGCCAGCGACTGGCTCTCGGTTTTACCGGCGTAAAACGTACGACAGGTCAGCATCCGGGCGGTATCATGGTCATTCCGAGGGACAAGGAAATATACGATTTCACGCCTATACAGCACCCGGCGGAGAAGGTTTCATCTGACACGATAACGACACAGTTCGATTACCATTACCTTCATGAAAATATTTTAAAACTCGATATACTCGGCCACGACGGTCCTGAAATGATCAAAATGCTGGAGGATTTTTCGGGCATCAAATCTGAAACCGTTCCGATAGACGATCCGAAAATGCTCTCGCTCTTCTCAAGTTCTGATGCCCTCGGACTCGATCCTTCAAAGGAAAAGATCAAAATTGATTACGGTACGATAGGAGTGCCTGAATTCGGAACGAATTTTACGATGAAGATGCTGGCTGACACTAAGCCAAAATCGATATCGGAGCTCGTCAGGATTTCCGGTCTTTCTCACGGAACAGACGTTTGGAACGGAAACGCGCAGAAACTTATCAGGGAAGGCACATGTACACTTTCGGAAGCTATCTGCTGCCGTGACGATATAATGACTTATCTGATCTCGAAGGGTCTTTCATCTCCCGATTCTTTCGCGGTCATGGAATCCGTAAGAAAAGGAAAAGGCTTGACTCCCGACTGGGAGAAGAATATGAAGGAGCACAACGTTCCGGACTGGTACATCCGGTCTTGTAAAAAGATACAGTACATGTTCCCGAAGGCGCACGCTGTCGCGTATGTCATGCTCTCTTTGAGAGTCGCCTGGTTCAAGCTTTACGTGCCTTTGGCGTATTATTCGGCGTTTTTTACGCTTAAGATAAACGATTTTGACGCCGCAAATATGATCCACGGATCGTCTCCCGCATTTTCCGCGTACAATAAGCTGATCGGTGATCAGGGGCAGAAAAATGAATTGGAAGAGGAAGAGAGGGAGCTTGACGAGGCAAAAACAGGAGACGACGAGCTGAGTGACGAGCCCGCCGAAGAGACGAGCGAACAGACTGAAAAGAACAGGCTCACCGTTTACAGATCCGTCCTCGAGATGTACCAGAGAAACATCAAATTCCTGCCGATAGATCTCTACAAATCAGAAGGCGTAAAATTCATCCCGGAAGAGGACGGTATCAGACCTCCTTTTGCCAGCATCCCGGGCGTCGGAGCATCAGCTGCTCTTGCTATCGTTGAAGCGAGAAACACAGGCGGCGATTTCATCTCCATAGACGATCTTAAAACGAGAGCCAAGATCTCCAAATCCGTCATCGAAAGCCTCGCGTCTGAAGGCTGCCTCGAAGGCCTTCCGGAGAGTAATAAGCTGTCCCTGTTCGACATTATGGCGACAGATTGAGTTGTATAACAAAACAGTATTAAAAAACTCCCGGACTGTCATCAGACCGGGAGTTTTTAATTTGCACTTATTC
>DBVT01000115.1:0-167 GCA_002308775.1 Mageeibacillus sp. UBA1257
GCATAATAAGGAAGCTGACCGGGCAACCTGCTGAAGCAGGATGAACCGTTAGAGGAAGTTGACATTTTGATCGTTTATCAATATAATCCTCATAAACATCTTCATCGATCCCGGGAGGATACGAAAAATGAAAAGATGCTTAGTCTCTTTTTTCCTTGTGGCTGTAA
>DBVT01000115.1:203-6428 GCA_002308775.1 Mageeibacillus sp. UBA1257
ACGTTCCTTCAAAGACGGAATTCAAAACAGATCCTCCCGCGACTGATACCGGAAAAGAACAGGATCAGACTGAGGAGCCGTGGGATGACGACGGAAAATTTGTTTATGTCAGCGACCTCGAATATGTCAGCTGGAAGATGTACAGGGCGACTTCTGACGACAAAAAGCCGAGATATGTGCCGAATTTCAACGTAAACGAGCAGGGCGGCAAGATAACGATCGCAGGTGCTCAGTACGAAAAAGGCATCAGAACGCATCCGGACGAGGACGGATTCGGAGACATAGTCTATAATATCGAAGGGCTCGGATTCAAAACATTTAAATCGGCAGTAGGCAAGGATAGCGGCTCGACAGGCGGAGGGGATATCTACTTCCAGGTCATCGGAGACGGAAATATCCTTTGTGAATCGGAGCAGCTGTTTTACGGCCAAAGCGAAACGATATATGCCGATATAAGAGGCGTAAAAATACTCACACTGCGCGTGCTCATGGGTACTGACATCTATTGCGATTCCTGCGCATGGGCAGACGCGAAATTGTGTAATGAAAAAATACCTGAGGATAAGAAAAAGGAAAGGGTGATCTATGTGACGGAAAAAGACACAAGAACTATGACAGAGAGATATCTGTCGTATTTTGAGGAACCCGGATCTTTCCCTGTATCTTTCAAATACGGGGATGAAAAGTTCAGCGGATTCGACGACAGGAATTTCCAGAAGGTCAGTGACAAAAAAGGAACGGGCAGAAACTCCGAAACGAGAACGCTCGTGTTCAAACTGAAGAAAACAGACCTGCAGATAACAGTCGAAGGAGCGTATTACAGGGACTACGACGCGTGCGAATGGACCGTTTATTTCGAAAATACGGGTAAAAAGAACACAGAAGTCCTCTCCGACGTTCGCGGAGCCGATATGTTTTTCTTCGGTGAAGATCCGATCATCTACGGGATGAAGGGCGACATAGAAGCGCAGTTTGCGTCATATACAAACGACCTGACCGCACCTTTGAAAGTCAGAAATACCACGGGAAGACCTACCCATACGACGACGCCGTATTTCTGCCTTGCGTTCGACGGAGGCGGTTACAATATAGCGGTAAGCTGGCAGGGATGCGTTGCTGCAGATTTTACCAAAGTGAAGACTGAAAAAGGCGAAGGCGGCGTGTATTTTACTGACGGACAGTACGGTCTCTGCACATACTTGAAACCGGGAGAGAAGATCAGGACTCCGATGACGGCCATCCAGGAATACGTCGGAACGAGGACGGAAGCGATAAACAAATGGAGAAAATGGTATTTCGACTGCAATATGCCTGAGGGGTGGACGCCTGTCGTCACAGCGTCGAGCTCATGGCTTTACGGGTGCATGGCGGACGCAGATACGAAGAGCCAGCTCGATTCGATAGACAGATATGCAAATGAAGATATCGGGCTGGATTACTGGTGGATGGACGCCGGATGGTACCGGTCTCCGACTTTCGGAAAGATCGGTTCATGGGTCGAGTCGGGCAACTACAACGTAGATACGGAAAGATTTCCCGAAAAATTCGCCGATATCACCGAACACGCACATAAAAAGGGACTCGAAGGGACGATACTCTGGTTCGAACCGGAGATCTTCAGGACGACTTTCAAAAATATGAAGAAAATATATCCGGAATTCAAGGAGGAATGGACGCTCGGAGAAAGTTCTTCTCTGTACGATCTGGGCAACCCGGAAGCCGTGGAATTCCTCACGAAAAACGTATTGAAAGTGCTGAAAGAAGGAAACATAACCGTTTACAGACAGGACTACAATATCGATCCTGCGGGGGCATGGGCGGCTCATGACGAGGGGAAAGACAGAAAGGGAATAACAGAGAATCTGTACTGCCAGGGATATCTGAACTTCTGGGATACTCTTCTTTCGTCTGTTCCGGGTCTTAAAATAGACAACTGCGCATCCGGCGGCGGCAGGCTTGACCTCGAGAGTCTCAGGAGATCTGTTCCTCTTCACAGGACGGATTTCGATCAGGAAGAAAGCGAGATCGTACAGACGATGAATATGTCGCTGTACGAATGGATCCCGTTCAACGGCGGTCCTTCAAACAGCACTGTATCGACGACGGTGCGGAAATATATGCTGAGGTCCGTTTTTAATTCGTCCGTGACACTGAACTACGATATCAGAAACGACAAACTCGCATGGAAACTGCTCTCCGGACTTATCAAGGAACTGAAGATCGCACAGCAGTACTATGACAATGATTATTATGCGCTGACAGAATGGACGAGAGATAAGGCAAAATGGCTCGCGTGGGAGTTCGTTGACAAAGCAAGGAACGAAGGCGTAATGGAAGTCTTCAGGAGATCGAAGTGCGATAACGCCGAGCAGACGCTGTTCCCGAAAGGGCTGAAGGACGGAACGGATTATTATTTCTGCGATTTCGACGCCAAGACAGTCACGAAAGTCAAAGGCTCAGAGGTGAACAAAAACGGATTCACCGTAAAACTGGACAAAAAGTCTTCCGCCACGACTGTCTGGTTCGGAACAACTCCAATCGACTTCCCGGATTACGGTGAAGAACAACCGGATCAGGGTGTTGCAGACGCGCCAACGGAAGAAAAAGTAATGCTGAACGACACGCCTCCGGAAGGAGCGATAATGCTGTCCGATCTGCCGTGGAAATACTGGAGGATGTATCAGGCGACTTCCGAAGAAGAATATCCGCTGTTCCGGCCCAACAGAGACAGCGACGAATTCGGCGACACTCTCATGATCGGAAAATACGAGTTTGAGAAGGGCATAAGGACGCATGTGGATATCCCCGACGGCAAAGCGGAGATAATAATAGAGATCGGTCAGTACAACTGTACCAAATTCCGGGCAATAGTCGGCAAGGAAAACAGGAGAGGCGTCACCGGAAAGATACAGTTCCATATAGAGCTGGACGGAAAGAGGATCGCTTCGTCCCCCATCCTCAATGCGGGCGAATCATACGAATTCATCGCGGATATAGCCGGAGGAAAAGAGATCAATCTTGTCGTGACAGACGGGGGAGACGGTATAACTTGTGACAGCGCCGGCTGGGGCAACGCAGCGATATACTGATATTTTCAGGGACTTCAAAACAGGAAAAATGCCCGGAATGTAATAATATGCGTAAAAGGGTGATCCGGAAATGAAAAAAGGTTTAAAAAGAGCGATCTGCGCCTTTACCTGCATTCTGCTCATGCTGTCGGTTTTTGATTTTACCGCCTGTAAAAATGGAGCGGGCATAGGAAAGCGAGTCAGCTACGACACGGGATTTACGGACGGAAACTTCGAAAACGAGGAGATATTCTCAAGCGTCTGGTCGGGATGGGCTCCGTCCGGGACAGATCATTTTTTTGACGCGCTGTCACACACGGAAGACGGTACAGGATCGCTCAAGGTGACGCATTATTTAAAGAGCGCATCGTCTTCTTCCTGGGGACAGAAGATCCATGTCGTTGAGGACGCGAAATACAAGATCAGCGCGTGGATAAAAACGGAGTCGCTCGAGAGTTACACACATAACGGAAACGGAGGAGCGTATATAACACTCGACGGTACGACAAATTACACCGGTATATATCTCTCTTTCAACGCACCGCAAACGCAGGAATGGACGTATTATGAGGCGTATTACACTGCTTCTTTTACGGGAGAAGCGGGACTTATGTGCCGTGTGTGGGGATGCGTCGGAACGGCATATTTCGATGAAATAAAAGTCGAACTGATAGAAAAAGTCGATCCGGAGATCGCGAAACACTGGGCAAAAGAAAAAGATATTGATTTTCCGGAAAAGGGCAAAGGTTTTACTCTTGTCGCGATAGGTGACCCGCAGATAGTTGTCTCCGGGAACGCTCAGAAATATTATGACGGCATGCAGAGAATAATCGACAAGGCCGACAAGTGGAATGTTCTCTATACAATGGACGTCGGCGACCTTGTTGACTCATGCGTTCCCGAGCAGTGGAGCGTATCCGTAAAAGGCCATGAGATGTTCGACGAGGCGGGTCTTAAATACGCTCTTGCTGTAGGAAATCACGACTACGGAAACAATTCAAGCAGTCTGATCGGCCTGGCGGCAAACGAGGCGGGAGAATACAGAAAAGATAATCCGAAGGTTCTCATTTATGACCATTCCGGCTATGAAAGGGCATATCCGCTTGAAAAATACGCGAATATGTACGGAAGTACGGACTTCGGCACGCTCGACGGAACGATGTCAAATACGTGGCATAAATTTTCTTACGAAGGCGAAAAATATATGATAATCGCCCTCGAATTCGCTCCTCTCAAGGACACGGTGAAAGCAGCCAAGCAGATGTGCGACGACGATCCCGATACACATGTGATCGTGGTGACTCACGCGGCACTTGCTCCGAAAACTCTGATATTGCAGGACGAGCAGACGGCTCACATTCGAAAAGCAGTCTCGTCAAACGAGCTTTGGAAGTCTTTTATAAAGACGACGCCGAATGTTTTCCTCGTGTGCAGCGGACATTTTGACTGCCACGGAACGGCGGCGAGCGTTATGTACAATGACTGCGGAGATCCGGTGACTTATCTGTGCGTCGATCCGCAGGGCACGCTGAACGGAGGCGAACTGATGGCGGCATTTATTCACATCGAAAACGGGACTGATATGACGGTTTACACTTACAGTCCGACGAAGGATCTGTTTTACAACGGAAGCAATTACAGGTTCTCCATGAAGCAGGGCACACGGGGTGATAAAGGAGGGATCCTGGAACTTGAAAAGGGTTATTCGGGACCTTTCTTTGAAAATATCCAGCTCGACGGAACGGCAGGCAAAGTGACTTATACCTGCAGATCGTCGGATCCTGACGTCGTTTTTGTTAGCGAAGACGGAAAGATAACTGCTCTCAAAGAGGGAAAAGCGACCGTAACGGTAGTGATCGACAGACACCGGTCCGCGTACTGTCTCGACGCGAAAGGAGTCCCGATAGGCTCTCAAACGAAGTTCACGGTCGATATTGTTGTGAAATGATTGCAAAAATCTGCCGCCGATAGTATAATTTTTACTCGAAATAACCGATTGGAGACGAAACTGTGAAGTTATTTAGTTTTGTAAAAACGACAGACGTTGACAGAGTGATGGAGTGCGGCATCAAATCCGATGAGTACTGCGCGGTCGAAACGGAGATATACGGGATAAAAAAACAGTGCCTGCTTGCTTTTCTGAGTCCGTACGACAGCCCGCTGATAAATGACGACAGTTACATGCCTTTAAAGATCGACCTTCAGCCTGAGACCGTCGTTGTTGCGGAGGGCGTGTTCAGAGAGAGCGGTTCCGAGGAACTATACGAGGGATCGTTCGTAAAACTGGCCGGCTACACATTCGGATCGTTCAGAAAGCCCGAATGCCTGGTGCCGGGGAGCGTTTTGCCCGATGCGATAGAAAAGTACAATAAGACGATGGACGAGCCGCTTCTGTATACGAATTCGGAGGAACTGTATATCGATTCGATGTTCGCGAAATTCACGGACGAGATCCCGGGATTCAAGGAGCAGTCTCTCGCTGCATTTTTCAACTCGAAGAGGATGGACGGAGTCAGATCTGTCAAAGAGGGAAAGTACACATTTTACGCGGAAAACGGAGAAGTGAGATTCATATCGCGCGGATGAAGCTTGTTGAGAAGACGACGATTGAGTATTTAAAGTAAAAAGGAGCGATTTATGCCGGAAGAAGTCAAAAAAACAGAGAATGCCGGAGAAAACGGCGGAAATAAAGGCCAGGGCGGCAACAGAAACTATTACCACCGCAGAAACGGCAACAGATACAGATACCAGGGAAACGGCCAGAACAAGCAGCAAAACCAGGGAGGCGGCCAGAACAGGCAAAACGCCGACCAGGGTGAAAACAGACAGCAGAACAGGCCTCAGAACGTTCAGAATCAGTCGCAGAACCAGGCTCATAATCAGTCTCAGGGACAGGAGCAGAGGCAGAACGTTCAGAGGGAAGACCGCCAGAACCAGCCAAGGCAGAACCAGGACCGCAGCCAGGGCAACAGGCAGTACAACGATCAGAGAAACAGGAGATTTCAAAATCAGCCCAGACAGCAGCGTTACGACAGAAAGCCCAAGGGCGAAGAGACGATAGACGATATAAAAAAGGACTGCGAAAGAATAGAAAAGGAGATCGAACTCGAGATCAAAGAGATCGAAGCGATCAAATTAAGCATAAATTGACAGAAAA
>DBVT01000115.1:6510-11361 GCA_002308775.1 Mageeibacillus sp. UBA1257
CTTTGAAAAACCGGACGTGACGGTAATCCGATCGTTATTTTACGGAGGTGCGTAAGTGGACATTTGTGAAAACAGCAAGCACAAATTCATAAAAATGATGCTGGAAACGGGAAGGCTTCACAGGAGCGTGATGGAAAAATCGCTGCAGGACCTGGACTGTTCCCCTTCGCAGCACAGAATGCTGCTGATCCTCAAATTCAGCGGCAGGAAAGTCGGCCAGAAGGAACTCTCTGAAAAGATGAAGATCAGCAAGGCTGCTGTCGCCGCTACTCTCAAAAAGCTCGAGAAAAAAGGCTTTGTTGAAAAGAAAACGGACGAGGAAGACAACAGATACAACGAGATCGTTTTAACAAATGAGGGACTTCGGATGCTCGAAAAGACGAAAGAGGTTTTCGATAAGGCAGACGATCTGATGTTTTCCGACGTGACGGAAGAGGAGATAGCGGCTACGTTAAAATGCATTGAAAAAATACACGGCAGCCTTGTTGCGATGAACCGCGAGTGCGGCGGAGAATGCGGCAGATGCTGCGAAACTGACAAGGAGGCGTGCGTAAAATGAAAAGATGGTTCAAATACGTAAAGCCGTATCTTCCTTATTTCATTATCGGCCCTTTGTGCATGATCGTTGAGGTCATAGGAGAAGTCGTGATGCCCAGGCTCTTCTCACAGGTCATAGACGGTGCGAACGAAGGTACGCTGACTATACCCGGGAGCCTCGGAATAATGGGCCTTATGATCCTCACCGCTGTGCTTATGATGGCCGGAGGCATCGGAGGAGCGTATTTCGGAGCGAAAGCTTCCGTAAATTTTGCGACAGACCTTCGTGAAGACGCATACAGACACGTACAGAAATTTTCATTCGCGAATATAGATAAATTTTCGACGGGTTCTCTTGTCACGAGGCTTACAAACGACGTGACTCAACTGCAGAACTTTGTCAATATGATGCTCAGGATGGCGCTCAGAAGCCCGGGAATGCTGATCGCGGCACTTGTGATGGCGATAATGACGAGCCCGAGACTTTCGATCGTATTCGCGGTGACGATACCGCTGATGATCGTGACTATACTTCTCATAATCACCAAAGGTTTTTCCAGATTTTCCAGGATGCAGAAGAAACTCGACGGTCTGAACTCGACGGTTCAGGAAAATGTTACGAACGTCCGTGTCGTCAAATCGTTCGTCAGAGAAGAATACGAGATAGACAAATTCGAGCAGGCAAACAGAGAACTCAAAGACGCCGGAATGTCAGCGATGAAAGTCATAATATTCATGCAGCCGATCATCACGATCTTCATGAACGTCACGACTCTCGCAGTGATCTGGTTCGGAGGTAAAATCGTCCTCGATCCCTCAGTCGGAATGACCGTCGGCGAACTCTCCAGATTTATAACATACGTATCTCAGGTGCTCTTCTCGCTGATGATGGTCACGATGATGCTGATGAACTCTTCAAGAGCTCTGGCATCGGCAAGAAGAATAGAAGAAATACTCGATGAAAAGACAGATATAGACGACTCAAACGCGGCTGAAGCCGAAAAAACGGTCGAAAAAGGCGATATCGAGTTCAGAAACGTTTCATTCAGATATTACAAAAACTCGGAGGACAAGGTTCTCGACGACATCAATCTCAAGATCGAGAGCGGCTCCACTGTCGGTATCATAGGCTCTACCGGCTGCGGCAAAACGACGCTTATTTCCCTCATTTCAAGGCTCTACGACGCAGACGAAGGAGAAGTGCTTGTGGACGGCGTGAACGTCCGCGATTACTCTCTTAAAAATCTTCGCGACGGGGTAGGCATCGTTTTACAGAAAAACACGCTGTTCTCGGGAACCATAGCCGAAAACCTCAGATGGGGCGATGAAAACGCTACGGAAGAGGAGATGAAGAAGGCAGCCGAATACGCTCAGGCTGACAAATTCATAATGTCTTTTACAAACGGATACGATTCTAAAATAGAGCAGGGAGGCACGAACGTTTCGGGAGGTCAGAAGCAGAGGATATGTATAGCGAGGGCTCTTCTTAAAAAGCCCAAGATACTCATTCTCGACGACTCCACGAGCGCAGTCGACACCGCTACGGAAGCTCAGATAAGAAAGGCTTTCAGGGACGAACTGCAGGGTTCAACAAAAATAATTATCGCACAGAGGATAACATCCGTAATAGACGCCGATACGATAATAGTCATGGACGAAGGAAAGATCACAGGAGTCGGAACGCACGACGAGCTTCTCGCGTGCAACCCCGAATATCAGGAGATCTACTATTCGCAAAATGACAGGAAGGAGGCGTGACCGTTATGAAGAGAACTTTGGAACAGCTTCAGGCTCAATATAACAGCGCGGCTGCGGCTCAAAAGCGAGGCATGATGATGGGACCGGGCAACAGAGGGAACAGAAACGGTGCGACGGGCAAGCCTCAGCATGCTATGAAAACGATAAAGAGGACATTCGCGTACCTAAAACCGTACACATTCAGAATTATTGTCGTACTCCTTTGCATGCTCGTAAACACGGTCACATCACTCGTCGGATCGTACTTTTTAGCTCCGATAATCGATAAACTGACTGTCGTTGTGACAGGCAGGGAAGTCGAGATGAAAGTTCTGGAAAAGGCTGCGGACGATCTGATCACGAAGGTGTCGAAAAGAGTGGTCCTGATTTCCGGAGACAAGGTTTTGACGTACATTTTAACTGCGATAATAATACTCGCTGCGATCTACATGGTCGGTATCGCGACGACGTATCTCCAGAGCAGGCTGATGCTTTCCGTGTCGCAGGGCTCTATGGAAAAGATCAGAAACGACTTATTTGAAAAGCTCCAGCATCTGCCTGTCAGGTTTTTCGACGGAAAGCCCACGGGCGAGATCATGTCACGTTTTACGAACGATATAGACAATATGGATATGATGCTGAACAACTCGCTGACGTCACTCATCTCGGGAACCGTGATGCTGATCGGAACGCTGTTCTTTATGATCACGACTAATCTTCTCCTCACGGCTATCATCATCGTTTTCGTGCCTGTATTCTTAAAAGGAGGCCTCATGATCGCCAAGAAGTCGTCCAAATATTACGGCGCCCAGCAGGCTGCTCTCGGAGCTGTCAACGGATACGTCGAGGAGACTGTAACGGGTCAGAAGGTCGTAAAATTATTCAACCACGAGGAGACGTGCGTTGACGAATTCGGACTGCTCAACGACGATATGAGAGACAAGCAGTTCAAAGCACAGTTCTGGGGCGGCATAATGGGACCGATCATGGGAAACACTTCTCAGATAACATACGCTGTCACGATAGGCGTCGGCGGAATATTAATGGTCCTCGGGAAAATGACCCCCGGTATACTTACGCTGTTCGCTCAGTATTCCAGACAGTTCGCAATGCCGATAAACAATATTTCCCAGCAGACTTCGACAATATTCGCGGCTCTCGCAGGCGCGGAGAGGGTGTTCGCCATCATGGACGCGGATCCCGAGGCGGCGGATATTGAAGGCGCCGTGGAAATGAACGACGTCAAAGGAGAGGTAGTTCTGAAGGATGTAACGTTCGGATATCTGCCCGGAAAGACGGTTTTGAAGAGCATAGATCTTTACGCGAGACCAGGTCAGAAAATAGCTTTTGTCGGCTCCACCGGCGCGGGAAAAACTACGGTAACGAATCTCCTCAACAGATTTTACGATATCGAAGAGGGAGAGATCACGATCGACGGCAGAAGCATCAAGGAATACACGAGAGATTCCCTGCGTAAAAATATCGCGATGGTCCTTCAGGACACACATCTTTTTACGGGCACGGTCATGGAAAATATCAGATACGGAAGGCCTGACGCAACAGATGACGAGGTCATTGAAGCTGCTAAAACGGCGAGCGCCCACAGCTTCATAATGAGGCTCTCGGAAGGTTACAACACGATGCTCGAAGGAGACGGAGCAAACCTCTCTCAGGGTCAGAGGCAGCTTCTCAATATCGCCAGAGCCGCGATCAGCAAGGCTCCCATACTCGTTCTCGACGAAGCAACATCTTCAGTCGATACGAGGACAGAGCGCCACATCGAGCGCGGAATGGATATGCTGATGAAGAACAGAACGACTTTCGTAATTGCTCACAGGCTCTCGACAGTTCGAAACGCAAACGCTATAATGGTCCTCGAACACGGAGAGATCATCGAGAGAGGCACTCACGAACAGCTTCTTGAGATGAAGGGCAGATATTACGAGCTCTATACCGGCGTCAAAGAACTGGACTGATGTCCCGGCCGGTTCCGCTTCGACAACAGTTGGAAGAAGGTAAAAAATGTTTCAGACATTTCTTATAACGATACAGCAGATGGCCATACTGTTTATCTTTATGGCCTTCGGTTTCTTTTTTGCGAAACTCAAAAAAGTGGGAGAGGACGCCTCGAACGTACTGTCAAAGCTTTGTGTGAACATATTCGTCCCCGCTTTGAGTTTTTCGACGATGGCTGAATGCTGCACGGTAAAAAATCTCACGGAGGACAAATGGATGTTCCTCACCGGTCTTTGCGTGCTGGCAGTCACACTTGTCATCGGGATCTTCGTATCCAAACTGTTTTCAAAGAACAGGGATACGCAAAGCGTGTATACATACGCTCTCACGTGCCCGAACTACGGATACATCGGTTATCCGATCGTAACCGCGCTCCTCGGACAGGCGGCGCTTTTCGATTTTATGATCTGGACGATGCCGTTCTTCATTTTTACCTATATGGTCGCCGTGCAGATGTTAAAACCGGGAGGCAGGATATCTCTCAAAGGTCTTGTGACGAGCCCTTCGACGATCGCCATGGTGCTCGGAATGATCTGCGGACTTGCGGGGATCACAGACAAA
>DBVT01000115.1:11428-13020 GCA_002308775.1 Mageeibacillus sp. UBA1257
AAATAAAGAAGCTCTTCGACAACGTGCCCGCGTATATCATATCGTCGCTCAGGCTTATTATTTTTCCGCTTGTCGGACTGCTCGTATTCCGGCTTGCGGGTATAAGAGGCGCCAACGCGATAATGGGCGTTCTTTTCCTCAGCCTGCCGGGAGGACTCAATACGATAGTTTTCCCCGAGGCATACGGAGGGGACAGCATGTCAGGCGCGAGAGTGGTTTTTATTACTAATGTCGTCGGCCTTTTGACAATTCCTTTGATGGTTTCGCTTGCCACTGCCGTGCTCTCGTAAAATCAACAAAATCGTGCTATAATACTACTGTAAGTCAAATATTTTACCAAAGAGGTATTAAAAATGCCTGGAAATAAATTTTCGGACAATAAGAAAAGATCAAAAATACTGGAGATAATTCTGATAGCCCTGATAATCGCTGTTCTTGTTCTCTGTGCAGTACTCGTGATCAGCATAGTAAAGGACAAGAAAGACAACAAACAGGACCCGACGAATAAACCGGAAACGACCGCGCCAGTTGTTTTGAATCCGACAAATACGCCTGACAGCGGAGAAGATCCGAAAGTAACGGATATCGAAGGTCAGACGCCTACTCCTGCGCTTTCGGACAACGCTACGCCTACAGAAGCTCCGCCTGCGACACCGTCGCCTACGCCTTACACGGGCGAGTTTGAACTCGTGGAATACAACGGAAGAGTAGAGCACATTTTTACGCACTCGCTGATCGCTTATCCCGAACTTTGCTTCAGAGGAGATCTTGACAAGAGGCTCACATCCACGTTCTTTATAGACTGCGTTACTGTCCCGGAGTTCAAAGGGATGCTCGAAGCGCTCTACAAAGACGGTTATATGCTCATAAATATCAACGACGTCTACGTTTCATCTGCCGATGCTGACGGCAACAAAACGTTCTCTTTGAAAAAGCCGATAATGTTCCCGAAGGGCAAGAAGCCGCTCGTTCTTTCGTTTGACGACGTTAACTATTATTCGAAAAAAGCAGGTCACGGATTTGTAGACAAGCTTTGCGTTAAAGACGGAAAGATAATGTCATATACTAAAATGGCAGACGGAACGGAGTTTTACAGCGACGACAACGAGCACGTGCCGATCCTCGAAAAATTCGTCAGCGAGCATCCCGATTTCTCTTACAAAGGGGCGAAAGGCATGCTTTGCGTTACGGGATACGAAGGAGTTTTGGGCTACAGGGTTTACAGGATATTGACGGAAGGAGACCCGAACGATCCTCTCGGACTCAGAACGGAAGCCTCAAGACAGGCCGAGATCGAAAAGGTAAAACCTCTCGTTGCGAAACTCAAGGAAAACGGCTGGTATTTCGCGAGCCACTCATACAAGCACGGAACGATGACGAATTATTCCAAAAATTCGATGTGGGACGACGCGAACAAATTCAAAAACGAGATCACTCCCATAATAGGAGAGACAAAGATATATGTATTCCCGTACGGCGCATGGCAGCCTTCTACGGAGAAGGATACGGTGCCTCCGGCGCAGCAGGTGCTGCTCGATTTCGGATTTGAATATTTCTGCGGAGTAGGCGTCGACTGGTTCGCGAAAGTCATG
>DBVT01000115.1:13085-13213 GCA_002308775.1 Mageeibacillus sp. UBA1257
GACGGACTCGCGATGATGAGATACAGGGATAAATTCCTCAAAACGCCCGACGGAGTTAAAAGGTTCCCGAGCCTCGATACGGCTGTGCTCTGGGACGAAGAGGGCAGAGGAGTCTCGTACGAAGACGC
>DBVT01000115.1:13227-13417 GCA_002308775.1 Mageeibacillus sp. UBA1257
AGATATAAAGAACTCAAGAATATAAGCTGACCGTTTTACCCGACGGGATATCGTTCCGCAGTATACACAAAAGAGAAACACGTTATTTCTTAATAATTGTGCAAAGTGCTCAAAGCCAAATACAAAAAAAGTTAAAAAATATGTGCAGTTTGGGGTATTTTATTTCAATGCCGCGTATGATATAATACGT
>DBVT01000115.1:13426-13595 GCA_002308775.1 Mageeibacillus sp. UBA1257
GGCAAAGAGAGTATTTCCAACTGTGAAATAACAAATCTTAGGAGGTAGGATACATGGCAGGCGTACAGCTCAGAAACATTTACAAAAAATATCCCGGAGGCGTTACAGCCGTAAACGACTTTAACCTTGACATAACTGACAAGGAGTTCGTCGTTCTGGTCGGTCCTTC
>DBVT01000115.1:13717-34643 GCA_002308775.1 Mageeibacillus sp. UBA1257
TTCCAGAACTACGCTCTGTATCCTCATATGACAGTTTTCGAGAATATGGCTTTCGGTTTGAAACTCAGAAAGACACCTAAGGGCGAGATCAAGAAGAAGGTTCAGGAAGCCGCAAGGATCCTCGAGATCGAACAATATCTCGACCGTTCCATCAAGGCTTTGTCCGGTGGTCAGAGGCAGAGAGTTGCGCTCGGAAGAGCTATAGTCCGTGATCCGAAAGTATTCCTTATGGACGAACCTCTTTCAAACCTGGACGCTAAACTGCGTGCAACGATGAGAACTGAGATCATCAAACTCCATCAGAAACTGCAGACGACATTTATATACGTTACGCATGACCAGACAGAGGCTATGACGATGGGTACGAGGATCGTCGTTATGAAAGACGGTTATATCCAGCAGGTCGACTCTCCTCAGAGACTTTACGAGAAACCCGTCAATATGTTCGTCGCGGGATTCATCGGAAGCCCTCAGATGAACTTCGTTGACACACGTGTCGAGAAGAGCGGCGAGGATGTTCTCCTCAGACTCGGACAGACGAGATGGACAGTTAAATTGCCCGCTGAAAAAGGAAAGCTTCTCCTTGACCTCGGATACCTCGACAAAGAAGTTGTTATGGGTGTTCGTCCCGAGCACGTACATGACGAGGCGATCTATCTCGATACATTCAAAGACAGCCAGATCGAATCTAAGATCGACGTTGTCGAGCTCCTCGGTTCGGAGTCTCTGCTTTATATGATGATCGACCAGACGCTCTTCATTGCAAGAGTTAAACCGAGAGGCAATATCTTCGCGGGAGACGTTATGAGATTCGCTATCGATACGGATAAGGTCCACGTATTCGATAAAGAGACAGAGAACGTCATATTCAACTGATTTTTACAGCCTACAGGCGCGCGCGAGATCGAAAGATCCGCGCGCGTTTTATTTTATACGCGATTTTTCATATTATCTGTCCGTTTTTACCCGAAAAAATGATTCAAAAGTGTAAAAACTGTTGCAAAAATGTACAACGCTGTGGTATATTATTACTTGTATAAGTATTTTTGGGCAGGTGTGTGCAACTTGATAAGCACATTTGAAAAAAGAATACTTGACAAGATCGCCGGGCTGCTTGAAAATCCCGTGGGGGTTTGCAGGGAAGACGGCACGGTTTTGTACCCTGAAAAAACGAGAAAAAAAGTGCCTTTGAGATCACCTGAAAAAGCAGAAGCTTTCTTTTGCGAAGACGGATACTGTTTTCTGAAAACAGCGACGTCGGACGGAGAAACAGCATATCTCTTCTTGAGAGGCGACGAAGAAAATTGCAGGTCTGTTCTGAATTTGGCCTCCGTTGCTCTCGAAAAAGAAACAGAGAAAGAAACGCTCACAAAGGAAGATCTTTTAAGGGGCATCCTGCAGGGCAAGAGCGTCGGAAAGAGCGAGATCAAGGAAGCGATGAAGTCATCCCGCACGGATCAAAAGGTGACAGGAAGCGCAGTTATCTATGTCAAAGCGATCAGCCAGGGAGCTGTTTTTTCCGGTGACGATATAGAAGTACTTAAGAGCATTTTCCCTGTCGATGCGGGATTCGAGACTGTTCCGATGGAAAAGGACGCAGTCGCGGTGATCAGCTTTTTAACCAAGGAAAACGATTACGCGAACGTTATGGAGCTCGCCGGAGCGGTCAGAGAGACTATGCAGGCTGAGACGATGACGAACGTATGTGTCGCTGTCGGAAACGAAGTGTCGTCATTTGATAAGATCAGTTCCTCATATGAGGACGCAGTGAGGATCTGCGAGACGGGTATTTCGTTCGGACTTGTTGAAGGCGCTCTGGATGAGAAAAAACTCGGAGTCGCGTCGCTCGTATGCGAACTTCCCGAAGGCGTTTGCGAAAGATATCTCGAGAGTATACTCGGCAGCATCGACGCAGAGGAGAAAACGGGACGTGAACTGATCGATACAGTGAACTGTTTCCTTGAAAATAACCAGAATGTCAGCGAAACGTCGAGGGTGCTTTACGTGCACAGAAACACGCTGATGTACAGGGTAGAGAAATTCAACAAGCTGACGGGCCTCGACTGCACAAAATTCGAGGACGGAGTCAGGATCAGGCTTGCCATACAGATACTGAGGTACTTAAAGACGAAAAAACAGGCATCCGTTTGATATTACGGATGAGCACAAAAGATATGACGCCTTCAAAGCGCTGATTACAAATGAGAAAGGAAAAAGAAAATGGAAGAGACCCGGAAAGAAATGAACGAAAACAAAGTCGCGAAGGAAAACGCAAAGCAGAATCCTTCGGCGATGGTTGACATAAATAAAGTATCAAAAGTATATCCCAACGGAGTAGAGGCCTTGAAAAACGTCTCTTTTTCCATTGAGAGAGGCGAGTTTGTCTTCCTTATGGGCGCATGCGGCTGCGGCAAGACGACGCTCATTAAACTGCTTATGCTCGAAGAGCGTCCCACATCAGGTAAAATAGTCTCCGCGAAGCGCGACTTGAGTAAGATAGGGAGACTCAGAGTATCAGGCTACAGACAGATGCTCGGCGTCGTATTCCAGGATTTTAAACTCATAAAAAAGAAGACCGTATTTGAGAATGTCGCGCTTGCGCTGGAGATCGTAGGAGCTTCGAGAAAAACGATAAAGGAAAAAGTGCAGCTTGCGCTTGCAGTCGTAGGACTGGAAGAAAAAGCAGACAGATATCCCGAGGAACTGTCAGGCGGAGAACAGCAGAGAGTGGCTGTCGCAAGGGCGATAGTGAACAGCCCCGAAATACTACTCGCTGACGAGCCTACAGGGAATCTCGATCCGGACAATTCGGAAGAGCTGATGAGGCTTTTCGATGAAATAAACAGCTACGGGACCACTGTAATCATAGCGACTCACGAGCAGGAGCTTGCGAGAAGCATGAATAAGCGCATCGTAATGCTGGATCACGGGGAGGTCATCGCGTCTTGAGCAAGCTGAGAGTTTTCTTTTATACGCTGAAGCAGGGTTTTACCGGCCTTAAGAAGAATATTCTGATGATCCTGTCTTCGATTTACGTTATATTCGTGACGCTTCTGCTTATCGGATCGCTTTCGCTCGTTTCGAAAAACATTCAGAACGAACTTGAAAGATACGCCGACAAGCCTGAGATCAGGATCGACTGTACATCTGAAGTCACGAACGCTGACGCCATTCTCCTGATGCGTAAGATAGAAGCCAATCCGGCAGTATCGAGCATCGTATATATCACTAAAGAGGCAAACCTTGCGAAATTCCTCGAACTCCTCGGAGAGGATTCCGATCTTTTCCAGGATTATTCCAAAGGCGCAGAGGCGTTTTACGGATCGTTTGACGTGAAATTAAAGAGCGCGACCGCGGCTGAGCAGTTCGTCGAGGCGATGTACAAGATGGACGGCGTCGAATATGTAAAGGACAATATCAGCGTCGTGAAAACATTCCAGAGGATCCAGACGACGATCAGAGTCACGACTTTGATCTCATCGATAATCCTCGGAATACTTTCTGTATTCCTGGTGGTCAATACCATCAGACTCACAGTTGTTGCGAGAAAAGAAAGCATAGAGATAGAAAAATATGTCGGAGCGTCCCATTTCTACATAGAGGGACCGTTCGTGATAGAAGGTATCGCAATAGGACTGATAGGAGCGGTGCTCTCGTTCCTCGGCTTGAAGCTTCTGTACAGTATAGTGAGCAAGAGATTGGCAAACTTGGGCACGGCGCTTTTTACGCTTATGCCTTTTGAGGAAGCGAGCAAGGGCTACCTGACAGCGTTTCTTATAGCCGGTATCGCCGTAGGTATCATAGGAAGTCTTCTGGCGATCAGAAAATACGAAAAAGAGAAGACCTGATTTGAAAGAGGAGGCCAAAAATGAGCAAGAATTTAAAATATTTGATCGGTTCACTGCTTATATGCGTTACGGTTGCTTTTGCCGCAGTTTTTCTGTGTATTTCGGGCTTTTCGTCGACCTCACTCGAGGATCTTCAGAACGAAATAGAGAACAAGCAGAACCAGTCTGAAAATATCGCAGAGAAAATAAACAATCTGAAGGATCAGAAGAAATCGACCGAGAAGACGGCAGCTCAGAACGAGGCTGAACTCGCAAGGCTGAGAAAAGAACTTTCAAAGGAATATACCGAGAAGGAAAAAGCTCTGGAAGAACTGAACGATTTGAAGTCCACTATTGAAGAAATAGACGGTTCGATCGCCGAGACTCAGGCAAAATACGAGAAAAACGTCACTGAGTTCCTCGAAAGAGCGAGAATTATGTACAGGTATTCCGATTATTCTACTCTCGAACTCGTTCTGGAGTCTAAAAATGTCCTTGATTTCAGCACGAGGGCGAATATGTACAAGCATATGATCTCCTACGACACGAATTTCCTCCAGGAGATCGAAGATCTTAAAAACGATCTCGATTCAAAAAAGGCATACCAGGAATCCATCAAAAACGACCAGGAGTCGATCATCACCGAGATCAACGCTATGATCGCGTATCTCAAGGCATCGGAAGAGAACACGCTGGCGAATTATAACAGCAATATCAACAAGCTGGAGAGCCTGAAAGAGCAGCAGGAAAAGCTCGAAAAGGAAGAAGCTGTTCTTGATGCGAAGATAAAACTTTTAATGGCAGAAAGTAAGAAATATACGTATGAAGGCGGTAAAATGCTCTGGCCTGCACCGTCATGGACGAGGATCTCCGACGTTTTCGGCTACAGAGCGGTTCACCCGATAACAGGCCTTCCGGCATTCCACGGAGGAATCGATATAGCCGCGCCGGCCGGTTCTAACATTCTTGCCGCGGCAGGCGGAAAAGTCGTTGTCGTATCGTTCAGTTCGGGTTCGGGCAACTATATAGTGGTTGACCACGGCGGCGGTATTATGACGATGTACGCGCATGCTTCAAAGATAGTCGCGAAGGTCGGCGATACGGTAAAAAGAGGCCAGGTAATAGCTCTCGTAGGATCTACCGGAGCGTCGACAGGCAACCACCTGCATTTCGAAGTGAGAGTCGACAATACGAAGGTCGATCCGCTCATTTATCTCGATGTGCCCAATAAATAAATCGAAAGCGTGAGAAATTAATGAAATCCGACAGATTTACCATCAAAATCAACGGAATAGTTCTCTTTATCGTTGCGGCGATCATTGTCGTCGCAACTGTTTTTATAACGTTCAAATTCGCAGATAAAGTTTTCTATTCCAAAGCGACAGTATCCGACAGCAGGAGCGTGGTCTTCGACGGCGATGACACCTCGAAGGAAAAAATAGCGAAGTTCAACGACATACTCAGATATGTAAAAGAAAACTATTACTACGCATACGACGAGAACGCGATCATAGAAGGAGCTATCGACGGAGCGATGAACGCTCTGAACGACAAATATTCACAATACTATAAACCGGGAACAATGTCGGATTACAACGATTACGTTGACGGCATAGATCAGACGGGTGAGAATGTTCAGACTGTTTTTACGACAGATTATACCGGTAAGATCAAATATATCAGGATCTCTCAGTTCGGAAACGGCACAGGAGATGAATTCAAGGAAGTCATCTCGACCGTTATGACTGAAGGTTCGAAGGGAATAATCATAGACCTCAGAGACAATCCGGGAGGTATCGAGACTGCCGCGACGACAGTTGCGGATATAATTTTACCGGAGGGAACGATCGCGACGGCAAAGGACAAAGATGGAAATATTGCAAAGACCATTCTGTCCGAAAAGACAGAGATCGACCTTCCGTTCGTCGTCCTTGTGAACGGTAAAACGGCATCGGCATCGGAGCTTTTAGCTGCCGCGCTTCAGGATTTTGAAAAAGCGACGCTTGTCGGAACGCAGACATACGGGAAAGCTGTAGGGCAGAAAAGGCACACATACGATTACGATGACAGCGGAATAAAACTGACTGTTTGGAAATATTTTACTCCCTCGGGAGACAGTATAGACGGAATAGGAATAACGCCTGATCATATTATCGAGGCGACTTCGGACAAGCCTGTTACGGAGCTGACGTATGAAGAAGACCCGCAGCTTCAGAAGGCGCTTGAAATAATAAGAACTGCTCCTTAAAGGCTGACAGGGTGAGAAATGTACGGAGGATTTGAAAATTTTTACAACAGGGAGATGCCCGTTAAATATTACAGGGACACGGCTGTCTTTTTTGACAGAATGATGAAGAAATACGCGCGTCCTTATTACACCGAAAATAACATCGTGCTCGATTGCGGTTGCGGAACGGGCATTCTGACTGATCTGCTCGCGCAAAAGGGATACGATATGATAGGCCTTGACGTCTCTTCCGCGATGCTCGATAAAGCGAGAGAAAACTGCGACGGATCAGGTAAAAATATACTCTGGCTGTGCCAGGATATGACTAAAATGGACCTTTACGGTACTGTTGCGGGGATCATCTGCGCGACGGATACGGTCAACCATCTCACAACAGAAAAGAAACTGGACAAATTTTTCTCTCTCGCCTCAAATTATGTCGAACCGGGAGGGATCTTCGTGTTCGACGTGCTGACAGAGGAGTATTTCAAAGAAAAGATCGACGGAAACGTTTTCTTTGTGGACGAAGACGAATATACGTGCATCTGGCACGGAAAATACAGCGAAAAGAGCAGAATATGCGAGTATGAGATAACGTCGTTTGAAAAGGAAGACGAAAATTATTTCAGGAATGACGTATCTGTAAGGGAAAGATTTTACGGTATGGAAGAGATAACGGAGCGTCTCGAAAATGTCGGATTTGAGAACATAAAAACATTCGGAGGCACGTCTTTCGAGAAAGTTGATAAAAACAGAGGGAGAATATATTTTGTGGCGGCAAAGCCCAAAATCAAACTCAAAAAGTGATATAAACGTCTGAGAAAATGAAGATACGGGACAAAAATAGGGCGTTTTTTTGTAGACAAGCGGCGGGTTTTGTTCTATAATAACAAAAACATACAAAAGTGCATGTTTTACAGGAATAGAGAAGGAGAGTTGTAGAAGTGGGAAAAATATTCGTAATGGACCATCCGCTTATCGCGCATAAGGTCACAATGCTCAGAAACAAAGACACATCCGTAAAAGATTTCAGAGAGCTCGTTTATGAAATAGCTCTGCTGATGGGTTACGAGGCGACGCACGATCTGCCGACAGAGGAAGTAACGGTAGAAACGCCTTTGATGGTCACAACAGGAAGACAGATCAAAAGACAGGTAGCGCTTGTTCCGATCTTAAGAGCAGGTCTCGGAATGGTAGACGCGATCATGAGGATCGTACCTGCCGCAAAAGTGGGTCACGTCGGACTCTACAGAGATCCCAAGACGCACAAGCCTGTTGAATATTACTGCAAGCTGCCTACAGACATAGAAGAGAGACAGGTACTTGTACTCGATCCTATGCTCGCAACAGGCGGAAGCGCTGTAGCCGCAATAGATTTTATTAAAAAGCGCGGCGCCAATAACATCAAATTTATGTGTATAATCGCGGCTCCCGAAGGAATCGAAGTGCTTTCAAAGGCTCATCCGGATGTAGATATCTACATTGCCGCAAAGGATGAGAAACTCAATGAGCACTGCTACATTTTACCGGGACTCGGAGATGCGGGAGACAGATTGTTCGGAACGCTGTGATCGGAATAAAAGCAGTCGGAGCAGCAAAAGAGACATTTTGATTTTCCAAAGATAAAACCGGAGGATATTACGTATGATAAACGATACGAGCGGCAGAAATCAGGCCATAGTATCAGGAAAGATCGTAGACGAACTCAAATTCAGCCACGAAATTTACGGCGAAGGATTTTACTATTTCAAGCTGGATGTGTGCCGTTTGAGCGGCGCGAACGATCTGATACCTGTAATGGTTTCGGAGAGACTTGCCGACAAAGAGGAATACAAAACAGGCAGATACGTGAAGATCGAAGGACAGTTCCGTTCGTACAATTTGACCGGTCCTTCGGGGGTTCATTTGCAGTTGATGGTCTTTGCGAGGGAGATAGAATTCGCAGACGACGAG
This sequence comes from Mageeibacillus sp. UBA1257, assembly GCA_002308775.1. Taxonomy (GTDB): domain Bacteria; phylum Bacillota; class Clostridia; order UBA1212; family UBA1257; genus UBA1257. Next base: position 21,725 of record DBVT01000115.1, read on the forward strand.
TTGCCGGAGAAGGACATCAACACAGTTTTACTTGACGGATTCGTGTGCAAGCCGCCCGTTTACAGGACCACGCCCTTTAATAGGGAGATCGGCGACATTTTACTGGCGGTCAACAGGGCATATAACAAATCTGACTACATTCCGTGTATACTCTGGGGAAGAAACGCGAGATTCGCGGGAAAACTCAAAGTGGGCGAGAATGTGAGAGTCACGGGAAGGATCCAGAGCAGGACGTACCAGAAGAAAAAGGACAACGGCGAGACGGTCGAAAAAACTGCTTACGAACTGTCAGTTTCCAGGATCGAAATGGTAAAACCGGGCGAGGAATACGAAGACGTGACAGGTCGGGAGGATCCGCCGAAAGAGTAAAAAGTTACCTGTTTCTTGTTGCAAAAAAATCGAAAAAAGGGTAAACTATAGTTAACTCAAAATCGCGAAAAGCGGTAATATACAAGTGGAGGATTGATCAAAATGGTTAAGGTATTCTACGGCCGAAAAGGAATGGGCAAGACTAAACGCATGATCGATACCGCAAACGATCTTGCGGCAACCAGCAACGGTAATGTCGTATACATAGATGACAGCAGAGAGCTTTCGATAAAACTCACTCACAAGATCAGATTTATCAATATTTCCGATTATCCCGTGCATGGCGCAGAAGCATTTCTCGGATTCCTTTGCGGTGTAGCTTCGCAGAATTACGATATAGAGACGATTTTTATTGACGGCCTTACGTACATCGTAAAGCAGGATGTCGAATCTCTTAAGGTCTTCTTCGAAGGCGTTGAGAACATTTCAAGATCGCAGAAAGTGGATTTCTATATGAGCATAAACGGCGACGAGAACGATATCCCCGACGTGGTCAAGCCGTTCATCTGATCGTTTTGATTTTAACTGACGGAGAGTTTGATCAGGTGACTGTAAGAGGCGAAGAAAAGAAAAACTGACACAAAGAAGGCGGTTTTCGGCAGTCGAAAGCCGCTTTTTTATAACAAAAGAGGCAAAAACGAGAGAAAAACGGTAAAATGACGGCTGACATTTTTTTACTTCAGAGCACAAGTGAATATGACGATCTTTACACGTATGCCGTACCGGAGGATATGGAGAACACGGTAAGAGCGGGCGTTTTCGTCGACGTGCCATTCGGCCCTTCAAACAGAACCGTCACGGGCGTTGTGAGGCGCACCGGCGAAGAAAAAAAAGAAGGAATACTTTTAAAAAATATATCAGGCCTGAACGCAGATCACGAACCTTTTTCGGAAAAGGAACTCGATCTGTGCGATGATATAAGTAAAAATTACATCTGCACGAGGGGCGCCGCCGCAAAGCTCATAATGCCTCCGGGAGCGGAAGCAAAGGGGCAGACGGTGAAAAAAGCACGTCTCGCAATTTCACGGGAGGACGCCGAAAAACTGATCGAAGGAGACGATCTCAGAGATATCGGTTGGATCGAAACGATAAGGCTGCTTCTGGAGAACGGACAGATGCCCGTAAAGGAACTTCTGCAGATAATGGGCGCCAAAACGGAATCGTTTATTAAAACGCTCGAAAAAAGAGGATATATATCCGTATGCCGAGAGCGGGAAGAAAAAGAACAGCTCTGCGCAAAAAAAGAGACGACAGAGAGGTCAAGACCGTTAGAGCTCAATGAAGAGCAGCGGAAAGCGTTCGATAAGATATACGGGCTGATGAGTGATAAAAGGTTTGCCGAATGCCTTCTTTTCGGCGTGACGTCAGGCGGTAAAACGGAGGTCTACCTTCAGCTCGTACAAAGGGCTATAGACGAAGGCGAGAAGGTAATTGTGCTTGTGCCCGAGATATCACTGACGCCGCAGATGACGGCGCGTTTTACGAACAGATTCGGAGGAAAAGTCGCGATATTCCACAGCAGGCTCACGGATACCGAGAGAAGAAGAGAGTGGCAGAAGGCGAAAAACGGAGAGGTCGATGTAGTAATCGGAGCAAGATCCGCTGTATTTGCGCCTTTTGAAAAAGTCGCGCTTTATATAATAGACGAGGAACAGGAAAAAACATACAAATCTGAAGAAAGTCCGAGATACCAGGCCGGCGAGGTAGCCGTGATGAGGGCAAAACAGGACGGAGCGGTCGTGCTCTACGGTTCTGCGACGCCTTCGATCGAGACATTTTACAGAGCTGAAAAAGGCGAGATCCATTACGCCGAAATATTGCACAGGGCGACGAAATTCGGTCTTCCGACTGTCGAAACGGTCGATATGAGAGAATCTGTGCGAGAGGGAAACACAGGCATTTTCTCTTCAAGGCTTTTCGGCGAAATGAAAAAGAATATCGAGAATCACGAGCAGACGATAGTATTCGTTCAGAGAAGAGGATATTCAAAGGACATGCTCTGCGAGGACTGCGGTAAAACTATGGTCTGCGCAAAGTGCAGAGTCGCGATGACTGTCCATGAAAAAATCGGAAGGCTCATCTGCCACTACTGCGGCAACACGGTAAAAATACCGGAAAAATGTCCCGGATGCGGCAGCACGAGGTTAAAACGCTGGGGCGTGGGTACGGAACGCGTCGAGGAGGAACTCAGAAGCCTCTTCCCGGGCTCTTCGGTGGTCAGGATGGATATGGATACTACTGCGGGCAGAGAAGGCCACGAAAAGGCTCTCAGGGCCTTTGGCGACGACAAGGCTGATTTCCTCGTGGGAACTCAGATGATCGCGAAAGGACACGATTTTCCGGGAGTCACGCTCGTGGGAGTTGTTTCGGCTGATTCTCTTTTGAATATCAGATCTTACGACGCCGCGGAAAAAGCATTCCAACTCATCACCCAGGTCTGCGGAAGAGCAGGCAGAGGAGATACTCCGGGCAGAGTGATCATACAGGCATACAATCTCGATTCATACGCCCTCGTTTCAGCTGCCGCACAGGACTATCGAAAATTTTACGATACGGAGAGCGAAATAAGGAAACTGCTGAATTATCCTCCGTACTGCGCGATGGGGACTGTGATATTTTACTCTGAAAACGACAGGGCGGCTTTCGACAGGGCTGACGCGTCGTTCGACATACTTTGTCAAAGCGCCCGTGAAAATGGTATAATAAAAACGGATATTCTGGGACCCGCCAGATGTCCGATGCCGAAACTCAAGGATAAATACAGATGGAGAATAACGGTAAAAACAGGCACGAAGGAAGAACTTCTCGCGATATTGACGTCTTTTACGAAGAAATATGGCAAAAAGTTCGGATTCAACAAGAAAAAAGGCAAGGATGACATCACCTGCCACACGGAGGTTTGATCATGGCTGTAAGAAGGATAAGAGTGGAGGACGATCCGATCCTCAGAATGAAATGCAAGGAAGTCAGGGAATTCAATAAAGGCCTTGAAATGCTCATAGATGATATGTTCGACACGATGTACAAGGCAAACGGAGTCGGTCTCGCCGCGCCTCAGATAGGCATACTGAAGAGGATAGTCGTAATAGACGATTGCGACGGACACAAATTTGAACTTATCAACCCGCAGATCGTCGAGGCAGAAGGAGAGCAGGTCTCCACAGAAGGATGCCTGAGCCTTCCGGGCCACATCGGCGAGGTAAAAAGACCGCTCAAGGTCACTGTCAGGGCTTTTAATAAAAAGGGCGAAGAAATAGAGATGCATGCTGAAGAACAGCTTGCGGTGATCATAAGCCACGAGCTGGACCATCTTGAAGGGATACTTTACAAGGACAAGGCGACAGACTACAGGTTAAACGATCCGCAAGGGAAAAAGAGGTAAGAAAGCAGCAGATATGAGATTCAACGTGATATTCATGGGGACGCCTGATTTTGCGCTTCCCTCGCTTGAAATGCTGATAAGAGAGCACAATGTTACGGCAGTGGTCACGAAGAAGGACACCCCGAAGGGAAGGGGCAACAAAATGACTCCGCCACCCGTAAAAGTTTTGGCGAGCGCCCACGGAATACCCGTTCTGCAGCCCCAAAGCGCCAAATCAGATGAATTTTACGATGAAATGAGACAGTATCCGTGCGACATAGTCGTAACAGCGGCGTACGGTAAAATACTCCCTCAAAGAGTTCTCGATATCCCGAAATACGGAACGATAAACGTGCACGCGGGACTTCTTCCGGAATACAGGGGAGCTGCTCCTCTTTGGCACTGCATAATAAACGGCGAAAAAGAGACCGGAGTCACAACGATGCTCACTGACGCAGGAATGGATACGGGTGACATTTTACTCGAGTACAGATGCGATCTGGATGATTCTGTAACAGTGGGAGAGCTCACGGACAAGCTGGCAGTCGAAGGGGCGGAACTTCTTAAAATCACACTCGAAAAGCTCGCGGACGGCACGCTGGAGAGAAGAAAACAGGACGATTCAAGAGCGGGATACGCTCCGATGATAAAAAAAGAGGACGCTCATATAGACTGGACAAAAAACGCGAAGCAGGTGCACGATCTGATCAGAGGCACGGAGCCTTCGCCGGGATCGTTCACATTTTATAACGGGGAGAGATTCAAGATAAGGAAGTCTGAAGTGCTCGCAAGAAGCGAACATTTCGGCGCGCCGGGAGAGATCATAAGAGTATCGAAAGACGGCATCGACGTCGCGGCGGGAGAGGGACTTTTGCGCATACTCGAACTGCAGACTGATTCGTCAAAGAGAATGAATGTCGCATCTTATCTCAACGGACACAAAATAGCGGAGAATACCATTTTATGCTGAATTTGCTCGATTTGACAACGGAAGATATGCAGCAGTACGTCACCGGTCTCGGCTATCCGAAATACAGGGCTGCCCAGGTCAGAAAATGGCTGTATGAGGGCGTTCCCTTTGAGGAGATGTCTGATCTTCCGTCAGAAATGCGGGCAAAACTCGCTTCCGAATGCGAGCAGCCTTCTCTTGAGATCAAAGCGAAGCTCGAATCGAAGCTCGATGAGACAAAGAAATACCTGTTCGCAGTAGGCGGAGGGAATATAATAGAAAGCGTTTTAATGAGATACAAATACGGCTGGTCAGCGTGCATATCGTCCCAGATCGGATGCAGGATGGGATGCAGATTCTGCGCTTCTTCAGGCATAGGTTTTGTGGGAGATCTCACCGCGGGGCAGATGCTCGGCCAGATCATTTCGATGAACAGAGACAACGGCATCAGGATAGGCCACGTCGTTATAATGGGCATCGGAGAGCCTATGGACAACTACGACAACGTCGTCTCTTTTCTTAAAAAAGCAACCTCGGAGGACGGCCTTGGAATCAGCGCAAGGCACATATCTCTGTCAACGTGCGGTGTGGTTCCGGGAATCGAAAAACTCGCAAACGAGGGCCTTCCCGTAACGCTTTCCGTATCTCTTCACGCTCCTTCTGACGATATCAGATCGTCCATGATGCCTATAAATAACAAATATTCTATTGACAAATTGCTCAATGCGTGCAATAGTTATGTGGGGGTGACAGGCAGAAGGATAACATTTGAGTATTCACTGATCAGCGGCGTCAACGACTCTAAGGAGCACGCTCTGATGCTCGCAAGGAAGCTCAAAGGTATGCTTTGCCATGTCAACCTTATACCCGTAAACAAGATAGAAAACGGTGTTTACACACGCCCTGACCGTAAAACGATCGACGCTTTTGCAGAGGTCCTTAACGGCGCGGGCATTTCGGCCACTGTCAGAAGAGAACTCGGGAGGGATATCGACGCTGCGTGCGGACAGCTTCGGAGGACACTTATAGAGCAGGCCGCAAATAATAACGAAGGGAGCGGTAAATGATGGAGTACTATGCCGAGAGTAACAAAGGCTGTCTGCGCGAACTGAACGAAGACAATTACTGCTGCGGCTCGTCACATGGCGGTACGTCTTTTTACTTTGCCGTTGCCGACGGTCTGGGAGGACATAACGCGGGAGAAGCGGCGAGCAGGATAGCCGTGGATCTTTTTGCCGAAAGACTGCCTTTTGTGGAGACCACCGAGATAAAAACAGCGGGAAAATGCATCACGGAGATCATCGAAAAGGCGAACAGAAGGATCCTGAACGCCGCGGATGAGGAAAAAAGTCTCAGCGGAATGGGTACGACGGCGGTCATCGGCGTAGTCGATAAAGACAATGTTCTGACAGTCGGAAACGCCGGAGACAGCAGGGCATATCTGCTTTCGGAAAACGGTTTTACCAAGCTGACGACGGATCACACGTACGTGGAGTATTTAGTCGGATGCGGAATGCTGAAGAGGGAAGAGGCTGCAAACCACCCTGACAGGAGCATGCTGACGAAAGCTCTCGGAACAGACGAGGTCGTTGAGCCTGACATTTTTACCTTCGAGCTCAAGAGCGGAGACAGGCTTTTGTTCTGCTCGGACGGACTTTACGTGATGCTGGGCGATGAAATAATAAAAGAGAAACTTGAAAACAAATCGGCGGACGTCGAATCGATCTGCCGCGAACTTGTGAGGTCTGCGATAGAAGCGGGCGGACACGATAACGTGACTGTGATAGTCGCAGAGATTTGAAGACGGAGGTTGTGACCTGTGAGCGTTAATGTCGGATCTGTTTTGAACGAAAGATATAAGCTCCTGAAGCTGATAGGCACGGGAGGTATGGCTAACGTATACAAAGCCGAAGACATCGTGACGGGCGAGATAGTTGCCATCAAGATCCTTAAGGAAGAATATTGCGACAACGAGGATTTCGTAAAACGTTTTAAGAATGAAGCTTTTGCGGCTTCGAAGCTTTCTCACGCGAATATAGTATCCGTATATGAAGTCAATAACGACGCTGACAATTACTATATCGTCATGGAATACGTCGACGGACTGACGCTGAAGGACTATCTCACGGGCATTTCGACCCTTCAGGACAGAGACGCTCTCAAGATCACCGCTCAGATACTGTGCGCTGTCGAATACGCCCACAGCTGCGGAATAATCCACAGGGATATAAAACCCATGAATATAATGATCACGAATGACGGCGTGGTAAAACTCACTGACTTCGGTATCGCGAGGGCAGTTACAGGCGAGACGATCTCGACCTCCGGAAGCGCCGGATCAGTTCACTATATTTCTCCCGAACAGGCGAGAGGCGGCTATACGGACGAGAGGTCTGACATTTATTCCATAGGCGTCACTTTGTACGAAATGCTTGTCGGAGTCGTTCCGTTTGACGGCGAAAGCGTAGTTGCGGTCGCTTTGAAGCACCTGAAAGAGAAAATGATACCTCCGAAGGAGATCGATCCCGATATACCCGCGGGAGTAAACGACCTGGTGATCATGGCTACGATGAAGGATCCCGCAAGGAGATTCCAGTCAGCCGCGGAAATGCTCGCCAGGTTGAAAAAGGTCCTCGAAAATCCGAACGAACCATTCCTGTCAGAAGAAGACGACGATATTAAAATAGCTGTTTTACCTTCTGAAGAAAAGAAGATGAGGGCGGAAGCCGAGGATAAGAACGATGACGACGTCGAATATATCGTCAGCGGAACTGATGATGCTCTTTATACAAACAAGGGCGACAGGGCAAGAGCTGCCATCATAACAACTCTCACGTACGTACTTGCTTTCGCTGCAAGCATCGTGCTGATCATCTGGATCCTTTCGATGACGAGGGATACCAAAAACAACATGAATTCGCTCGCCGAAGTCAGATATACGATGTCAAATTATGTGAATATGAACGCCGAGACTGTCGCGGCCCAACTCGCGGCAAAAGGCGTGAAAGTCGAACAGGTCCCGAAGGTCATAGACGATATGAACTATCCTGACGGTTATGTTATTTCGCAGAGTTTGCCTGCGGGCACGGTAGTCAAAAACGGAGACGTCGTGACGCTTGAAGTATCCAGCCAGGCAGGTTCTTTCCTGCTGGAGGATTACACGGGCAAGGACTTTCGGGAAGTAAACCAGGCTCTCGTCGATCTCGGCATCAAAACACAGGTCAAAAATGTCGAAAGCCGCACAGTTGAAGACGGATTCGTTGTAAGAACGTCCCCCGTTGCAGGCGCGATAATAAAGCCCGGAGATACCGTAGTTATATACAACAGCATAGGAAGCATGTATTCCGCGTTTGTAATGCCCGATCTTACAGGTAAAACGCTGGAAGAAGCTGAAGTGATCCTCGACGGACTCAAGCTTACTCTTAAAACGTACGCTCCCGCTCCGGGAGAGGATGTGGATGTATTCCTCGGAAACAAAACTCCCGTTCCTTCGGGAATGACTCCGGAGCCTACGCCGTCGCCCGAACCGACTGACACACCTACGCCGGAGCCGACCGAGACACCCGAACCTACACCGGAGGAAGATCCGGAGGCTGAGCCGTCGCCTGACGCATCTCCGGACGGATCGCCAAGCCCCACAAAGACGCCGAAAAAGACTCCGACGCCTTCTCCGACGCCTACTCCCACACCTACACCGACACCAACGCCCACTCCCACGCCTACGCCAACGCCCAGATATGCGGAAATGACGATAGTCGATCAGTATCCGAAGCCCGGTACTACGGTATATTCATACGAGACGGTGAGCTTCTATTTTTACAATATAGATGATCTTCGCAAGACAAAAGAAATGGAATTTTCAATTCCGTCTGACTATGAGGTCACAGGGCAGAAGGTCAGAGTGAGGATCGACTCGATGACATCTGACGGCGACGGTCTTTATACAACTGTTTTCCCGACGCGGGCACTTTCGATAAGCGATTTTCCGTTGAGATACCAGGTGCCTCTTGCAATGAACGGCGGATATACGACTGTTACGATCTACCTGAACGGTTCGAAATTCAGTGAGATAAAGATATATGACGACTGATATGGCTGAAGACTCAAATGAAATGTTAAGATCAGAGCAGGCAGTGATAATCAAGGGCGTCGGAGGCCTCTACAGCGTATATTTCGACGGCAGGATATACGATTGCCCCGCGAGGGGAATTTTCAGAAAAGAGGGAATAAAGCCGCTTGTCGGAGACAGAGTAGTTCTGGGAGAGATAGACGGGAACAAAAATACGGCTGTTATAGACAAGATATCAGAACGTAAAAATTCTCTCATCCGGCCGTCGTCAGCCAATATAGACATGATAGCCGCTGTCGTGGCGACAGGTCGTCCGGAGCCCGATCTGCTCCTTCTTGACAAGCTGATCGTGAGCGCGGAGATGAAGAAGATCGACGTTCTGCTCATAATAAACAAAGCAGACAACGATCCTCAAATGGCTCTGTCGATCGAAAAAGAATACAAAAACGCTGTTTTGCACTGCGCGATAGCGAGCACGAAAGATTCTACGGGAAGGGAAGAACTGCTGAGGCTTTTGAGGGGCAAAACGACGATACTTGCGGGACAGTCGGGAGCCGGAAAATCATCTCTCACGAATTTTCTCTCGGGCTCGGAGATCATGGAAACAGGTGATCTGAGCCGTAAAACGGAGAGGGGCAAGAACACGACGAGACATACGGAGATGTTCATTTTACCAAAGGAAAATGAAGAGGATCCGCCGTCGTTCATCATAGATTCCCCCGGATTCAGCCTCTTTGAAACGGAGCAGGCGACATCGGCGGGCCTCAAGGACACTTACAGGGAGATATATATGAATCCCGGACTTTGCAGATTCCAGGACTGCAGCCACACGGGAGAGCCCGACTGCTTTGTGCGGAAACTGGTCGAAAAAGGCGTATTTCCGAAAGGAAGATACGAAAGATACGTACATATATTCAAGGAATTGAAAGAAAAGGAAAGGAACAGATACAAATGAACAGAAAAATACTCGCAGCACCGTCAATTTTATCAGCTGATTTCGCGGCTCTCGGAGACGATATTAAAAAGGTCGAAAAAGCCGGAGCTGACTGGATCCATATCGACGTCATGGACGGACACTATGTGCCCAACATTTCCTTCGGACCGCCTGTCATCAAAAAGGTCAGGAAAGTCACGGATCTTACATTTGACGTACATCTGATGATCGAAAACGCCGATAAATATCTCGAAGATTTCAAAAAAGCGGGAGCTGATATTATAACGGTGCACGTTGAGGCATGCACTCACATTCACAGGACGATCCAGTCGATCCACGCTCTCGGACTCAAGGCGGGCGTCGCGATAAATCCGGGAACTCCCGTATGTATGCTCGAACCGATAATCGGAGACGCAGACCTCATTCTGCTGATGAGCGTCAATCCGGGCTTCGGAGGCCAGTCTTACATCCGCTCTGTCACGGAAAAGATCGCCGCAGTTCGTAAAATGCTCGATGACCGCTGCCTTGACACATACCTCGAAGTTGACGGCGGAATAGATGACAAAACAGTGAAGGAAGCCGCAAAAGCAGGCGCGAATGTCATGGTGGCCGGATCATATGTCTTCGGAAGCGACGATCCGAAAGCGGCGATCAAAGCGCTCCACGACGGATTAAAATAAGATCGGAATCACAATTATAATCAGTAAAAAAAGCAGGCAAAAAGCCTGCTTTTTTTGATCATATGACACATTCCAATGGTCATTCTATCTTCTTTCCGCTCACCAGTATCGTCTTCTGATTGGTAAAAATGACCATGCCCGGACGAGCCCCGGAAGGCTTTTTGACATATTTTACGCGCGTGTAGTCCACGAGAGCTTTCGCCCCTTCTTTATAACTGCTGTAGCCTACGGCGTAAGACGCTGCCTCTTCGATCGAACCGCCGGAAGATGTGCCTGAGTCTTTTTTCATACGCAATATCACATGTGATCCCGGAGCGTCCTTTACATGCAGCCAAATGTCGTCAGGGGATGCGATCTTAAATGTGAGCATGTCGTTTTGAAGGTTGTTTTTACCGATCAGGATCTCGTATCCGTCTTTTGAAACTGTTTTGAGCGGCACGCTCTCACGTTTGGGAGCGGCTTTTCTCGTCTTGTACGACTTTGAGGGATCGTCCTGCCTGATATATCCGAGTCGCGAAAGCTCCTCGCGGATGTCGCCCAGAGACTCTTCGTCTGAACAGTTTTCAAGAAGAGTTTTTACGCTTTCGAGGTAGATGATCTCTTCGTTTACGTCGGCGAGGAATTTTTCGGCGCTTTCGATCGCGCTTTTCTGTTTCCTGTATTTTTTGAAATACAAAGCCGCATTCGCTGCCGGCGTGAGATTTTTATCGAGAGGAATCGTGATCTCACGAGCTGAATCGTCAAAATAATTGACGCACGTGAAAGACTCGGAGCCTTTTTCGATCATATAGATGTACGATTTTATCAGTTCGCCCCTCGTTTTCAAAAGTTCGCATTCCTTTTTGTCCGCGACTGTTTCCGTGTAGATATCCTTTTTTCTGAGGCAGTGTTCGACTGCTGCGGTGACCTTCTTCATGATCGAAGTCTTCTTCTGCGACAGCCTGAACATCCTGTCCTTTTCTGTAAAAAACGTATCGAGCACGAGGTTTGCCGTGTTGAATTTTTTGGAGTGATCTCCCGCGAAAGCGACTGAAAGGCAGTGAAAATCTATCGGTTTTTCAGTTCCTTCCTCGTAAAAAACAGCGGGTGAGTATTTTCTTTCCGACAGCTCTCGGGAGATCAAACAGAGGACGTCGAGCAGCCTTTTTTTGCTCTCTTCGCTTAAAGATGATATCTGACAAGTCGGAGAAAGATCTGCCGCCTCGCAGACGCACGAGCAGAGCATAGGTGAAAAACCGCTCGCGACATCAAGAAGCGTCTTTTTAAGAGATCCGCCGCGAATGAGCAGTTCGTTGAATATTTTTTCTCCTTCTTCGGGTGATATTTTATCCTGAGCGGGAGGGGGTGCATAGTGTCTTGCGGGAAGCACTTCGCGAAGAGAACTCTGAGTCGAATCGACGTGCCTTATCGCGTCATAGATGATCCCGGCTTTGCCCGTGAGTATTATATTGCTGTATTTTCCCATGATCTCGACGATCAGATGTTTTTCAGTGGGACCTTCGAGCTCGTCGAAAACTTCGAAATCGACTGTGACGATCCTGTCATATCCCGATTGGATCATCGAAACTATCCTCGCGCCGCGAAGGTGCTTTCTGAGGACCATGCAAAAAGGAGGAGCGAGCAGGGGGTTGTCCTTTTTGCCCGTCGTGAGATGCATGCGCGGATTTGAAGGATTCGCGCTTATCAGAAGATTGTATTTTCCGGAGGCCGTGTGACATGTGAGCACGACCTCGTCCTTTTCAGTCTGATTGATCTTTTCAACTCTTCCTCCTCTGAGAAGTCCGTCGAGTTCCCAAACTACGGAGGAGAGCACGATTCCGTCAAGAGGCATATTATTACTCCGGAAATGTTTTTGTATATCTTAGAATGAATCGTTCGTCAGAACAGCGCGATTATTGCGCCGATGCCGTATGATATCAGTGACATGATGATGCCTGCGCAGAGGACTCCGACCAGAGCGGACAAAACGGCTTTCCAGAAGGGCATCTCCAAAAGAGCCGCAACGAGACTGCCCGTCCATGCGCCTGTGCCCGGCAGCGGGATCATCACGAAGAGAGCCAGGCCCCAGAAACCGTATTTAGACACCTTTTCTTTGTTTTTTTCTCCCTTTCTGATCAGAAAGTTGCCGAATCTCGAGAACATTTTTACCTTTGACTTCTGCATCCAGCCTATTATCGCTTTGATGAAAAGTAAAATGAAAGGCACCGGGATCATATTTCCTACTATACTGAGCCCGTATGCGAGAAAAGGATTGACGCCCAGGCTCGCCGCGAGAGGTATGGCGCCCCGAAGTTCAATGATCGGTATCATCGAGCAGAAAAAAACGCAAAGCTCTTTGCCGACTGTTTTAAGAAAAAAATTTGATATCGATTCAGTTATACTCAATAAAAAGTACATCTTATTCATCCTCTGATTCGTAAAATTGGAACAATGTAATTTTACCACATAGCGGGAACTAAAGGCAAATCACAAAAAGAAAGAAAAACTGTTGAAAAGGCAAACGGATGATGTTAAAATCACATCATCGGAAAACAATCTCACAGGAGGTCGGAAAATG
>DBVT01000115.1:34713-39451 GCA_002308775.1 Mageeibacillus sp. UBA1257
GAAAATGTGCGAGACGGTGAGAAAAGACAGATATCTTTTCATAGCTGACGGAGTACCGAGAGTGGCCTGCCCGAGCTGGGTCAGAGACCATATACATGAAATGAAAGGATACAGACACTGGGAGACGGACCTGAAATCGTTCATAGACTTTCTGCTCGCTCACCAGACGGAAGAGGGTTTTTTCTACGAGATCGTCACACATATCGACGACGGACACGCCACCTTCGTTGATAAAGACTGCGTTCTTTACGACGAGAAAAACAAACTTGTTTACGTCAGGCTCGAACTGGAGGCAGACGTTGAATATCTGATAGTCGAAGGCGCGGTCAGGATCTACAAGGCGACGGGAGACGAAAAATGGATCAAATGGGCTCTTCCGAGGCTCGAAAAAGCGATAGATTACATAACATCCGCTCCGAAGCGCTGGGACGCCGAAAGAGGGCTCGTAAAGAGGACTTTCACGATCGACACGTGGGATTTTACATACGGATATCCGGCGACGAACAGAAGGATCTCGGAGGGCATGCCGATGTCCATAATGCACGGCGACAACTCAGGCGTATATCAGGCAATGGAGCAGCTCGCGTGGCTGAATCGCCGCTTCGGCAAGGTTAGGAAAGCCGAAAAATGGGAGAAGAGAGCAGAAAAGCTCCTGGAGAGCATAAACAAATATCTCTGGAACGGAAAATTTTACACGCATCAGCTTCATCTGAACCACGAAGGCGCTCCGGGTGTAGACGAGACGAAAGTTCTCTCTTTGTCCAACTCGTACGATATGAACAGGGGCATTTGCACTCAGGAACAGAAGGACAAAATAATCGGGGAATATCAGCTTCGAAGGAAGACCTCGGGAGCTTTTGCCGAGTGGTTCTCGGTCGATCCTCCTTACTGCCCGGGCTTCGGCGACGTTACGAACAGGAGACACCTTGCGGGAACTTATATCAACGGAGGTATAGCTTCTTTCACGGCAGGAGAACTCGCGAGGGCGGCTCTTAACTGCGGCCACGAGGAGTACGGCTGGGACATCCTCTGCAGACTTCGCGAACTCGTAAAAAGAGACGGCGACCTGTATTTCCTTTATCACCGCGAGAAAGGCACAAATGAGGGAGGCGGACCGAGCGGATGGGGCGCCGCGGCTGTCATCGAAGCGATAGACGAGGGGCTCGCCGGAATAGTGGACAAAGGCGTCTGCTTTGACGAGTTGTATTTTTCGCCGAAATGGGCAGTCACAGGCCTCAAAAAAGTAAAATATGTCACAGGCTACGAACAGTCGAGGACTCTTGTAGAGAGCATCTATATCGAAGAAGAAGACAGAGTCACGATAACCCTCGGATGCACATCTAAGCAGATAGACTGCCATATTTTGCTTCCGAAAGGCAAAAAGCCTTCAAAAGTCCTTCTTGACGGCAAAAAAATTGGTTTCGAAACTGTTTCTGTCAGGGATTCGGAATATGTCGATTTTTCGTTCTTCAAAGGAGAAGAAAAGAAGAGCTATACGGAATGGGTCGCCCAGACGAAGAACAGGATAGAGATTGTGTTCTGACAGTGTGACATAACGTATTCAGAAGCCGGGGAAAAGCGCTGACCGCTTTTCCCCGGTTCGTTTTTTCATTTTGTTTTTCCTCTTTTTCATGCTTTTCACGGAAAGAGGAAAGAACCTGTCACAGGCATCCCGGACAGATATGTTTCCATACCGGTCCGCTTCGTACTGTATTGTATCAGCTCTTTTTACTGGCAAAACACATCCGCTTATGATATAATCATACGAAATGTTTTCTTCTTGAGCGGAGGCAAAATGTTTAAGTCATTTCTAAAGAAAATCAAAGAATCCGTGATGTCCGTACTGCCGATATTCGCGATCGTGCTGGTGCTCTGGTCGCCTCTCGTAAGTTTTGTGGATCTTAAGACGAAAGACATCATCGTATTCGCGATCTCGACGGTGTTCCTGATCGTGGGAATGGCGCTTTTCAGCGTCGGTGCCGATATGGCTATGTCACCGATGGGCGAGATGGTCGGTACCGGTCTTACCAGAACGAAAAAACTTGGCATTCTGATGACCGTTTCTTTTCTTCTGGGCGTTCTGATAACGATAGCGGAGCCTGATCTGACTGTTCTCGCCGAACAGGTCGGAGAAATAATGAACGGCACAGTGCTGATCGCGATGGTCGGAATAGGCGTAGGTCTCATGCTTGTGATATCGATACTGAAGATAGTCTTCAATATCAATCTCGTGAAGATCCTGCTTTTCTGCTATATGATGATGTTCGGCCTCGCTGCGATCCTTCTGGAGAGCGGACGGGGAAGTCTTCTGGCTGTCGCATTTGACTCGGGCGGCGTCACTACAGGACCTCTGACAGTGCCTTTTATCATGGCTCTCGGTGTCGGTATTTCTGCGACGGTCGGCGGCTACTACGCAAAGCAAAACAGCTTCGGACTGATTTCTCTTTGCTCTGTCGGTCCGATACTGTGCGTCATGCTGCTCTCTCTGACTTCAAAAGGGGAGATAGATTACTCCGTGCCCGATTATACTGCGGCATCGGCAAATGCCTTCCTGGGCTCCTTCCTGGGCAAAATGAAGGAAGTGGGTCTTGCGCTCGCTTTGATAGTCGTTGCTTTCCTGATATTGCAATTTCTGATCCTGAAGCTCCCGAAAAAGAAACTGCTCCATATAGGGCTCGGAATAATACTCACTTTTGCCGGACTTGTGATATTCCTGACGTCCGTATCGATAGGCTACATGCCCGTAGGGTATGAGGTGGGAAGACAGATCTCTTCGGCAAATAAATGGGTGATGACGATATTCGGACTCATTATGGGAATGGTCGTCGTCCTCGCTGAACCCGCGGTGCACGTTTTGAAGCATCAGGTCGAAGAAATAACGGCAGGAGCTGTTTCGAAGAGATCTATGACGATAAGTCTCTCGATAGGTGTAGGTGTATCCATAGGCCTTTCCGTGATCAGGACGATATTCAATTTTTCGATATTGTATTATGTTGTGCCCGGGTATCTTATCTCGCTTCTTCTCGCGCTTTTCGTGCCGAGGATATATACTGCGATAGCTTTTGATTCGGGCGGCGTCGCGTCGGGACCGATGACTTCGGGATTCATTTTACCTTTGATGATAGGAATGGCTGAAGCGATGCACGGAGGATCTGCCGTTTTGAATCTGGCGTTCGGAGTGGTCGCGATGGTCGCCATGACGCCCCTTATCACGATCCAGGTCCTCGGTTTCAGGTCGATAGTCGCAAAACATCTGCGCCAGAGGATACTCATTAAGAGGATAGTCGCAGCGGACGACGAGCAGATAATATATTTTAACGCGAGAGGAGAAAAGAATGGAAAGTAAAAACTATTCGGAAAACGGTCTCGAAATAATGATCACGATCGTGAACAGAGAAAAAGCGGATTCGTATCTCGATCTTCTCCAGTCTTTCGAAGTCAACATGCAGATGTCTGTTCCCGCGTACGGGGCGGCGAGACCGGAGATGCTCTCGAAACTCGATCTTATTGACGCGGAGAAAACAGTTATATTCAGCGTCATTCGCCAGGATCAGGTAAAATACGCATTCAGAAAACTCCGGGAGAAATTCACGAGCGTCAAAAACGGCAACGGGATATCTTTCACTGTTCCGATGTCGAGCGTCATAGGCGTTTCCGTGTTCGGATTTCTCAGCAACAATACGATGACGGTCAGGGAGGACAAGTAAAATGGCAGAAGGATATGAACTCATTTATTGCATAGTGAATGCGGGCTTTTCCGGGGAGGTAATGGAAGCCGCAAGAGGCGCCGGAGCTACGGGCGGAACGGTGATACACGCAAGAGGCACGGCGAACGTCGATTCGGAAAAGAAATTTCACATCACGATCCAGCCCGACAAGGATATGGTCATGATGCTCGTCCCCGAGGATATTAAGGACGACGTGCTCCACGCCGTCTATAAAAAAGTCGGCCTTGATACTGACGGCAACGGTATATCATTTTCGATGCCCGTGAACAATGTAGTCGGACTCAAGGAAAGAAAGCAGGAGCAGAAGAAAAATGTTGAAAACACTCAAGAAAATGTATAAAATATTAGCGGTTTTGCATAAAACCGCGCGGAATGAAGTTTTGTTCCGCAATTTGCACAATATTGACAGAGGGTATGATCTATGAGGGAGTTATTGTTGGGAAACGAGGCAGTCGCTTGCGGCGCAAGGGATGCCGGTGTAAATGTTGTGTCTTCCTATCCGGGAACGCCTAGCACTGAAATAACGGAAAATCTGGCGAAATTCGACGGTCTGTACTGTGAATGGGCGCCAAATGAAAAAGTCGCTCTCGAAGTGGCTATAGGAGCCGCCGTATCGGGTTNNNNATGGCATGTATGAAGCATGTCGGTCTGAATGTCGCGGCCGATCCTCTTTTTACCGTTTCATATACGGGAGTCAACGGAGGACTCGTCGCTGTCGTTGCGGATGATCCCGGAATGTTCAGCTCTCAGAACGAACAGGACACGAGATATCACGCTCTTTCGGCGCATATACCGGTCATCGAGCCTTCCGACAGTCAGGAATGCTACGAATACATACAGAAGGCATTTGAAATAAGCGAGATGTTCGATACTCCCGTCATTTTCAGACTTACCACGAGAGTTGCTCACCAGAGGAGCCTCGTCGAGATCGGCGAAAGACAGAAACCCGAGAGAAAACCGTACAGAAAAGATATCATGAAATACGTAATGATGCCCGGAATGGCCAAAAA
>DBVT01000034.1:0-9758 GCA_002308775.1 Mageeibacillus sp. UBA1257
ATGAAAAACCACCCGCTATGCGGGTGGATCATTATTTTTACTTTTTGAAAAGAATCATTTCAGTTATTATTTTGCTTTTGATTTTTTCTTTATCACCAAAATGATCACGACTGCGCAAACAGCGAGCGCCATTATGACAGTTCCTCCGATAACCAGGAACGGTTTGATGTTAGGACCTTCGCCTTTATAACCTTCAAGAGAGTTGTATTTGTATCCGTTCACTACGTATCTTTCGTTCAGCTCCCTGTTCTTCTGTATGAAAACTTCCATCACCTTCTCATGCACTTCATTTCCTTTGCGAACGCCTATCGTAAGGTCTGAATCATACTGGCTCTTTCTGTCGGTGTGGAAAGCCCACCAGTGAGTTATCTGAACTCCGGCATCGATATACTGATCGAGAAAATCAGAAATGACATCGGCAGTGGACATATCAGTAAGTCTGTCTCCGACGCCTGTTGAAACATTTGTCTCTCCGCTGTAAAAAGGTTTTCCGAGACGTGCGGCGTCTTCCACATACATTTTCATGGACATTGATACGGTCTCGCCGTCGTCTGTCATTCCTTTTTCTCCGTTCAACCCGGAATCGTAAGTGTGAGCGCCTATGACATCGTATTTTTCGTTCAGCATATGAAGCATCATAAGCCTCTCCTGAGGGGTATCGGTCGTCCAGTTCGGATAAGTGCTCCACTCAAGTACGCCTTTTAACAGATTCCACTGAGCACCTCGCAGCGTACTGTCTCCCGTAGTTATCAGGTGCTCCGGATCTGCTTCCCGCATCACATCGGCGACATCCGCGTAAAACTCGGCGAGCTGCAGGGCGGAGTAGCACAGAGAATGAGTCTTCGCACCTACGTCACAGCCCAGATTACCCTCGTTGTTTACTTCCCACATCAAAACGGCTTCGTTGTCTTTGAAACGCGTGATCGTCTCTTTCAGCCATTCTTTCATGATCTTTCTCGATTCGCTCGCCGGATCCGCGACGATGTCCAGGTATGTTTCATTCTTCGGAACGTACTGCCCGTCAACAAGATCACTCGCGAGGAATTTTGAGTTTATCAGATTGAGGCACACCACGACTTTGATCCCGTGAGCAGTGCACGCGTCAAACATAGCCTCGAGAGATCTGTAATATCCCTCTTTCTTTTCTTCGTCAAAAACCGTATCCGAGCCGCCCTGGTTGCAAAAGACTCTGATCGATCTTACGCCCATTTCCTGAAGCTGATCGAGAGCCTCCGTTGCCCTTCCGACGCCCCATTCGTCATCCGGAAAGTCATTCTCGTAAGTTCCTGTCGTAGAAGCGTAAAATTGCCACAGCAGATCGAATTTATTAAATCCGATATCGTAAAACGGTTGTCCGTTCATATACATTTTTCCTCTGAACGCGCGCAGTATTCCGTCTTCTTTGTATTTTCCTGTGGTGATAAGGACAGTATTCGTCGCTTCGTCGAACCATATTTTTGCTTTTAAAAAGTCCTCGATATAGCTCAGGGAGACCTTTTTATTGATCTTTGCGCTGCTGTCGTATGATGAACTGTCTATTTTGCCGTTATTGATCAGATCCGCCAGATCGAGCTTGATCTTTTTGCCGCCTTTACCTGTCGCGACGGGTTCTTTTATGTTGTTCAGGAAGACCTGTGTCACTTTGTAGTCATCCTTTTTGAAATCAATGATCTCGGGGAGTTCCGCATATGCTGCCTGCAGGGAATATTTCTGCGGATATTCGCGGCCTTCAGTGTCGAAGAAAATGTCGTCGATCTTTACGAGTCCTTTTTCGTGACGCAGCCTCATTCCGGTGACGACGTATATTTCCGCGATATGCTCGCAGTCGTCAGCGACGACCTCGCCGTTGACTTTCAGTGTGTATGTAGAAGAGCCTCTTGTCGCTTCCGCTGCGATGGAATATTTTTCGTTGTATGTGAGCGTCGCGACTTCGCGGCCTTTTCTGTCAGTGAGTACAGGCACGCCTTTTTTGTCTTTTATCTTAAAAAGGGCGCCGCTTGTTATCGGGTCATTGTTCTTTTTACTTTGAGTGCCGATGCCGAGAACAAGATTGACAGTGCCCGGTTCGCAGAACTCAAAAGTAGCTCCGAAATGCATCTTTTGATCGTAATTGTACAGTGCCCACCAGATGAGATCGGTGTTTTCCGAGAGAAGAGTTTTGCCTGTCAAGCCTTCTGCGCCTGTCACGATCTTTATGTGAGAACTGCCGTTTATGTAGTTTATGCCTGAATTCTGCAGTGTATTTGCGAAGGATTCTGTCACCTCGCAACCCTCGAAAGTCGTGTCGATGATCCTCCTCCTTGTATAGGACAGAGCGGAAGAGGGGAGCACAGATCCGGCGGTCAAAAAAGAAAAAACGAGTAATACAGTCAATATCGCGGAAGATATCCTTTTTGATCTCATAGAGCGCCTCCGTAAACAAAGTACTTGTTATTATACGGTTTTTATCCCTTTCGGTCAACGACCGGGATCGCTGCCTGAACTGAAAATATTTCGAATTTTACCTGACAAAATGCCCGTTATTGCATTCTCGACGCGGATAATTTATAATTAAAGTGTAAAAGAGCCGGACGGAGAGTGGCAGACGAAAGAAGTGTTTTTACCGCCGAAAGATCGACAGACGAACCTTGAGATGCTGACAGAGTCTCTTGAATCGTACGAGATCGTAAAATAATAAACTTTTTGAAGGGAGATCACATAATGATCAAAGGAAAAGTTGCATTTATAGGAACGGGAAATATGGGCGGCGCGATGTTGCGCGGAGCAGTCGAAAAGCAGGCGGCAAAACGCGAGAATATATATATTTACGACGCATACGAGCCGCTCGTAAAGAAATTGACTGAAGAACTCGGTGTCAAAGCGGCGGAGAGCGAATCTGACGCCGCGAAGAACGCGGATTATATTATAGTTGCGGTAAAGCCCGATAAGGTCGCGGGTGTCTGGGAAAAGATCTCGCCTGTTTGCAAAGGCAAAACTATTATCTCGATCGCCGCCGGTAAAAAGCTCGCCGATTACGAAGGCAACAGAGACGGCGTCAAATTCGTACGCACAATACCCAATCTGCCCGCGATGGTGGGAGAGGGAATAACAGGTCTTTATTTCGATTTCGATACAGAAAAGAACAGGGAAACCGTAGACGACGTAAAGGAGATCTTTGAATCTTTCGGGAAAACGATAGTCGTTGAAAAAGAAGAAAAGATCGACAGCATGATCAGCGTGACGTCCAGCAGTCCGGCTTATGTATGCTTGATGGTTGAAGCGATGGCTGACGCCGCGGTCAAAGCAGGTTTTAAGAGAAAAGACGCATATATGATGGCGGAGCAGGCGATATACGGAACATGCGCGTATTTGATGGAAAAAGAGATCCTTCCGGCGGCTTTGAAGGATATGGTCTGCTCTCCCGGAGGAACGACGATAGAAGCTGTCGCGGTGCTCGAAAAAGAGGGCTTCAGGGCGGCATTGATGGACGCTATGCAGGCGTGCGAAGAAAAAAACAGGAAACTGGGGAAGAAATAAAAGATGAAAACCGTTACGATCTACACAGACGGAGCGTGCTCCGGAAACCCCGGCCCCGGAGGCTACGGCGCTATTTTAATATTCGACGGGATCGAGAAGGAACTCGCCGGTTTTGAGGAATCCACGACAAACAACAGGATGGAGCAGACGGCTGTGATCGAGGCCCTTTCCGCTCTAAAGGAAAAATGCCACGTGGAACTTTTTACGGACAGCACTTATGTCGCGAACGCTTTTCTGAACGGCTGGATCTTCGACTGGGAGCGTAAAAACTGGATGTCGGGTCGCGAGCTTCGCGTAAACAGCGATCTGTGGCAGAAGCTCCTCGAACTTTCGAGAAAGCACGATATTTCGTGGCACGTCGTAAAAGGCCACTCCGATGACGAAAACAACAACAGATGCGACAGGCTCGCAGTCGCGCAATATACCCCTTATTTGAAAGAAAAAAAGAAAGCCGAAGCAGACAAGATCGCTCAGAGCGATGAAATACTCGTAGACTGCGAAGACCTGATCGAAAGATCTGTCGGTAAGAAGGAAGTTTTCAAAGGGCGCGTTTTCACAGTCGAAGTGCACGATGTAGATCTTCCGGATGGCAGAAGAACGACGCGCGAAGTCGTAAGGCACAGCGGAGGAGCCGCAGCAGTCGCGATCGATGACGACGGTTTTGTATATCTCGTTGAGCAGTACAGATTTGCCTCCGGACTTGTGACAGCTGAGATCCCCGCAGGCAAAACAGAAGAAGGAGAATCTCCGGAGATATGCGCCAAAAGGGAACTCGAAGAGGAAACGGGCTTAAAATGTGAGACTCTCGAGCTCTTGACGTCGTACTATTCGACGCCCGGATACTGCTCTGAGAAGATCTATATTTATCTCGCAAAAGGTCTTTCAAAAGGCAATGTCCACAGGGACGCAGAGGAATTCATACACGTGAAAAAGGTCCACATAGACAGAGCTGTCGAACTCATCCGCGAAGGGAAAATATCAGACGGTAAAACGGTCGCCGGCATATTGCTGGCAAAGAGATGATCAGCCGTCTTCAGACCGTGATCAATATTACAAACGATCGAAAAAAGCATCTTCCGCTTGAAAAGAAGATGCTTTTTTGCGTGGAGCCCATAACCGGACTCGGACCGGTGACCTCGTCCTTACCAAGGACGCGCTCTACCTCCTGAGCTATATGGGCGCTTGAGACTGGAGCGGGTGAGGGGAATCGAACCCCCGTAGTCAGCTTGGGAAGCTGATATTCTGCCATTGAACTACACCCGCATACAGCAGAACGTGAGTTAGTTTAACACATTTTACCCGCTGTGTAAACACAAAAGAAAAATTTTTTTGCGAAAAACGTGCAATATATGGTCAAAAAAGCGCTTAAAAGCGCTGAAATTAAAAAAAGAGAGAAGAAAACGCTTGCATTATTTTACAAAATGTCTTAAAATATTATTTTGGTATCCTTGTTCTGCCAATATTATAGGCAGGACCGTTTAGTCCAGAAGGAGGTGTAAGTGATGAATAAATATGAAGTCATGTACATTCTTAATTCAGCGCTTGAGGAAGAAAACATTCAGGCACTGATAGAGAAGTTCAGTGAGCTCATCAAAGCTAACGGCGAACTCGAAAAGACAGATACGTGGGGAAAAAGAAGACTGGCGTATCCGATTCTCGACATGAATGAGGGTTATTATGTGATCTCCGATTTTTCGGCGAATCCCGAATTCCCCGCAGAGCTTGAGAGAGTTTTCAAAATTACTGACGGCGTACTCAGATTCCTCGTCACAAGAAAAGAGGATTGAGTTGCTCGGCCGGTCTTTCCGGCATTGAGTTTTAATGACCAAAGGAGGATTTTATGAACAAAGTTATTCTTATCGGAAGATTGACAAGAGATCCCGAGCTTCGCACGACGCCCAATAATGTGCCTGTGTGCCAGTTTGCGATCGCTGTTGACAGAAGATACTCCAGAGCTGACGGACAGCAGACAGCTGACTTTATAAACTGCGTCGCTTGGAGAAACCAGGCTGAATTCCTTTCAAAGTATTTCCAGAAGGGAAGCAAAGTCGTTGTAACAGGTTCTCTCCAGTCGAGACAGTATACCGACAAGTCGAACAATGTGAGATATATCACAGAAGTCGTTGTAGATGATCTGGAATTCGGTGAGAGCAAAAGAAACGGTCCTTCGTCAGAGTCATTTGACGATATCCCCGCTCCGCAGGAACCTTCAGGTCTTTCGGGAGACTCATCAAGAGGCGAGTATTTTACGCTTGATGAAAACTCCTCGGATCTGCCTTTCTGAGCAAACTCCGAAAAACACGTTTAACGCGTCTGTTCGGCGTTCGTTCTGTTAAAAAAGAGCGCGGATGATCACGAAGAATTTATGAAAGGAGAATTATAATGCCTTACGCAAAGAAAGAAAACAAAGGCAAAGACGTAAACGATAAAGGCGATGTCAAGACAGCGCCCAGATTCAGAAAACCCCGCAAGAAGGTTTGCCCGTTCTGCGTCGAAAAAGCCGAGAATATCGACTATAAAGATGTTGCCAAACTCAGAAAATTCGTTTCGGAAAGAGGAAAGATCCTCCCGAGAAGAATTTCCGGTGCCTGCGCAAAGCATCAGAGACAGCTTACGACCGCTATCAAAAGAGCGAGACACGTTGCCCTGCTGCCGTTCCAGGAGAACTGATCTGAATATCCCGAATGTAACGGAAGAGCTCTGTTAAACGCGCTTTTCCGGGAAATAAGGACAAATAAACGGGTGCGCCTTTCAAAAAGGTTTGCACCCGTTATATTTTCGCTGTATAATATAATATATATCGTTTAATGTGGCGGAAAAGTTGCGAAACGGGACGGAGAAGGAATGAAGAAGAATAATTTTTTCAGAAAAATAGATATGGGTATCGTAAATATGATCGCCGCGATCGGGTTTCTGATCCTCGCGGTGGTTTCGATAGTCACTAAAAAATCGATCTCGATAACTCTTCTTGTTATCTGGACAGTGCTTTTTGTCGCGATAAATATCGTTGCTGCTGTTTTCAGGAAGAAAGAAAACATGGCGATGATCGAGAACCTCAATTTTTACGTAGGAGACGACGGGGACGGAAACAGAAACAATTTCATCAAAACATATATGCAGCCGCTGTTCTTCATTGACAAAAAGGGAACATATATCTGGGCGAACGATCTGTTCAGGGATATCTTTCCGACGACCTTCGAAATGAAGAAAGCGATAACGCAGATCTACAAAACAAAGATCAAAAACAGATTCGAACTCAAAGAGGAACTGATCTCTACAGATATCAGGCTCGGAGACGGATATTACAGAATGATGTGCAATGTCATATCGCAGTTCAAGGATACGTCAGACGGAGCGTATTTTATGGTGTATTTTACCGAGACGACGGATTTTGAAGAACTCAAGCAAAAATACGCTGACGAGAGGGTTGCGATAGGCGAGATCAAAATAGATACATACGAGGAAATATTCTTTAATGACGGAGAGTCAGTCGGAAACCAGGCGATGGCTGAGCTCGCGACAAAATTCGACGAATGGCTCGAAGGGAAAAATGCTCTTTTAAAGCGCCTTTCGAGCGACAGATTTTTATTCGTTGTCGAGGATAAGTTTTTAAGAGAACTCGAAGACGACGGATTCTCGATACTCAAAACCGCGAAGATGATAAACGTCCAGAACACCGTTCCCGTAACACTTTCCATGGGTATCTCGGCTTACAATGAATCGATCGCGAAAAATTACGAAGTAGCCGAAGCTGCTCTTGAACTTGCTCTTGCGAGAGGCGGAGATCAGGTCGTCATAAGAACAAACGGCAAAGACACTTACTACGGCGGATCGAATGTCGACGTCGCAAGCAAAAATACGGTCAAATCGAGAGTCGCGGCAGAAAAACTCAAACAGGAGATCTTAAAAAGCAACAGAGTGGTCATAATGGGTCACTCCGTGCCCGATATGGACTCGATCGGTTCTGCTCTGGCTGTCTACAGGGCTTGCTGCATCTGCGGGGTCCCGGCAAATATAGTTCTCAACGAGAGCAACAAATCGATAGAAGAGGCATACAGAAATCTTATCTCGCTTCCGGAATACGCGGACGTTTTCGTAGATAATACAGAGATCCTTTCGAGAGTGGACGATCGTTGTCTCATAGTGGTAGTCGATACTTATACGCAGAAGATGACGGAATGTCCGAAACTGCTGGATCTTTCAAACAGAGTGGTCGTCATAGACCACCACAGAAAAGGTGCCGACTACATCAAGAACACCGTGATGGACTATTCCGAGACATATGCTTCGTCGACGAGCGAACTGATGACTGAAATACTCAGATTCCTCGACCCGGACATCAGAATACCGATAGCGGAAGCGGAAGCACTGTACGCCGGAATTCTGGTAGATACAAAGAATTTCGTATTCAAAACAGGCGTGAAGACGTTCAATGCGGCGGGCTTTTTACGCGAAATGGGAGTTGATTTTGTAAATGTCAAAAAGTACTTCCTGCCGGATTACGAAACGTTCTCCAGTGTCTCAAAAGTCACGGCGAACGCGCAGGTTGTGCTCCAGAAGGTGGCGGTATCCGTCACAGATCTGTCCATAAAGGACGGGAAATTCGTATCGGCTCTCGCTGCCGACAAGCTGCTCGAGATATCCGGGATCGGAGCGTCTTTCGTGCTCTGTGAAACGCCCGGAGGAGTAAATATAAGCGGAAGGTCGTTGGGAGAGATAAACGTTCAGGTGATACTTGAGAAAATGGGCGGCGGCGGTCATCTCACATCTGCAGGAGCGTTCGTCAAAGACAGCTCTGTCGAAAGCGTGAAAATGACGCTCATAAGAAATATAGAAGACTATTTTAAGGTTTGACAAGGAGTGATCTGCATGCAGGTAATACTTTTAAAGGATGTTAAAACGCTCGGCAAAAAAGACGATATCGTATCCGTAAGCGACGGTTATGCGAGAAACTACCTGATCCCGAAGGGATTCGCTCTTGAGGCGTCAAAGGGAAATCTGAACGATATAAAAAACAAAAAGGAAGCTCAGGAGTTCAAGAGAAAGAGAGAGATCGAAGAGGCACAGAAGCTCGCCGACACTCTGAACGGTAAAATGTTCACGATCAAAGCAAAAGCGGGCGAGAGGGGAAGACTTTTCGGCGCGATCTCGAATATGGACGTCGCGGAAGAACTTTCAAAGCAGGTCGGAGTAGAAATTGACAAGAAAAAGATCGAACTGAAAGAGCCAATCAAGCTCGTCGGAGTTTACGACGTTGACGCTAAGATCTACACCGGAGTAACGGCAAAATTCAGGATCAAAGTGGAAGGATAAGACACTTTTTATTACGGAGAAAACAGTATGAGTGATTTGAGCAACAGGCTTCCGCCTCAGAATCAGGATGCAGAAAGAAGTTTGCTTGGCGCCGTCATGAGCGATGAAGGCGCGCTTTTGTCTGTCATCGATATAGTGAGCCCGGAAGATTTTTACGTAAACGCGCATAAGATAATATTTGAAACGATAAAGAATCTTTTTTCGGAGGGAACAAGGGGACTTATAGATACAGTCCTCGTGGCTGACAGATTGAGGAGCAATAACAAGCTCGATGAAGTCGGCGGGGAGGCGTATCTCGTATCTCTCGTCAGCGATATGTTCATTGCCGCGAACGCTCCTCAGTACGCTCAGATAGTGGCTGAAAAGGCGCTTTTGAGGGACCTTCTGGGAGCCTCCAGAGACATCGCGTCAGGAATATACGATGTTAAGGACGGAAGCGCGAAACTGGCGCTTGAAGAGGCTGAAAAGAGGATCCTCGGCGTATCTGACAGAAGAGCGAACAGGGGATTTGTAAAGGTCGGAGAATGCGTCGTGCCTGTTTTCGAACAGATCCAGGAGATCGCTTCCACAAAGCAGTTAAAAGGCATCAGAACGGGTTTTGCGGCTCTTGACAACGTATTTTTCGGAATAAAAGAAGGAAATCTCGTGATAATCGCGGGAAGGCCGGGCGCGGGAAAAACAGCTATGATGCTCAATATAGCCGAAAATATCGCGATCAAACAGAACATTCCCGTCGCGTTTTTCAACCTGGAGATGTCAAAGGAAGAACTCACCATGAGGATACTCAGCCAGGTGGGAAATATAGATAACTCGAAATTCAGAAACGGCGACATGAACCAGGACGACTGGGACAAACTCGTCAACGCGACGGAAAAAGTCGTCGAAGCGCCTCTCTATATAGATGACTCGATGGATAACACGATAACATC
>DBVT01000034.1:9846-12069 GCA_002308775.1 Mageeibacillus sp. UBA1257
ACAGAGGTCGCCGAAATGTCCAGATCTCTTAAAATGCTCGCGAGAGAGCTCGGCGTTCCGATCGTAGTAGGCGCTCAGCTGAACAGAGAGTCAGACAAGGAGAAGAGAAAGCCTCAGGTGAGCGACCTTCGTGAATCAGGATCAATAGAGCAGGACGCGGATATAGTAATGCTTCTGCACCGTGAGAGCATCAAAAATCCCACTCCGGAAAATGAACATGAGGCTGAAGTTATCATAGGCAAAAACAGGAACGGACGTCTTGCCAACCTCGATTTTTACTACGACGGTGATACGATGAATTTCAAATCGATCGCGAAAAATCTTCCCGAAGCGCCCAAATAACGACTGAATGATCTATATGTCTGAAACGAAAAACGAGAAAATCATATCAAAACGTATGGAAGCTGTCAGCAATGTCGTGACAGCTTTTTGCGACAGGCATATTAAAGGTAAATGCGACAGGATCATAGCGGGAGTTTCGGGCGGCGCAGATTCGATGGCGATGCTCATTTTACTTAAAAACTACTGCGAAAAGAACGGTTTAGGGCTCGTTTGCGCTCATTTCAACCACAAACTGAGGGGAAGAGAAGCTGACGATGACGAGCGGTTCGTGAAAGAATATTGCGCGGAAAAAGGCATTGAGAGCAGAGCTTCAAGCGCCGATGTCAGAAGCTATGCAAAGGAAAAGGGCATTTCCGAAGAGATGGCCGGAAGAGAACTCAGATACGCGTTTTTCTTTGATATCGCTTGTGAAGACACAGGTAAAAAATCTTTTATCGCAGTCGCTCATACGAAAAACGACAAGGCTGAGAGCGTATTTTTGAATATCGCGAGGGGAAGCGGGACAGAGGGTCTCATCGGGATAAAATCTCATGCGGGAGATATCGTGCGTCCGATCATTTCTCTCACAAGGGAAGATACGGAATTCGTTTGCGGATTCTACGGCATAGATTACAGAACGGATAAGACGAACGCAGAAAACGAATATAAAAGGAATGCGGTCAGAAATGTGATATTTCCGAAAACGGAGGAGTATTTCCCGTCTTTTAAAGAAAGGCTCATTTCACTTTCGGAGATCGCGGAAGACGAAAACGATTATATCCTTTGTGAGACCGGGAAGGCATTTGAAGAATGCGTAAGAGTAAATGAAGATTTCTCGAAAATAGTTGTCGACAGAGAAAAATTTTCGAAGTATCACGTCGCGATAATGAACAGGATCGTTCGACTGTGCGCCGAGAAGATAGAGGACGGCGGCAGAAAAGTATTCCCTCAGTGCAACGGCTTCGACAGACAGAATACGCGTAAACTGTCGGGATTTATCGTTTCAGGCATTACAGGAAAGACAATAAAACTGCCCCGAAACGTATTGTGCAGGAATAATTATAAAGATACGGTGATATACGTAAAAAAGGCTTTAAACGGCTCTGTAACGCCCGAAAAAGCATCCGGATCAACAGAGATCGGTGATATTTCTTTCGAGATCGCAAAACTGCGCGACAATGAAGAATATGAATTTGTAATATTCGGGAAGCATTTTACGGTAAAAGCCGTGAATGCGGAAGAGTATTTTGAAAACGGGAAGAGCAATGTGACATTCAGATCAAAGAACAACTCGAAAGCAGTATTCGACGCGGACAAACTTGGCGATGTAAAAGTGGATCTGCGGACTATGGGCGAAGGAGATGTTTTCACTCCTTTCAAAGCTCCCGGATCAAAGCCGTTGAGGAGGTTTTTTACAGATATCAAAATGCCTGCCGAAGAGAGAAAAAAGACCGTCATCGCGGCGGCGGGTAAAAATGTTCTGTGGGTCGCGGGAGTCAGACGAAGCGACGCGGCGATTGTTGAAAAAAATACAAAGCGTGTTATAATTATAAACTGTCTTGATTTTTGAAAATCAGTTGAGATAAAACGGAGGACAAGCAAAATGTACAGCAGGAATCTGAACGATTATATTGACAGAGTTTTGATCACGAAGGAGCAGATCTCTGAGGAAGTCGCAAGGCTCGGAAGACAGATCAGCAAGGATTACGAGGGCAAGGACCTTATGCTCGTGGGCGTATTAAAAGGCGGTTCTGTTTTTATGTCAGATCTGATCAGAACGATCACGATCCCGCTGGAACTCGATTTTATCTCTGTCTCAAGCTACGGAGCATCGACAAAATCGTCAGGCGTCGTAAGGCTCATCAAGGATGTCGACAAAGCTGTGGCCGGAAAGCACGTTCT
>DBVT01000034.1:12226-13281 GCA_002308775.1 Mageeibacillus sp. UBA1257
GGCTACGGACTTGACTACGACGGACTCTTAAGAAACATTCCGGATCTCTGCGTTTTAAAGAGAGAGATCTATGAAAAATAATAACATTTGTATCAATAAGCGCCTTTTGCGCTTCATTTTACACGATAAAGGAGCAAAACATTGAAAAAGATCAGAAAAATAATCGTTCCTATATTGGTGCTTGTTCTTTTCGGAGCACTGTTGTTTTTACTTATCAGAGCGCTGCCGGGACAAAAACTCCTCTACAGCGATTTCATAAATGAGATATATAAAGACAACGTGGATTCGGTCGTCCTTGACGGAAACAAGGCGATCGTCGTTATGAAGAACGATGTGACGATCACCAGAAAAACAGACAACAAGGAAAAAGATCTCGTCTTCGAGGCAGGCAAAAAATATACGATGAAGATATACTCTCAGGACGAATTCGAAGCGTTTGTCACAGAGCAGCTGACGCGTAAAAATGACGACGGAACTCCGGCTGTAAATATGACTTACGAGGCGGATATCACTACTATCCCGTGGATCATTTCAGCCATTCCGTATATTTTACTCGGAGGCGTAGTTCTGCTTTTGTTATTCATGATATTCTACCAGAACCAGGGAAACAACGGCCACGCGATGAATTTCGGAAAGAGCCACGCCAGACTTTATACAAAGAGCAATATCACGTTTAAAGATGTTGCCGGAGCCGAAGAAGAAAAAGAGGAGATGCAGGAACTTGTGTCGTTCCTCAAGGATCCCGGAAAATATATCGATATCGGCGCCAGAGTTCCCAAAGGTGTTTTGATGGTGGGTCCTCCCGGAACAGGTAAAACATATCTCGCAAAAGCCCTCGCAGGTGAAGCGGGTGTTCCGTTCTTCTATATCAGCGGTTCTGATTTCGTGGAAATGTATGTGGGCGTCGGTGCGTCGAGAGTGAGAGATCTTTTTGAACAGGCCAAGAAAAACGCGCCAAGCATAGTATTTATCGATGAAATAGACGCCGTCGGAAGACACAGAGGCGCCGGCCTCGGAGGAGGCCATGACGAGAGAGAGCAGACGCTCAACCAGCT
>DBVT01000034.1:13286-19357 GCA_002308775.1 Mageeibacillus sp. UBA1257
AACAATTCCGGTATTATAGTGATCGCGGCAACAAACAGGCCTGATATACTTGACCCTGCGCTCATAAGACCGGGACGTTTCGACAGAAGGATCACGGTAGGACTTCCGGATATAAAAGCCAGGGAATCGATCCTTCGCGTGCATTCGAGAAATAAATCTCTTAATGAAGACGCTGATCTTCTCGAGATCGCAAAGAACACCGCAGGCTTTACGGCTGCGGATCTTGAAAACCTCCTGAACGAGGCGGCTCTTCTCGCGGCAAGACAGAACAAGAAAACTATCGGCATGAAAGAGCTCAAGGAAGCTATTTTCAAGGTCGCGATAGGCGCGGAAAAGAAGAGCCATGTTTTAACAGACAAAGAAAAAGACACGACCGCTGTCCACGAAGCCGGACATGCGATACTCTGTTACAAGGTGTCGTCGCTCAATAAAGTCGACAGGATATCGATCATACCCGTAGGTCAGGCAGGCGGTTACACATCCTACAGACCGGACGAGGACAATTATTATTACAGCAAAGAGCAGCTGATCGAGGAGATCATCATATCACTCGGAGGAAGAGCAGCTGAAGAAATAATCTTCGGAAAACTCACGACAGGCGCATCCGCCGACCTTCGTTCCGCGAACAGCATCGCGAGAAATATCGTAGTCAGATACGGTATGGGCGACACGATCGAGAATATGGTCTTTGACGCCGGTTCGGACGAGGTGTTCATAGGCAAAGAATACGGACATACGAAGAATTACAGTGAGGAAACAGCTGCGGAAATAGATAGGGAAGTCAAGAAAATACTCGACGAGTCATACGCCGCAGCCAAAAGGATACTCAATGAAAATATCGACAAGCTGCAGCTTTTGAGAGAGAAGCTTATTAGCGAAGAAAAGATAGAAAAGGACGAATTCGAAGCTGTAATGGCAGGGTGATAATTGACGCTGTAAATTTTTTACAAGGGGATAAAGCCTTACTATGGAAAAAATCAGAGGCGTGATCGGCGTCATACTTTTTGAAAACGAAGAAAACGGCTACAAGATATGTATCCTTGACTGTGACGGTAAAAACGTCACAGCCAGGGGTATTCTGCCTTATGTACACCCCGGAGAAACAATAGAGGCTGAAGGCAGATGGCAGGAATCTGACGAATACGGTCCGCAGTTTATGATCGAATCGTATGACACATTTATGCCTGAAAATCAGGAGGATATAGTGACCTTCCTCCAGTCAGATCTTTTTGCCGGAATAGGAGAGGTAACAGCGATCGCGATAGTCGAAAAATTCGGCGGAGATACGATCGATATTATTAAAAATCATCCGGAAGAGATCGCTACGATAAAGGGCATCAGCGAGAAGAAAGCGCAGTCGATAAGCGACACATACAACGAATACAGCCAATTGTACGAAACATTCAGATTCTGTGCAAGATTCGGCATTAAGATGTCATCGGCATCGGCCATATACAGTAAATTCGGGCATGATTCAGTCGACGTTATCACGGACGATCCGTATATTCTGACAGAAAAAATCAGCGGTTTCACATTCGCGGAAGCTGATAAGATAGCGATGTCTCTCGATATCCCTTACAATTCGGCCAAAAGAATAAACGCGGGGATATTGTGGCAGCTCGATCTCATCGTCTCGGAAGGAGGGCATCTGTTTTACCCTTATTCCGAGCTTGTTCTGATCGCTGCGGGGCAACTCGGAGTGAATGAGGACGAAGTCGAAAATTGCCTCGAAATACTTTCAAAAGAGCAGAAGATCGTCATCGAAACGGTCGAACCGTACGGAAAAGTGGTCTATCAGCAGAGAATATACGAATTCGAGCGCTTCGTAAAATCGAAGTTCGACAAGCTGTCCGATGAATCATTCCCGTTCGAGAGAAACTTCTTTGAAGACGCGATCGACAGTTTTGAAAAAAGCGAAAATATAACGATGGGCGACATGCAAAAAAAAGCAGTCGAAATGGCCGGAACAAAGGGACTTCTCGTAATAACAGGCGGTCCTGGCACAGGTAAAACGACGATTATAAAGGCTGTCACGAGATATTTCGACATGCTCGGTTTGAAGACGGTCCTGACGGCTCCCACCGGAAGAGCAGCCAAGAGGATAACGGAGAGCTGCGGCAAGGAAGCCAGGACGATCCACAGGCTTCTCGAGGTAAAATACAATCCCGAAGAGGACGAGAGCAGGGAACTCAAATTCAAGAAGAACGAAAACGACCCGCTTGACGCCGACGTCATAATCGCTGACGAAACGTCGATGATAGATATAATTTTGATGTATCACCTCCTCAAGGCCATGAAATTCGGCGCGAGGCTCATACTCGTAGGAGACAAGGACCAGCTCCCGTCTGTAGGCCCCGGAAAGATACTCGCCGATCTCATTTCTGACGAAAAATATCCGAGAGTGGTGCTCGATGAGATCTACAGACAGTCGTCGGAGAGCCTTATTTCTCTGAACGCGTACAAGATAAACCACGGACAGCTTCCGGAGTTAAACGACAGGGAAAAGGACTTTTTCTTCATACCGTGCAGGACGGCAGATGAGTGCGCAAGATTCGTGACGGACCTGTGCTGCGAGCGCCTTCCGAAAGCGTACGGCTTTGAACCCGTCAGGGACATTCAGGTAATAACTCCCACAAAACAGGGACCTTGCGGGACCAAGGCGCTGAACAGGGATCTTCAGTCGAAACTCAATCCGAAGGATATTTTTAAGAAGGAGAAAAAGTTCTCCGATCAGCTCTTCAGAGAGGGCGACCGCGTGATGCATATCAGAAACGATTACGAACTCGAATGGGAGAGAACAGATGACGCTCTTTCCGGCGGAGTTGGTGTTTTTAACGGAGAAATGGGCATAATTCAGGATATCCAGCCTAAAACGAGCAGATTCATAGTTGAATTCGATGACGAAAGATATTCCGTTTACAACAGTAAAAATATAAACGAGATCGAACTTTGCTACGCGATAACCGTGCACAAAAGCCAGGGCAGCGAGTTCGACTGCGTCGTGATTCCGCTTTTTAATGTGCCGTATATGCTGATGTCAAGAAATATACTTTACACAGCGATCACGAGGGCGAAAAAATTCGTAGTCATAGTCGGAGACAGGAATACGATGAAGCGCATGATCGCGAACAATAAGGTACAGTTCAGATATACGAATATGGGAGTTAAGGAAGCTCCCGCGGCGATAGACGAATTCGGATACGAGATGCTGGAGGAGCAGGGCGACGCATATGATCTTGAATGACCTGTTTTTTCCGGATAAATGCCCTTTCTGCGATGCTCTGACAGACAAAAAGCAGACTGATATCGCATACTGCAATGCGTGCCCCGAGTGCGAAAAGAAAGTAAAATTCTTCCAAAACGGCGGAAACGGCGCGATATCGGGCCTCGAATGCGCTCCTTCATGCGACAAAATATTCTGCCTTTTCAGCTACACCGGAAGGGCAAAAAAATCTCTCCAGAAATACAAATTCGGCGGCGAGACGTGGATAGGTAAAATATTTTACCGGTCGATGTATGAAATGCTTCGCGAAAACGGAGTGTTCGAAGACTGTCTCTATATCACTTACGTTCCGATAACGGAGGAAAGATTTGCGGAAAGAGGTTTTGACCAGAGTAAACTGATCGCCGAAGGTCTTTCAAAGCTCTCAGGGAGGATGACGCTCCCTTTGATCGTGAGAAACTTTCAGGGACAGAGAAGCAGCGAAGCGAACGCGGCGGAAAGAGCTCTCTCAAACGAGGGAAAATATTCATTCGAGGCAAAATACAAAGACTATGCAAAAGGAAAAAACATACTCCTTATAGACGATATCCTGACAACGGGTTCTACGCTTGAAGAGAGCGCATCGTGCCTTAAAGCCGCAGGATGTGGTAAAATATATGCCGCGACTGTCGCAACCGGCAGACGGGACGTCTGACCGCGGGACGAGAACACTTTTTGCACCGGAGAAGAGCAAATGCTGATCGATTTAAAAAATGTAAAATACGAGATCGGTGCCGAAGAGATACTTAAAGACGTAAATCTTTCGGTCAACGAGAAAGATAAGATCGGTATCATAGGTCCGAACGGAGCCGGAAAAACGACGCTCCTCAGGCTTATGACAGGTGAGATCGCGCCATCCGACGGTGAGATATTCAAGGTCCAGTCGAAAAAAATCTGCTATGTAGCGCAAAATTCCGGTCTTGATTCATGCGAGACTGTGATAGACGAATTCCTGAAACCTTTCTCTGACATTGTGAGACTTGAAAAGCGGATCGCCGAAATAGAGCAGTCTGAAAACGGAGAAAAAGAAGAACTCGCCCAGCTGTATGAGAGATTCGACAGAGAAGGCGGACTGACATATAAAAGCAGGATAAACGCGGTGCTTGCGGGACTCGGTTTTACGGAGGATGCCAAAAGTCGGAAGATAAGCTCTTTAAGCGAAGGCCAGAAGACAAAACTGGCTCTCGGAAGAGCGCTCATATCAGAGCCGGATATACTTTTACTTGACGAGCCGACTAACCATCTCGATACGGATTCGATAGTCTGGCTTGAAGGCGATCTTAAAAAGTTTGCGGGCACATTGCTTGTCGTCTCGCACGACCGGATGCTTCTTGACAGTGTCACCAACAGGACGCTCTTTGTCGAATTCGGCCGGATAGACTCGTATTCTTTCCCTTACGCAAAAGCGAATGAAGTCAGAGAAGCTGACAAAAAATACCAGGAATCATGCTATTTGAAGCAGCAGAAGCAGATAGAAAAGATCAAAGCAGTAATAAAACAGCAGCAGCAGTGGAACAGAGAAAAGAATATAGTCACCGCGGAAAGCTGGATGAAGAAACTTGAGAGGATGACTTTGATAGAAAAAGCGCCTTCTGAGGGAAGAACGCCGGCGATCGTTTTTAAGACGGACGAGCACGGATGCAAGGACGTTCTCGACTGCAGAGACGTGTCTTTCGGATACACTGACAGGAACCTTTTCGAACATGTCGATCTGTATGTAAGACGAGGTGAGCGCGTTTTCATATCCGGTAAAAACGGCTGCGGCAAATCGACTTTTCTCAAATTGATCACGGGCGATGTTTCAGGTTATTCCGGCAAAATAAGGCTGGGAGACAATCTGACATTTTCATATTACAGGCAGAATATGGAGGATCTAAATCCCGAGAATACCGTTTTTGACGAGATATGGGACCATGCTAACAAAGACGCGAAAGCGATAGATATGTATACGGTCACTGAGATCAGGAACGCTCTCGGCGCTTTTAATTTTACAGGCGAAGACGTTTTCAAAAAGATCTCCGATCTTTCCGGAGGAGAAAAGGCGAGGGTATCCCTGCTTAAAATATGCTTCAACGATTCGCAGCTTCTCATACTCGACGAGCCTACGAACCACCTCGATATCCGCACGAGGGAGACGATCGAAAAAGCAATTAATAATTTCAAAGGCACGGTGATAGCTGTATCGCACGACAGGTATTTTGTATCGAAGATCGCGACAAAGATATTCGATATTTCAGAATACGCTCCCGAGGAAGAAAAAAAAGAAAAAAACACGAAGAACAAAGACGATTATCTGAAAGCCAAAGAGCTCGAGTCGAACGCGAGAAAGAAGAAGACGGCGATAGAGAGAAATCAGAAGAGGATCGAAGAGGTCGAAGCGCTTTTGAAAGAAAAAGAGAAGCTTCTCGAAGAACCGGAAATATCATCCGACTACAATAAACTTGCCGAAATATGCGACGAACGGGACAGGCTCTCCGCAGAGTTGGAAGCTCTCATGGAAGAGTTTTTTGCCCTAAACGGTTAAAAATACATCAAAAATAATCCGATTACAGTCATTTAATACACTTATTGACAAAAAACCTTGCTTTATTATTAAAAGTGAGATATAATTCCGAGTTGATACGGCAAAATCGAGCCGCGTCAAAGTAACAGCACAAAATAATCAAGGAGTGTATTTGAAAATGGGTTATTACAACAAAAAGTGCATAACAGACATCGACGTCAAAGGCAAGAAGGTCATCGTCAGAGTAGACTTCAACGTTCCGTTTGACGCAGAAGGCAACATTTCCGACGACAAGAGAATAGTCGG
>DBVT01000034.1:19401-25609 GCA_002308775.1 Mageeibacillus sp. UBA1257
CACCTCGGAAGACCGAAGGGCGAGTTCAATATGAAATATTCCATGGCTCCCGCTTCGAAGCACCTCGGTGAGCTTCTCGGAATGGAAGTCATCCAGGCAAAGGATGTTATCGGAGAAGACGCTAAAAAGAAAGCGGCTGCTCTCAAGGAAGGACAGATCCTGATGCTCGAAAATGCGAGATTCCACAAGGAAGAAGAAAAGAACGATCCCGCATTCGCAAAAGAACTCGCAGACATGGCTGAGATCTACGTTAACGACGCGTTCGGAACAGCTCACAGAGCGCACGCTACTACAGCGGGAATCGCCGACTATCTGCCTGCGGTTTCAGGATTCCTCATCCAGAAGGAGATCGACGTAATGGGCAAGGCTCTTTCAAATCCCGAAAGACCTTTCGTGGCGATCCTCGGCGGAGCGAAAGTTTCAGACAAGATCGAAGTTATTAAAAACCTTATCGACAAAGTAGACGCACTTATCATCGGCGGCGGAATGGCATATACATTCCTCAAAGCTAAAGGTTACTCTATCGGAACATCGATCTGCGAAGACGAAAAACTCGATCTTGCGAAAGAACTCATGGCGAAAGCCGAAGAAAAAGGCATCAAACTTCTTCTGCCTCTCGGCAATGTGATCGCGAAAGAATTCAGCAACGACGCTGAAAGCAAATCGATCGCTTCAGACCAGATCCCGGACGGATGGATGGGCCTCGACATAGACGAGAATACGGTAAAAGCTTATACTGAAGTTATCAGATCAGCCAAGACGATCGTATGGAACGGACCTATGGGCGTATTCGAAATGCCCAAGTTCGCTAAAGGAACGAAACTCATCGCCAAGGCAGTTGCCGAGTCAGGCGCTATCTCTATAATCGGCGGAGGCGATTCTGCGGCGGCAGTGGAACAGCTCGGATTCGCTGACAAGATCACTCACATTTCGACAGGCGGCGGAGCTTCGCTCGAATTCCTCGAAGGAAAAGTTTTACCCGGAATAGCCTGCCTCATGAACAAGGACAGAAAAAGAGTAGTGGCGGGAAACTGATAGATGAACAAGACTCCTGCTGAAGCTGCAGAATTCATTATGGAGATCAAAGAGACTCTCAAGGACAGCAAGAATGACGTCATCGCGGCAGTTCCTTTCGTTGACATCCCCGCGGCTCTCACTGCGTCGGAAGGCAGCAACATCATGATCGCCGCTCAGAATATGCATTGGGAAGAAAAAGGCGCATACACCGGCGAAGTTTCCGGCAATATGCTCAAGGATCTCGGAGTAAAATACGTCATCATCGGCCATTCGGAAAGAAGACAGTATTTTGCAGAAACAGACGAGACAGTGAATAAGAAGATCCACGCGGCATTCAAATACGGTATCACTCCTATCGTATGCGTAGGCGAGAGCCTCGCCCAGAGAGACGCGAATGTCTACAAAGAATTCATCGCCGGACAGGTAAAAGCAGCTTTCGAAGGCATCTCCGCTGACAATGCCGAGCAGGTCATTATCGCTTACGAGCCTATCTGGGCGATCGGAACGGGCAGAACAGCATCGGGCGAACAGGCTGAGGAAGTCTGCTGCCACATCAGAAATGTCATCAAAGAGCTCTACGGAAAAGACACTGCTGAAACGATCAGGATCCAGTACGGCGGCAGCGTCAACAAAGACAACTGCGCTGAACTCTTCGGAATGGCTGATATCGACGGCGGTCTCATCGGCGGCGCCAGCCTTAAGGTAAAAGATTTTACGATCATAGCAGGATAAATGATCATCTAAAAAGAATATGAAAAAGAAAACAGGCAAAGCAAAATACAGACTGAGCGCTGTGACGATAGTTGTTATCTGTATCGCCGCTTTGCTTGTTTTTGCATATTTCATACTTCTTTCCGAAGAGCATGGCTTCTTTCCCGGCAAGCAGATCAGCATAATGATAGGCGCGCAAAGCATCAGAAAAGAATCGGGAGAAAAAGAACTCACACTTGAAGAATATGATTTCCATGACGGAAAGTATGAACTCGATTTTACACTTAAAGACGGCAGAAAGGTCGATATTTATGTTGACGGTTTCCAAGTAGTCGGAGGCGGATATTTCAACAGGTATCTTGAAGACAGGACAACAGAAGAGTTATTCTCAAAATCTGTGGCTCAGATAATAGCAAAAGGTGATTACGGAGACGCAGAACTTTTCAGCTGCAATACAGATATTAAAATTTCACTGGAAAACTCTTCCCAGAAAAATGATTTTACCGTAACAGAAAATGTCCGGAGAGAGATCCGGAAATGCAACCTGACGGTCGAGTTTTTAGGAGAGCGAAAAACTTTCGACGAATACAAATCCTTTGTCTACAAGGTCGTAGAACAGCTCAGAAACAACAATATGACGCCTTTGAGCATGCAGATATTCTACAGCAGGAAAGCGGAAGGGGATGAGGAATCCTCTGTACTCGAATACGAATCGAAGGTCGACAGGAAGCAGTTCGTTTACGATGAGTATCTTCTTTCTCAGAGCAGGAATACTCACTACATGGTTGAAGTTCCGGAAGACACCGCGAAAAAGTTCAAGGCGAACAGGATCATAAAGAATGTCTACACGGCAGTGATAGTCGGAATAATAGTCGTTTCTGTCACTTTTTTACTCGTTCGCAAAGAAAAAAGAAGAAAAAAGTCTTTTGATGCGCAAAATAAGCAATAAAAACTGTTGCATTCTCAAAAAAAACATGGTAAAATACCATCCGTTGATTTTAGGAGGTGTTAAAATTGACAATACTGGAAATCGCATTAAGCATAATATATTTACTCGGCTGCATAGCTCTCATCGTAGTAGTTCTCATGCAGGATTCCAAGTCTGAGGGAATAGGAGTCATCACAGGCGGTACAGATTCACTTTTCTCACAGAAAAAGGGTAAGAGCAAGGAACAGGTCCTGGGACAGCTCACTATAGTCCTCGGTGTTTTCTTCGGAGTGGTCGCTCTGGCACTCGGCGTATTGCTCACATTCTTCTCGTAATGAACGAGAAACAAATACTGTAATAGGAATTCAAAAACAGCCGTGTATTTATATGCACGGCTTTTTGCTTGTAGAATAAGAAAGGAAGGGAAGATGAAAAAGATCACAAAGGGAGAAAGACTGATAGAAGGATTTTTAACGATATCAGGTAAAAAGGGATACGTAAGACCGACGGAGGAATACGAACAGGAATTTCCGGAGATCTGCGTATCGGCAGACAGGCTTGGGAGAGCATTCGACGGAGACAGGGTCGTAGTGGCTGTTTTTGTGCCTGTTTTAAGAGGAATGCAGCCTGAAGGCCGCATTGAAAAAATCATAGAGGAGGGGCCCAGGCTCTACTCGGGTATCATAAGAAACAAGGGCGGGAAAAATGTCTTTATAAACGACGGGAAAAAGAGAAAGATATTTACTGAAGCAGAAGTGGCAGGCGACACAAAAAACGCGCAGGACAATTTCAGCGTGACATTTTACCTGGATAAGTATAACGTTTCAAGAGATTATTACAGCGGACATATAGTAAAAGTTTTCGGCAATTCAAAGGACGCCGGAGTGGATATAACGACTATCCTCGCAGGTTACGGGATAGAAGCGGAGTTTCCGGAGGAAGCGCTTGCGGAGCTTGAAGATATCCCCGACAAACTGAGTCCTCAGAGCGTTGCGGCAAAGATCAGAAAAGGCAGGATGGACTTTAGAGAACTTCAGACTGTCACGATGGACGCGGAGGATACGAAGGACGTTGACGACGCTGTTTCAGTAAGTAAAAATAAGGACGGCTCATATGTCCTCGGAGTTCACATAGCAGACGTTTCGGAATATGTAAAAGAAGGAAGCAAACTTGACGAAGAGGCATATAAAAGGGGCACCAGCGTATATCCGGTCGACAGAGTGGTACCTATGCTTCCGCCGAAGCTTTCGAATGGGATATGCAGTCTGAATGTCGGAGTTGACAGGCTGGCTCTTTCGGTCATGATGACTTTTGACGACAAAGGCAATATGCTGAAGAACTCGATCTACGAGAGCGTTATAAGAGTGACTGACAAGATCACATATAAGCAGATGTACAGGCTTCTGGAAGAAAAAGACGCCGAACTTGAGAAAAAATACGCCGGAATGCTCGAAATGTTCGAAAATATGAGGGTCTTGTCTTCGATACTGAGAAAAAAGAGGAACAGAGAAGGCGGACTTGATTTCGATTTTCCGGAGATAAAAGTTGAAATAGACAACGATGGCAAACCCGTTTCGATCGGAAAATACGAGAAGACATTTGCGAACGATATGATCGAGGATTTCATGGTCGCCGCAAACGAAACGGTTGCCGAATTCTTCTGCACAAAGAAGATACCGTTCTTATACAGGATACACGAAGAGCCTGAGAAAAGGAAGATCGAACAGCTTGCGAGAACGGTAAAAAGCGCGGACGGAACCGCGGATATCCCGAAAGGAAAAATAAGACCGATCGATGTCGCCAAGATGCTCGATTCGATAAAAGGGAAGCCTTCGGAGAACGTCATACAGTTCCTCGCGCTTCGCTCGATGCAGAGGGCAGAATATTCAGCGGAAAACAAGGGGCATTTCGGACTTGCGGCAGATTATTATTCTCATTTTACGTCACCGATAAGGAGATATCCCGATCTCTTCATACACAGGATAATAAAAAAATATCTGCGCGGAGAGCTCAATCCGACAGCGAAAAAACATTTCGAGGAGATAAAATACGACGTTGCCGAAAACTGCTCGATCACCGAAAGAAGAGCAGCGGAGGCGGAGCTCAGCGTAAGAGACTACAAAGTCGTCCAATATATGAGCAGATTTGTCGGCGAGACATTCGAAGGGGAAATATCGAATATAACGGGTTTCGGCTTCTACGTTCGCCTTGACAATATGGCCGAAGGTTTGGTACACTTTAACACTGTGTCCGATTTCATCGAATTCGACGAGATCAGGATGATCGCGAGAGGCAAGAGGACGGGAATAA
Source organism: Mageeibacillus sp. UBA1257 (assembly GCA_002308775.1). Classification (GTDB taxonomy): domain Bacteria; phylum Bacillota; class Clostridia; order UBA1212; family UBA1257; genus UBA1257. The sequence goes on from DBVT01000034.1 coordinate 24,368, forward strand.
CCTTTTTACCGGGCATGAGAGTAAAAATAAAAGTCCTTAAAGCGGAGCCCGAAACAAGGCAGCTCGATTTTGCGCTCGCGACTGACAAAGGGCCCGGATCGGGAAAGAAATTCGCGAAACAGGGCAAAAAAGCCGTAATCAAAACAGCGCAGCGCGGCGGAGCAAAAGGCCGAAGAGGTATGTCTCCGAAACAGTACGGCATGAAACTCAAAAGAAAAAAAGGCAAGAGATAATTCAAAAAATAATCCAACTGTAAGGGAGATGAAAGTATGTTTGAATTTGATCAATATTCGGCTGAACTTGCCGAACTCAAAAAAGGCCTGCTTGAATTGAGGGATTCACTTTGACACGGAGGGAATGAAGAACCTCATCGAAGAGCTTGAAAATAAAACGCTGGAACCTGATTTCTGGTCAAACCAGTCAGCGTCCCAGTCCGTTCTGGTAAAAATAAAACAGCTTAAAGATAAACTTTCGAAGTTCGAGGAACTCGAGGAACTGTACGACGAGACTTGTCTGATCATCGAACTCGGCAACGAGGCAAATGACGCAGGCGACTTGCCTCAGGTCATCGAGAACATAGAAAAGTACAAGCACGACTATGAGATCCTGAGACTCGAGACACTTCTCACGGGAGAATACGACGCGAACGACTGCGTCCTCACGATACATTCCGGCGAAGGTGGCACGGAGGCCCAGGATTGGACGGAAATGCTCCTCAGAATGTATACAAGGTGGGGAGAAGACCACGGATTCGACGTAAAACTTACAGATTTTCTCGACGGAGAGGAAGCGGGTCTCAAAAGCGCTACGCTCCAGATATCGGGAATGTACGCTTACGGCTTTTTAAAAAGCGAACACGGAGTGCACAGACTCGTAAGGATATCGCCCTTTGACGCTGCCGGAAGAAGACACACCTCGTTCTCATCTGTCGAAGTTATGCCTGAAATAGACGACAGTATCGAGATAGATATCAGGCCTGAAGACCTCGAAGTCGGAACATACCGCTCGTCCGGCGCAGGCGGACAGCATATCAACAAGACNNGTAAGGATCACGCACATTCCGACGGGCATCACCGTGTCGTGCCAGACAGAGAGATCTCAGCTTCAGAACAAGGAGACTGCCATGAGGATGCTGAGGTCGAAACTGTACGAGCTCAAAGTCCAGGAGAACGTCGAAAAGATAGCCGATATCAAAGGCGTGCAGCAGAAGATCGCATGGGGAAGCCAGATACGCTCTTACGT
>DBVT01000034.1:25677-25995 GCA_002308775.1 Mageeibacillus sp. UBA1257
ATGGACGGCAACCTCGACGGTTTCATCAACGCGTACCTCGCGAACGAGTACAATAAAAACAAAAAATGATGTTTTTACTTGCATAAAAGGGTTTTTTGAGCCAAAAATAAATATATAATCTTTACAAGTGAGTAAAAATATTATATAATCCGTTTGTTGCGTCTGAAAACAGATCGTGAAAAACTAAAGATTTTTTTACAATAAAACTGGAGGAATGAATTTATGAAGAGCAGTGAGTTGAGAAACATTGTGTTGCTGGGACACGGCGGCAGCGGTAAGACATCTATAGCGGAGGCTATGCTTTACAACTGTAAGGCT
>DBVT01000045.1:0-4716 GCA_002308775.1 Mageeibacillus sp. UBA1257
CCCGTATTCTGCGGTATTTCAGGCTCTACGAGCACTATATTTATCGGCATATGATCTTATTTTCCTTTCGATATGAACAGCCTGTTTATCAAAGGTTTGCGTATCTCGACTGCATGGAAAGGACAAAGCTCCTGGCAGCAGAAGCATCTGATGCAGCCTTTTAAATTGACTCTTGCGGTCTTGCCTTTTTCGACTGTTATAACCTTTGCGGGGCAGCATTTCGCGCATTCTCCGCATGATCTGCATTTGTCTTTTAAAAACACGGGTCTCGGGCGCACAGCTTTTGCGAACCACTCTCCTGCGGGACCTCCCACAAAATGGATGCGTTTTTGGTCGTCGTTGTATTTTACTATAAATCCGTTGGAAGGAAATTCACTTATAGGGGCACCTTTGATCTCGATCTTGTCGACTGAATCGGGACAGATCCCGCGTGCGATCGCATTTCTTAAGATCGGGATCCTGTCAGGCTCGCAATCTATTATTTTTACCGCGGCGAGGTCGGCCTCGTACGGATCTTCCGAAGAGATCAGCACGTTCATTTTTTTAGGATCTCCGGCTGTCGGTCCGTCCTTCTCCATTCCGACTATTCCGTCGATGATGCTGAGGTCAGGATGCACAGCGTTGCATATGTCTATCAGGCAGTTCGCGAAATCGTCGTAATTTGACATTTTAAAATGATATTCGGCCTTTTTGAGCCCGGGGATCGCTCCGAAAAGGTTTTTAACGGCGCCCGTGTATGTCATCATACCATGCGTTTTCAGTTTCGAAATACTAATGACCGTATCCGCTTTCGCAAGAGGAGTTAAAATGCCTATTTTCTTCAAATACATAGCGTCGGCATATTCAACTTCACTCTCGGAAACGTCGAAATTGAGTTCCGCGCCAGCGTCCTTTGCAGCCTCTTCCATACCGCACGTTCTGTAAGACGATCTGAGAGAATTCAGGTCATACGTGCCTCCCCCGCTCTCAGCTATCGTTACATTCGCTCCATGCTCTCTGCACAGCTTCGCGACGGCATAGACGATAGAAGGATGCGTTGTAGCAGCCTCCTCGGGTTTCTTTTTACCTACCATATTGGGCTTTATGACGACATTTTTGCCTTCAGACGCATACTTTTCAATGCCTCCGAAGGCTTCGAAGATCTCTTTAACTTTTTTTAAAATGACGTCCCTGTCATATGTGTCGCAGTGCTGAAGATATACCATAGTTTACCGTCCGAGAAGATCTCTTATCCTTGAAACGGCGAGGCGGACAGCCTTGCCCCTGTGACTTACGGCATTCTTTTCTTCGGGCGTCATTTCAGCCGACGTTTTACCGTATTCCGGGCAGTAGAAAACGGGATCGTAACCGAATCCGTTGTCGCCTTTCTTGCCGTGATTTATAAATCCTTCAAATCTGCCTTCCTCGTGAAAATACAGTCCGTCCTTTGATATGACTGATATAACGCAGGCAAAATGAGCGCTTCTGTCCTTGTCGGGTATGTTTTCGAGCGCCTTAAGCAGTTTCCTTATATTCTTTTCATCATCCGCTGGACCGTCTTCGTATCCTTCGGAATATCTGGCGGAATAAACTCCCGGGGCTCCTCCGAGCGCGTCAACGCAAAGTCCCGAATCGTCTGCGATAACGAAATAATCGTCCGTTTTGATTATCGAAGGATAATCGCAGCCCGCTTTCAGAGCGTCGAAGATCGCCTTCGCCTTTATCATCGAATTGCCTTCGAACGTCTCCTCCGTCTCCTCGGGCATCTCTATTCCGAAGATCTTCGCGGGTAAAACGTCCGCGTCTATGCCGCTCTCCGCAAATATTTCACGGAATTCCCTGAGCTTATTCATATTGCCCGTCGCGGCAATTACAGTGATCTTATGATTCATCGTTCGTTTTACCTTTGCTCAGAACTTTGCCTATTATCGCGTCGTATGAGACCTCTCCGATCACGCGGCTGTCCTTGCTGTTCAGCCTGTTGTCTCCCATTACGAAGACGCAGCCTTCGCTGACTTTCACCGAAAGGCCGACGTGAGCAGACGAATATATTTCCCAGTTTTCTTTCGCGGCATTGTATCTCTTGGTCCAGTTCTGGTCTTTTATATACGATTCCTGGATCAGTTCGCCGTTTCTGTAGAGACCGTCTTCCTTTATCTCGATGGTATCTCCAGGAACACCTATGACTCTTTTTATGAAATACTTGTGTTCGTTGGATCTGCTTTTGTTGATCGACGTGCTGATCAGGTTGTATTTTGCGATATCCTTGTAATCGTCAAAGAACGTGCGCTCTCCGGGCTCTATCTGCTCAGAGTCGAAAACTATGACATCGCCGTGTTTTGGCGTCGAGAAAATATACGGAAGTCTCGAGACCATGACCACCTGGGCGTCGTGGTACGAATTTTCCATGGACGGTCCGCTTATGCTGCTGATCCTGATGATGTAAATGTTGATCAGCACCGTAACGACCAACGCGATGAGTATGGTAAGCACCCAGTTTAAAAACTCTCTTCCGCGGCTGTTCCCTTTTTTACCTTTTTTTGATTTCGTGTCGTCTTTATCTTTCTGATCAGTCTCTTCTTCTTTTGGCTCTTCGACTGTCTGATCTTCTTTCAGTTTCTCAGTCTGATCTTCGATTTTCTTCTCTTCTTCTGTCATTTTTTTGCTCCTTCCGCGATCGAATGAACGCAACCGCAATATTTTTGTCTGTACATTCCGGCAAGTCTCGCCTGTGTCTGCCCTTCTCTGAATCCCGGTCTGAAATCCCTGTACAGGAATCTCACACCTTTTGCGGCGGCTATTTTTTCCGCGATCTCTCTTATCAGATCGTGCTGCTGGTAAGGGCTCACGAGCAGCGACGTCGTAAAACTGTCAAATCCGTTCGCAGTGCAGTAATCGGCTGTCATCGTAAGCCTCGTTTCGTAGCACATTATGCATCTCGATCTGTCGTCCGGAGAGAATTTCAACCATTTGTCCTCCTCATACCTGTCGATTATATCGAGCTTTATACCCTTCCACGCGCACGCCTGTCTTGTGCTCTGCATTCTGCGAAGATACTCGTCAAAACGGTGTATATTGGGATTTGCGAAAAGTCCGAAGGGCTCTATGCCTTCATTTTTAAGTGAGTCTATGCAGTAGAGGCTGCAAGGGCCGCAACATATGTGAAGAAGCGTTTTCATTAAAATTCTTCCTCCCAAACAGTTTCAGTCTCTTCCGATCCTCTTCCGAGAAGCTTTTCGACTTCGTCTTCCCTCAGTTGTCTCCATCTGCCTGTCTTCAGGTTGCCCAGTTCGAGACTGCCTATTCTCACTCTTTTGAGTTCGATAACAGGATGTCCGACTGTTTCAAGCATACGCCTGACCTGTCTCGTCCTGCCTTCTCTCAACATCACTTCCACGAGCGATCTGTCATTGTCTCTTTTTTCTAACACTGTCAAAAGTGCAGGAGCAGTCTGCCTGGGATCTCCCTCCATCAGCATGCCCGTTCTGAATCTTTCCTCCGCGACTTTGTCCGGAACACCTTTTACGAGCGCCTCGTAAGTCTTCCAGACTTCAAATGACGGATGTGTCATCTTCTGCATAAACTCCCCGTCGTTTGTCAGAAGCAGAAGACCTGATGTGTCGTAATCGAGTCTTCCGACAGGATAAAGCCTTGCGTCTATGCCTTCAATAAGGTCAACGGCACACTTTCTGTCTTTTTCGTCTTTCACGCTGCATATCACGTATTTCGGTTTGTTCAGCATGATATAGTACTTCTTTTCTTCCGGAGATATGCGCTTGCCGTCAACGGTCACAACGTCCTTTGACGTGACTTTTGTGCCCAGCTCCGTTACCGTCTGCCCGTTGATCTTTACTTTGCCTGCGACGATCATCTCCTCAGATCTTCTTCTTGAGGCGACGCCGCATAAAGCCATGTACTTTTGAAGTCTGCACTCTTCCATACTTTTCGTAAAATGTCCCCGCAATTACGCCTTTCGGCCTCTTTTTACCCTGTCGATCAGGCTTTTTTCAGTTTTTCGACTGCGTCAAGTGCTTCCCAGGGAGCTTTCGCTTCGCTTCTTCCGAAGTGTCCGTATGCCGCGAGCGGAAAATAGATCGGGCGTCTCAAGCCGAGTTTTTCGATAATGCTCTTGGGAGTAAGTTTGAATGTCGCGAGTATCTTTCTCGTGATCTCTTCCTTCGGAACAGTCTCGGTTCCGAATGTTTCAACATATACGGAAACAGGGTCCGCAACGCCTATTGCGTAAGCGATCTGTATTTCGCATTTTGATGCAAATCCCGCAGCGACTACGTTTTTTGCGATGTATCTTGCCATATAAGCGCCGCTTCTGTCCACTTTCGTCGGATCCTTTCCGGAGAATGCTCCGCCGCCGTCTCTTCCGTAGCCGCCGTATGAATCGACGACTATTTTTCTGCCCGTAAGTCCGGAATCTCCGCATGGGCCTCCTATGACGAATCTGCCTGTCGGATTGATATAAAACTTCGTGTTTTCGTCTATCATGTTAGAGGGGATGACTTTTCCGATGACTTCTCTCTTTATATCAGATCTCAGCGTCTCGATATCGACTTCTTCAGAATGCTGGGAAGAAACAACGACCGCGTCTATTCTGACGGGTTTCCCGTCGTCGTATTCAACAGTGACCTGCGCCTTGCCGTCAGGTCTCAGATAAGGCAGTATTCCGTCTTTTCTGACATTTGTCAGTCTTTTAGTGAGAAGATGAGCAAGAGATATCGCGAG
>DBVT01000045.1:4825-5725 GCA_002308775.1 Mageeibacillus sp. UBA1257
GCGTCAAAGCCCATCTCGGAACTCGTATAACCGATCCCTCTTACAACGTCTCTGGCCACCTGCTGATAGTCGACAATTGCTGTCGTCGTGATCTCACCCATTATAAGTATCTGTCCTGTCGTAGTCGTGACCTCGCACGCGACTCTCGCCATCGGATCCTGTTCGAGGATCTTATCAAGTATCGCGTCCGCTATCTTGTCGCACATTTTGTCGGGATGTCCCTCTGTCACCGACTCAGAGCTGAAAAACTGTTTCATTGTGTTCAATGTCTCCCTGTTAAAAAATCTTTCTGTATGTTATCGTTTGTTGAAAGCGTCTGCTGTTACTGCCCTGTGAAAGTCACGACCTGCTCCTCGGGCGCCTGCGTTTTACTGAAAGCAGTGACGTAGAGAACGGGGCCTTTGCCTCCGTAGACCCTCTGCCTTTCCACCTTGATCTTCGCGACTATATCTGCCCAGTCACCCATTTTTACCGTGTCGGCGTTGTCCCAGATGCAGAGCACCCCGGCGTACTGGATATCGTTCGCGCAGCATGTCATGACATGTCTTCCGGCGAAAAATTCGTTCTTCCCGAGCGTTTTATCCTTGCCGAGGATGGCCTTGAAGGAAACCTTCTTGCCGTCATATTTCTTCAGATTTTCCGTCATATCGGCATACCAGAGGCCGTAATCGGTGTCGTTTATCCTGATTATCGGAGCGTTTATGTCAAACGGCAGCGGATCGACTATGTCGTCAGCCTCGATGTGACCGTTTCCGTAATCATATGCTATCTGGATGGATCTTCCGACGCTTCTGACTATCTTGTGCAGAGGCATCTTGTCCGTTTCGGGCTCCATTTTTGTAAAAGTTATCACGTCGACGTTTTTCAATTTATCGACGACAAGATTTCTCATATTCGCGT
>DBVT01000015.1:0-12267 GCA_002308775.1 Mageeibacillus sp. UBA1257
ACCCATTAGCTCAGTAGGTAGAGCACCTGGCTTTTAATCAGGGTGTCCGGAGTTCGAGCCTCCGATGGGTCACCAGCAAAAAGAACCGCTTTAGATCAGGCGGTTCTTTTTGTTTGCATATGTGTTTTTTTCTTAAAACAGCGCTTTGACGTAATCCTGCGGGACAAACGGTTGGAGATCGTCTATTCCCTCTCCGACGCCTATGAGTTTTACCGGTATTCCGAGTTCCCTGCATATCGATACTATAATGCCGCCTTTTGACGTTCCGTCCAGCTTTGTCAGGATTATTCCGGTGATATTTGCGACTTTGGAAAATTCTCTGGCCTGATTTACAGCGTTCTGTCCTGTCGTAGCGTCAAGGACGAGAAGAGTCTCGGAATGGATATCGGGCATCTCCTTTTCGACCACGCGGGACATTTTTCCGAGCTCCGCCATGAGGTTTTTCTTGTTGTGCAGTCTTCCGGCAGTGTCGCAGATGAGAACGTCCGTTTTCCTGGCCTTCGCGGCCCGGCACGCGTCAAATAAAACAGCTGAAGGATCCGCTCCCTCTCCCTGTCTGATCATATCGACACCTGCTCTGTCTGCCCAGATCCCAAGCTGATCTATCGCAGCCGCTCTGAATGTATCTCCCGCAGCAAGCAGTACCTTTTTACCGTTTGACTTGTAATAATACGCGAGTTTTCCTATCGAAGTCGTCTTTCCGACGCCGTTTACGCCGATAACTGTGATGACAGCGGGAAAATCCTTTATCTCGAAAAAATTCTTGTCGTCAAAAGTCAGCATATCCGATATGATCTCCTGCATCGCCTCCTTGATGTCGGGAGCCTTCGTGATCTTCTGCTCCCTGATCCTTTTTCTCAGAGACTGCATGATCTCCTCTGTCATCCCGTATCCGAAATCTGACGATATCAGCGCGTCCTCAAGTTCCTCGAGCAGGTCCTCGTCAACTTTTCCGAAGCCCGCGAGTATGGCGTCAATTTTATTCGTAAAATTCTCTTTTGTCTTCTTCAGACCGTTTTTCAGTTTTTCAAAAAAGCCCATTTTCTCTCCTTGTTTTCGCGTAAAAAGAGCACGTTTCCGCTTTAAGGTTCATCAGACCCTGATCGAAAGCACCGTGGATACGCCCTTTTCCTCCATCGTGACTCCGTACAGTGTATCCGCGACATTCATCGTTCCGTTTCTGTGCGTGATCATGATAAACTGTGTATCCTTTGTCAGATTTTGCATAAATTCGGCAAATACGGCAACGTTTGATTCGTCGAGCGCCGAATCTATTTCGTCGAGCAGGCAGAACGGCGCGGGTCGCAGCCTGAGTATTCCGAACAGGAGCGCAATGGCCGTAAGCGCTCTCTCGCCGCCTGACAAAAGCATCATATTCTGGAGCTTTTTACCCGGAGGCTGGACATTTATCTCGATATTGCTCTCGAGTATATTCGTGTTGTCGGCAAGGGCCACATCAGCCTTTCCGCCGCCGAACAATCTTACGAACATCTCGTTGAAATTCTGTCTGATTAAAACGAACTGCTCCGCGAACTGCTTCTTCATCACGGCGGTGACCTCCGCTATAACGGCGTTCGCCTTTTCCTTTGATTCGTCTATATCCTTCTTCTGAGCTACCAGGAAATCGTATCTCTTTTGAGTATTTTCCAGATCCTCGATAGCTGAAACATTGACGTTTCCGAGTCCTTTTATCTGATTTCTGAGCTCTGAAATGCGTTTTTGGGTAGCCGAATAGTTTTCTACAGGTTTTCCGCCCGTCATCTCCGCTGCCTTTGTCGGAGTGAGTTCGTATTCTTCCCAGAGCCTCGTCGTGCAGGCGTCAGTCTCGTCTGTATATTTCTGTATCCTGTTTTCTATCCTGCCCGATTCGATCTTCAGCGCAGAAGCTTTTTCAGTTTCGGAAGTCAGTTTTTCGAGCATTCCGGAAAGCTCTTCAGTCAGCTCGTTTTTCTTTGCCGTCAGCTCGTCGATCTGAACCGTGAGAGCGTCCGTCTCTTTTTCGATCGATTCTTTCTTTAAAGTGTTTGCTTCGATCGTATCGTTAAGAGTCTTCTTCGCCTCGATGCTCTCTTCCTTTTCAGTCAGATTGAGTTCCTTCTTCTCCGAATACATTTCGATCTCGGAATATACTCTTTCCGTTTCCTCTTCTATTCTTTTCAGGTTGTTCTCGCAGTTATTTTTGTCGAGCTGAAGATTTGTAAGCCTTCCGAGCATCGTCTCTCTGACCTTTGCGCCTTTTGACGTTTTCTCTTCAAGACTTGCGAGTGTTTTATATTTTTCTTCGATCTCGTCCGCAAGAGCGCTTACGTCATTTTTGAGCATTTCTGCCGTTTCCTCTGCGTTTTTGATCTGCATCTGCTCGTTTTCGATGTCCTTTTTAAGTTCATCAATTCTTCTGACAGAATAGTTGAATTTCTCCTCCGCTGCCGCTGTTTTTCTAAGGAATTCTGACGTTTTACCTTCAAGGACCTTGATCTCGCCGTTAATTTTGCGAAGTTCGGCGGAGATATTGTCCGCTTCTTCACTGCATTCTTTTCTTCTCTTCGTGTAGATGTCGATCTTTTCGGTGAGCTCGGCTGTCGATCTGCGAAGTTCGGGTATCTCTCTCGTTCTTCCGAGCGTATTGCTCTTTTTCGCGCTGTCTGAAGATCCGCCTGTGATGGCTCCGGAAGTCCTCAGTATTTCTCCCTCCGTCGTAACGCTCGTAAAAGCATATCCGAATTTTCGCGAAGCGAATATGGCACCGTCTATGTCTTCAAAAACAGCTGTGCGTCCGAGAAGCGAAGATATGACTTCCTCGTATTTCCGATCGATCCTGATCACTTCCGTCGCAAGTCCGATATATCCTGGTATCTTTTTAAGCTCTGATACTGTCGCAGGTTCGAGCTTTCTTCCCTTCGATGCGGAAATGGGTAAAAATGTCGCCCTGCCGTATTTGTTTTCTTTCAAAAACTCGATCGCCGATTTGGCGTCTTCCTCTGTCTCGGTTACGATGTTCTGGTAGTTGCCTCCCAGGGCAGTTTCTATCGCAAGTTCGTATTTTTCCGAAACAGTGATCAGCTGAGAGACTGCTCCGTAGATACCTTTCCCGAATTCCTTGTTTTCGCGGCAGAGCTGCAGAATTTCCTTGACGCTTCTTCCGTAACCTTCGAGATTCTTCTCGTATTCTTCGAAAACTTTGAGCCTTGCTGTTTTTTCCTTGAGCTCGGCATTCGTTTCGGAGATCATCTCCGCGTATTCGTCTCTCTTTTCGTTGCATTCGTCATATCTGTTTTGGAGCTCGCTCCTGCGGTCTGTCAAGGCACTCAGCTTGTCATTTTCGTCCTTTGCGCTGTCGCGAAGTCTCGTATATTCAGATTCTGCGCTCGCGGAATCTTTTTCAAGCTGTTCTTCCGTATTCCTGTACGAATCTATCCTCCCGAGTAAAAGTTTTACCCGGTCATCTATCGCGGCGATACCGCTCTCTTTTCTTGTCTTTTGGAGCTTCTTTTCCGTGAGTTCGTCTCTCACTTTTTCAGTCTCCTGCGAATCAGCTGACAGAAGAGCCATTATCTCGTCGTATTTTTTCTTTTCTTCGTCATATACTGCCGAAGCCTTTTCGAGACCTGCTTCCGCCGTCTCTTTTTCTTTTGCGAGCTCAGCGACTCTCTGTTTTAAAATATCGAGGCGCACATCGTAATCGAGCATCTCTTTTTCTGATCTGGCATCTGCCTCGTCTATGCTCTTTATGCGCTCTTCGCACATTTTGATCTCCGATTCGAGCCTGCCGGACTCCATGGTGAGTTCAAACTTTTTGCTCTGCGCATCGCTCAGTGACTCCTCGGCCTGTTTGCTGAGTTCTGTCTTTGCCGCGTTCTCCTCTTTGATTTTTGAAAGCGTCTCGTCACAGACAAGTATCTCCGCAAGCAGATCGTCCTGTTTTGTCTGAAGTTCCGCGAGATGCTCTCCCGCTCTTCTTATCTGGTCAGCCAGTACTCCTACTTCTATATCGCGAAGCTCATATTTCAAAGAAAGATAAACCTTCGCCTTTTCGGCCTGTTTTGTGAGCGGCTCAAGCTGTTCTCCGAGAGTGATTATAATATCCTGAACTCTGTCAGCGTTTTGTGTCGCCTGTTCGAGTTTCCTTTCGGCTTCCTGCTTCCTGATCCTGTATTTGGAAATACCCGCAGCGTCTTCGAAAACGCTCCTTCTGTCCTCTGATTTCGTGCTCAGGATCTCGTCTATTTTACCCTGGCCGATGATCGAATAACCGTCTCTTCCGATACCGGTATCCGCGAAAAGCATCGTTATATCCTTCAGTTTGCAGTGAGAATTGTTGATCAGATATTCGCTCTCGCCCGACCTGAAAAGCCTCCTCGTGACCTTGACCTCGCTGTAATCGATGTTGAGCGCATGATCTTCGTTGTCCATTATAAGGGACACTTCGGCAAAACCGACAGGCTTTCTGTTCTGCGTGCCGGCGAAGATGACGTCCTCCATCTTACCGCCTCTGAGCGATTTGGGGCTCTGTTCGCCGAGGACCCATTTTACGGCGTCAGAGATATTGCTCTTGCCGCTTCCGTTCGGGCCTACGATACCTGTGATACCGCTCTTGCTGAACTCAAGCACAGTCTTCTCGGTGAATGATTTGAAACCTTGTAATTCGATCTGCTTTAAATACAATTTTCTGCTCCAGTCTTTTCGTAAAAATCATCTTCCGCGCGATACTCCCTGACGGCATGCGAGGATATGAAGTAGTTCTGTTATTTTGCCGCGAGTTCTCTGCGGCATCTGTCGCAGAGACCGTCTTCTCCGACTGATTCGTCGAACATCCAGCAACGCTCGCACTTTTTACCCTTTGCAAGGGATATGACCATGGCAACGCCTTTGTAGTATTCGGAATCCGTCGCGTTTTCCGGTTTTTCAGACTTTTTGAAGAGTTCAAGTCCCGAAGTTATGCATACTGTCTTCAGGATCTCCCTGTGGCTGTCCACAAAGTCGTACTGCGCACCGTCCGCGTAAATGTTGAGGCAAGCGTTGAGAGACTGTCCGATCACCTTTTCGGCTCTCGCGTTTTCGAGCACTTTGGCGGCGTCTGACTTAAGGTCAATAACGTCTTTCCACTTTGTCTCGATCTCCTTATTGTCGTAACATTCGGGAAGCACCGGCCACGACGCGAGCTGCACGCTCTCCGCGTTTTCTCCTTCTCTGTGCTTCATCATCGACCATATCTCCTCACTCGTAAAAGCGAGCACCGGCGTGAGTATGCGAACAAGCGTATCGAGTATCACATACATCGCTGTCTGGGCGGATCTTCTCTTCTTGCTGTCAGCCCTCGATGTGTACAGTCTGTCTTTGATTATATCGAGATAGAAGTTGCTCATATCTACGACGCAGAAGTTGTGGATCTTGTGGAACATCGCGTGGAATTCGTATTCGGAATATGCCTCGTTTACGCTCTTTAAGAGGTTGTACAGCCTTCCGAGTGCCCATTTATCGAGCTCTTCCATCTCTTCGTAAGGCACCGCGTCTTTGTCCGGATCATAATCGTCCGTATTTCCGAGGATATATCTCGCTGTGTTTCTGATCTTTCTGTAGACTTCCGTAAGCTGTTTCAAGATATCTTTCGAGATCCTGATATCCACTTTATAGTCTGACGAAGCGACCCAGAGTCGTAAAATATCGGCGCCGTAATCTTTGATTATATCAGCGGGATCGATGCCGTTTCCAAGCGATTTGGACATCTTTCTGCCCTGTCCGTCAACCACATATCCGTGCGTCAGGACCGTTTTGTACGGAGCGCCTTCGCCCATCGCCACAGCTGTGAGAAGCGACGACTGGAACCAGCCTCTGTACTGGTCGTTTCCTTCGAGATAAAGGTCCGCCGGAACTCCTCCGAGCTCAGGTCTTCTGTCCACGACCGCTTTATGAGTGGACCCGGAATCAAACCAGACGTCCATGATATCTTTTTCTTTTCTGAACTTTGTTCCTCCGCAGCAGGGGCAGGTGTACTTTTTACCCATAAGCTCTTCAGCAGACAGTTCGAACCACGCATTGGAGCCTTTTTCTGTGAATATTCTGCTGATATTGTCGATCGTATCCTGATTTACAAGCTCTTTGCCGCATTCTTCGCAGTAAAAGATCGGTATCGGAAGTCCCCAGATCCTCTGTCTTGAGATACACCAGTCGTTCCTGTCAGCGATCATATTGGAGATCCTCTCCTCGCCCCAGTCAGGTATCCATCTTACGCCCTTAACTGCCTTCAAAGCGTCATCTCTGAACGCGTCCACGGATACGAACCACTGATTTGTCGCTCTGAAGATTATAGGCTTTTTGCATCTCCAGCAGTGAGGGTACTGGTGTAAAATATTTTCGCTCGCGAGAAGCGATCCGTCCTCGCGCAGTCTCTCTATAACAGCTTTGTCCGATTTCGCGTAAAACATTCCGGCGAACGGTCCCGCTTCCTCAGTCTGCATTCCTTTTCCGTCTACGGGCACGATCGTCTTGATCTCGGGATATTTCTGGCAGACAGTAAAGTCGTCAGCGCCGAATCCGGGAGCAGTATGAACGCATCCGGTACCTGCGTCGAGCGTTACGTGTTCTCCGACTATCACGAGCGAATCCCTGTTCATGAAAGGATGTTCGCATTTTACGTACTCAAGGTCTTTGCCTTTGACTCTGCCGATCTCCTCATATTCTGCGATACCCGCTTTTTCGAATACTCCCTTCGCAAGTTCCGTCGCCATTACGAGATATTCTTCACCGACTTTGTAGACAGAATAAGAGAATTCGGGGTTAAGAGATATCGCGAGGTTGCCCGGAAGAGTCCATGCAGTCGTCGTCCAGATAACGATATATGTTTTATCCAGGCTGCCCGTAAAAGGCACAAGCACACCCTTGTCGTCCTTGACTTTGAATTTTACGTAAATGGAAGTCGTATTGTCTTCCTGATATTCGATCTCAGCTTCAGCGAGAGCTGTCTCGCAATCGGGGCACCAGTAAACGGGTTTGAGACCTTTATAAATATATCCCTTCGTGGCCATCGCTCCGAAGACTTTTATCTGCTCTCCTTCGAATTCCTTAGTGAGAGTCACATAAGGTTCGTCCCAGTCTGCCCTTACGCCGAGTCTTTTGAATGATTCTCTCTGGATATTGAGATATTTGAGTGCGAAATCCCTGCAGGCGTTTCTGAAAACCACGGGGCCGACCTCGTCTTTTTTGAGTCCGAGTTCTTTGATCGCCCTCTGCTCCGTAGGCAGTCCGTGCGTATCCCATCCCGGCACGAAAGGAGTGTAATATCCGTTCATGCTGTAATATTTTACGACTATGTCTTTGAGTATCTTGTTCAGCGCAGTTCCAAGGTGGATGTTGCCGTTTGCGTAAGGCGGTCCGTCATGCAGAACAAATCTCTTATGTCCCTCATTTGCTTTAAGCTGTTTGTGATATATATCCTCCGCAAGCCACTTCTCCAAAATGACGGGTTCCTTCTTCGGAAGTTCCGCTCTCATTGAAAAATCGGTCTTCGGCAAATTCAACGTGCTGCTGTAATCCATTTTTCTTTTCCTCCGTAAAAACAGACTTTTAGTTTTTGTCCAATGATGTTCCCCTGTCGTCTTACGCGGGATAAACACCACTTTTAATTATATTAAAAATATAAACTAAAGTCAATTGCGGAGCAAAAGAAACATCTTTACGAAAGGTCAAAGCATCGTAGGCGCATCATGGTCGCTGTCATCCTGAAAATCGTACAATTCCTCGCGGTCGTATTTCGTGTGATAGAAAAAGGGATGCAGAAGACGCCACATCGTGCGTTTCCTGTCGGTGCCCACATCCACACGGTTTACCATTCTGAATCCGCGGAAAGGGGGCATATATGTGACGATATCATTTACGTCCGTGAAATTCCGGCAGTCCGAACTGACTGTGTCCAGGTACCGACGAAGGCTGGCTGTCTCTTTGCGTTTTGCCTTAAAAGGCTTGACGCTGCCGAAAGTAAACAGATGCGGTTTGATGTCGAAATTGTAATTCAGGTCCTGGCAGCACAGGATAGCCAAAGCAGAGCCGAGCGACCAGCCCAGGATCTCTGTTTCAGCGTCCGGATGAGCGTCGTGCAGACTTCTCCAGCTGTCGCGTATCTCATGCTTGATCGTCAGATACATATTGGCCCATCCGTGGTGAACGCGAAGTTGAAGCGGTCTGTTTTCAAAACTGATCGCGTCGTAATATCTGCTTGAAAATTCAAAAATATTCGCAAACCAGTCGGAAACATCCACTGTCCTTTGAAAATTAAGCTGGATAACGTTCCGATCAGACTCATAATGGATCTCATAATTAACTTCATGCTTTATCCCCAGGAACTTCTGAAAGCCGTTGCCCGAATAGGATACAGCCTTATATTCGACCGGAAAACTGACCTTTCCCGTCTTATTGTAATCTTCGCTCGTGTTGATAAAATACTGCCAGAACGGCAGTCTGCGATATTCCATACTCTTTCTCTTTCTTCTGTCCGCCCGCCGTGATAAAAAGGTCGCCTTTTAAATCAGGACAAGGTAAAATACATATTCGTCATTCCCGTCCTTACTTTGTAAATGATACTACATTTTTCAGGCAGACGCAATTCTGTCTCAGCGGATCGAGTCATCAATTCTGCGGGCATACACAATATCACTTTCCTGATCGTTTTCGATCAATTTACGGAAACTTCTTTCGGTTAATTTTTCTGTTATGTCGCAAGTATATCACCGCTAAAGATGATCGTCAAAAAAGCCCCGCGATTTTTTTGCGGAGCTTTTCGTTTATACAGTATGTCATTTTACGATTGTTCAGTTGGCTCAATAATCGTAGCCGACCTTCAGAGCTTTCATCTCGTCCGGGATAAGACCGTGTTTTTTCGGAGGAAGGAGCGTATAGAGCGCCTTCTCGAAATTTTCGACAGTTACGATCTTCGATTCTTTGATGAGCTTCCCGAGTAAAATGATCCCTGCAAATGTCGAATTGTGCATCTCATCGGCGAGTTTCGTCGCAGGTATCTCAAAGTGTCTGATGTCTGTTCTCTGAGGTTTTACAGTGATCAGCGTGCTGTCGGTGATGATCAGTCCGCCTTCTTCGACATAGCTTTCGAATTTTTCAAGCGAAGGTCTGTTCATCGCGATGAGCGCTGTCGCGCAGCTGATGATAGGAGAGCCTACCGGTTCTTCAGATACGATGACATTGCAGTTTGCCGTTCCGCCTCTCATTTCCGGTCCGTATGAAGGGAGCCAGGAGACATTTTTACCGTCGTGAAGACCTGCAGATGCGATGAATCTTCCCATCGAGAGGATACCCTGTCCTCCGAATCCTGCCATTATAACCTGTTCCATGATCACACCTCCAGATCGGCGCCCTTGTAATTTCCGAGGGCGTAATGAGGGATCATATTCTCCTCGAGCCAGTTGAGAGCTTTGTCGGGAGCGAGACCCCAGTTTGTCGGACACGCGGAAAGGATCTCAACGATGCTGAATCCGAGTCCCTTTTCCTGAACAAGAAATGCTTTTTTGATCGCAGCCTTTGCCTTTTTGATATTGGCAACATTGTTTACGGCGCATCTTTCCGCAAAAGCTGTTCCTTCGAGTGTCGAAAGCATCTCGCAAACTCTGATCGGATATCCGTGGATCTTCGGATCTCTTCCGTAAGGAGTGGTCGTCGTGACCTGACCGATCAGCGTCGTAGGAGCCATCTGTCCCGATGTCATTCCGTATATCGCATTATTTACGAATATCGTCGTGATCTTTTCGCCTCTTGTCGCTGCGTGAACTATTTCAGCAGTTCCGATAGCGGCAAGATCTCCGTCTCCCTGGTATGTGAAAACGTGACGTTCCGGAAGGGATCTTTTTATTCCTGTTGCGACTGCCGGGGCTCTTCCGTGAGCAGCCTGGACCATATCGCAGTTGAAATACAGATAACTGTTATATGTACATCCTACCGAAGCTACGCCGACTGTTGTTCCTTCTATCCCGAGTTCGTCGAGGACTTCCGCAACAAGTCTGTGGATCACTCCGTGAGTGCATCCGGGGCAATAATGAAGCGGAATATCTATGAGTGCATGAGGTCTGTCAAATACTATAGCCATTTTAATATCCTCCCTTCCGTTATTGCGCCTTGCCGGCGGCGATATCTCTCACGATCTGCAGGATGTCCTTCTGAGTAGGAACATTTCCGCCTGTTCTTCCGTGGAAATAAACCTTGTTTTTACCGTTCAGAGCGAGCTTTACGTCTTCTATCATCTGTCCTGCCGACATTTCGACCGTCAGGAAGCCTTTCGGAGTTTCTGCGTATTTTTCATAAGCTGCGCTCGGGAACGGCCAGAGAGTGATAGGCCTGATCAAACCGACTTTGATACCCTCTTTTTCTGCGTCTTTGATGACATTTTTAACTATTCTCGAAACAGTACCGTATGCTGTTACTATTACGTCCGCTCCGTCGCAGTTGAATATTTCGACTCTCGTCTCGTTTTCTTCGACTTTCCTGTATTTCGCCTGGAGTTTCCTGTTGTGCTCTTCGAGAACGTTGGGGTCTATATAGATCGATGTGATCGTATTGTGTTTTCTCTTCATCTCGTGACCTGTGCATGCCCAAGGCTTTTCGATATGCTCTATAGGCTCAACATCTCTGAATTCGACAGGTTCCATCATCTGGCCGAGATATCCGTCGCCCATCACAACGACAGGGTTTCTGTATCTGTCGGCTATATTGAAAGCTTCGACGACGAGTTCGTAAAGTTCCTGAATTGAAGACGGTGCGATGACTATGTTGTGATAATCGCCGTGTCCCCCGCCTTTGACCATCTGGAAATAGTCGCACTGGGCAGGTAAAATGCCTCCCAGTCCGGGACCGGCTCTCACGACGTCGATTATGACCATAGGAAGCTCCGCGCCCGCGGAATAAGAGATGCCTTCCTGCTTAAGGCTTATACCGGGACTCGAAGACGATGTCATGACCCTCTTTCCTGCGCTTGCCGCGCCGTAGACCATATTAATAGCCGCGACTTCGCTCTCAGCCTGGACGAACGCTCCTCCGAGTTTGTCCATCCTCTTTGCCATATAATGCGAAACTTCTGTCTGAGGTGTGATCGGATAACCGAAATAGCATCTGCATCCCGCGCGCAAAGCGGCCTCAGCTATAACTTCGTTGCCTTTCATTAAAACCTTTTCACCCATCTTGCGCACCTCCTACCTTTCGACCTTTATGACACAATCGGGACATACCGTCGCGCAGAAAGCGCAGCCGATACATTTTTCCATCTCAAGCACTCCGGCCGGATGGAAGCCGTTCTGGTTTATCGTGTCTGTTTTGATGATAACGATTTTTCTGGGACACGCGTTGACGCAAAGTCTGCAGCCCTTGCATCTGTCCTCTCTGAATGTAACTTTAGCCATAAATTACTCCTCATAAAATAAATTTATGTTCGGTTATTATACGCTTTTCCTGCATACTTTTTCAAGTACACAGGAATAAAAATACGTATTGTTTCAAAAGTTTAATATCGGAAGTGAACAGTCTTCGTATTTTCGCTGTCCGGACCCACATATGCGATGAACTCTCCCGCTTCAGCCTTCCAGGAATTCGTCCGCTCATCGTAGAACGCGAGATCTCTCTCCTTCACGTCGAATCTCACAGTCTTCTTCTCTCCCGGTTCGAGGTGTATCCTTTCGAAACCTTTAAGTTCCTTGATGGGTCTCATAACTGATGATGCCACATCTCCGATATACATCTCGACGATCTCGTCGCCCGCGATCTTACCTGTATTCTTTACGTCGCATGAGACCTTGAACAGAATGTCTCCCTCTCCTTTTTCGACCTTTACGTCCGAGTACTCATATGTCGTATAAGAGAGTCCGTATCCGAACGGGAAGAGCGGTTTGACTCCGTCGATCTCATAACCTCTGTATCCCATAAATACTCCTTCTCTGTAGTAGATCGGGTACTGGAATGTCCTGCGAAGATCAGGGTAAAAATATCTGATCGACGGGTTCTCATCCATTGTTCTGTCGAATGTGACTGTGAGTTTGCCCGAAGGATTTATCTTTCCGAAGAGTATATCTGCAACGGGAAGTGAACCGTACCGGCCGGGATACCAGCACTGCATANNGCGCCGCATCCGTTGTGAAGTACTATCACATTTTTATTTTTGGAAGCCGCAGCGGCGATGCTCTCGTCCTGAAGTCCCGGAAGTTTGAACTGTCTTTCGACTCCTTCTCCTTCCTGACACATTTCTACGCCTGCGCAGTAGATCACGACGTCAGCTGCCTT
>DBVT01000015.1:12383-12529 GCA_002308775.1 Mageeibacillus sp. UBA1257
ACGAAGCGCAAAGGTTCGAACGTATACGGTCTCGCTTTGATATCTGCCATATCGTCAAGAATGAGTTTGCCGTCGAGGAAGATCTGAGTTCCGCTGTTCGATTTTCTCACGAATACATATTCTCCCGACTGCTCGGGCACAAATTT
>DBVT01000086.1:0-248 GCA_002308775.1 Mageeibacillus sp. UBA1257
AGCATAAGTATAAAGTAAAAAACAAAAGCAGCGATCTTCATATGAAAAACCTCACTATTTATATTTTTCAACTCATTTTATAACTATTTGTGAAAGAAATCAACATTTATGGGGGTATTTTTTGAATAATATTCATATTTTTGCAAAAAAACAGAGCCCGAAGGCTCTGCTTTTGTTAACTGTAAGATTTTAAGCGGTGACCGGCAGGACCGGCCTTTTGCTTTTTATCAATACATTCCGCCCATGCC
>DBVT01000086.1:285-17621 GCA_002308775.1 Mageeibacillus sp. UBA1257
TTCCGTTGTAAGAAGTATAGCCGCAACCGAAGCCGCGTTCTGGAGAGCTGAACGTGTGACCTTCGCAGGATCTACGATTCCTGCAGAGATCATATCGACGTATTTCTCGTTGAGAGCGTCGAAGCCGATTCCCGGTTTAGAAGTTCTGACTTTGTCAACTATAACAGCGCCTTCGAGACCGGCGTTCGTCGCGATCTGTTTTACGGGCTCTTCGAGAGCTTTCAGAACGATGCGCACGCCCGTTCTCTCGTCGCCTGAGGTCGTCTTGAGAAGTCTCTCGACTTTGCTGATGGCGTTGATGAATGCTGTGCCGCCGCCTGCTACGATACNNATCTGACGTACAGGCTCTTCAAGTGCTTTCAAAACTATCTTTGCACCTGTCTTTTCATCACCGTCAAGAGTGTCTACAAGTGCCTTTACAGCGTCTGCGGTATTCAAAAGTGCTGTGCCGCCGCCTGCTACGATACCTTCCTCGACAGCTGCTCTTGTTGCCGCGAGAGCGTCCTCTATCCTGAGCTTCTTGTCTTTCATCTCTGTTTCTGTAGCTGCGCCTACGCGGATGACCGCTACGCCGCCTGAAAGCTTGGCCAGTCTCTCCTGGAGTTTTTCTTTATCGAATTCGGAAGTCGTATCTTCGATCTGCTTTCTGATGGAGAGGATCCTGTTGCCGATCTCTTCTTTGGAGCCTGCGCCGTCAACGATGATCGTGTTCTCTTTCTGGACCTTGACCTGTCTTGCGCGGCCGAGCTGCTCGATCGTCGTTTCCTTAAGATCGAGTCCGAGCTCTTCCGTGATGACTTCTCCGCCTGTGAGGATGGCGATATCACGGAGCATTTCTTTTCTTCTGTCGCCGAATCCGGGAGCCTTGACTGCGACGCACGTGAACGTACCACGCAGTTTGTTGACAACGAGTGTCGCGAGAGCTTCGCCTTCAACATCTTCAGCGATGATAAGGAGTTTCTTGCCCTGCTGAACGATCTGCTCGAGGAGCGGGAGTATATCCTGGATGTTGGAGATCTTTTTGTCTGTGATGAGGATGTAAGGATCGTCGAGGACCGCTTCCATCTTGTCAGTATCGGTAGCCATATAAGCCGAGAGGTAACCTCTGTCGAACTGCATACCTTCGACAACTTCGAGGTCTGTGCCCATCGTCTTGGACTCTTCAACCGTGATCACGCCGTCGTTAGTGACTTTTTCCATTGCGTCCGCGATCAGAGTGCCTATGTATTCGTCATTTGCGGAGATCGACGCGACTCTTGCGATGTCTTCTCTTCCGCCTACCGCTCTGCTGTCTTCTTTGATGCTTTCGACTGCCGCGTCAACTGCCGCAGAGATACCTTTTTTGAGGATCATCGGGTTTGCGCCGGCTGCTATATTTTTAACGCCTTCTCTGACAATTGCCTGTGTGAGCAGTGTTGCTGTCGTTGTGCCGTCGCCTGCGACGTCGTTCGTCTTTGTTGCGACTTCCTTTACGAGCTGAGCGCCCATATTCTTGAATCTGTCTTCGAATTCGATCTCTTTAGCGATCGTTACGCCGTCGTTCGTGATCAACGGGCTGCCGAATTTCTTGTCAAGAATTACGTTTCTGCCTTTAGGTCCGAGTGTGACTTTGACAGTATCGGCGAGGGCATTTACGCCTTCGATAAGTGATTTCCTTGAATCTTCACTGTATTTGATTTCCTTTGCCATAGTAATTGCCTCCTGTTATTCAACTATTGCGAGAATGTCGCCCTGCTTGAGGATCGTATACTCTGTTCCGTCAAATTTTACTTCTGTGCCTGCATATTTGCTCATCAGGACTTTGTCGCCTATTTTAACTTCCATCGGGATCTTGTTGCCTTTGTCGTCGCAGATACCGGGGCCTACCGCTACTATTTCAGCCAGCTGAGGCTTCTCTTTTGCAGATCCGGGTAAAACGATTCCGCTCTTTGTTGTTTCTTCTGTTTCGATCATCTTAATGACTACTCTGTCACCCAAAGGTTTGATTTTCATATCTTTTTTCCTCCTGAATTGATTATTTATTTTGAAAACCCGCCCGGTAAAAAGTCCGGGTGTTGTTCCGTTTTGTGTTTTGTTAGCACTCAGCGCCTTTGAGTGCTAACAGCCGTATTGTAAAGCTTTTCAAGGTATTATTCAAACACTCCATTCAGCCGATTTCAGACGATTCCTGCTGAATATCTCAAATATCATCGACTTTCCTCGGTGTTTCTCCGTTTTTCATGATTTTTTGCACTTTTTCTGACTTCATACCTATCCTGCCGATCAGGTTGTCAAAAACGTCCTCCCAGGTCACTCCCTCTTCCACCATGAGTACCATCAGGTGGTAAAGAAGGTCAGCGATCTCGTTTGAAGTGTCTTTATTTATGCCGTTCTTCGCCGCTACTATAACTTCTGTGCTCTCTTCGCCGACTTTTTTACATATCTTGTCGATGCCCTTGTCAAAGAGGTAATTCGTGTACGAACCCTCGACCGGATGGATCTTCCTGTCGGCGATCGTATAATAGTCGTGAAGCAGGATATTCACTTTTGATATCGTCTGAGGCTCGTCAGGCGAGAAGAAGCACGTCCTGTTGCCGGTATGGCAGGCGGGACCTATCTGCTCCACTATCGCGAGGACAGTATCTCCGTCGCAGTCGTAATGAAGAGAAACCACCTTCTGCAGATGACCGGATGTCTCTCCTTTTTTCCAAAGCTTCTGCCTGCTTCTGCTGAAATATGTCGCATAGCCCGATTCTATCGTCATTTTAAGAGACTCTTCGTTCATCCATGCGAGCATCAGGACGTCCTTAGTAAGGTAATCCTGGGCGACGCAGGGCACGAGCCCCTGTTCATTGAATTTCACATTGTCTATAAACGTCAGATCGGCATTCATCTTTGTTCACCTCATTTTAGTCGAGTTTTTCATTTGAAAAGCGTTTAAAATGTCCCTTTTGTGGACAAAACGCCCTTTATCGAAGGATCCGTCGTGAGAGCCGCTTCAAGAGCGTGCGCAAAAGCCTTGAATATCGCTTCGATGATGTGGTGGGAATTTTTACCGTAGTGCACATTGATATGCAGCGTCATACCGCAGTTGAAAGCGACAGCTCTGAAAAATTCCTCGGTTACTTCCGTGTCGTATTCATTGATCTTTTCGGAAGGTATGTCGGCGTTGAATACTATGAACGGTCTGCCTCCGAAATCGAGATCCACGCTTGCAAGTGTCTCGTCCATTGGGATCGTGGCGCTTCCGTATCTCTTTATGCCTTTTCTGTCTCCGGCAGCGTCGTCCAGCAGCTTTCCGAGAACGATACCGATGTCTTCGACGGTGTGGTGGCAGTCGACGTCAAGGTCTCCGTGCGCTTTAACGCAAAGTCCCAGATTCCCGTGTCCCGACAGGAGCGTCAGCATGTGATCCAAAAATCCCACGCCTGTGTCGATCTCGCATACCCTCTCCTCCGGAAAGATCTCGAGAGACGCTTTGATCTGCGTTTCCTTAGTGTTTCTTTCGATTTGCGCTTTTCTCATTGAGATACACCTCTGTTTCTCTTAAAAATTTATCCATTTCATCGTCCGTTCCGATCGATATCCTGACAAAACTGTCTATTCCGGGCTTTGCGAAATACCGGATTAGTATACCATGATCCTTGAGGTATTCATAATAATCTGCCGCATTTATGCTCTTATTCGCGGCAAAAAGGAAATTCGCGCTCGATTTTTTGACTTCGAATCCTAACTTTTCCAGGGCCTTTTTTACGCGATCTCTCGTATTAACGACTTTTTCAAGCGTCTCTTTGTGGTACTCTTCGTCTTTAAGCGATTCTGTCGCGGCAATGCATGCGAGCCTGTCCACAGTGTATGAGTTGAATGAATTTTTCACTCTGTTGAGACCTTCTATCAGTTCACTGCCGCCCGCGGCAAAACCCACTCTCATACCGGCGAGAGAATACGATTTCGACATAGTTCTGACCACCAGCAGATTGTCGTATCTGCCTATGAGACCGATCGCAGATTCACCGCCGAATTCGACATATGCCTCGTCAACTATCACCACGTCGTCCTTGTGCGCTTCGATTATTTTTACGACATCTTCAAGGGGCATGCCGATAGACGTTGGAGCGTTGGGGTTTGCTATCACCACTCCGCCTTTCACATTGCAGAGCGCGTCGACGTCAGGGTAAAAATCTTCCTTCAGCGGAACTGTCCCGTATTTCACTCCGAAGAGATCGCAGTAGACACTGTAGAAGCTGTATGTGATATCTGGAAAATATACTTTCTTCTTACCGTCGAAAAATGCCTTGAATGAAAACGCCAGGACCTCGTCCGATCCGTTGCCCGCAAAGACGTTTTTCTCATCAAGACCGTTCATTTTCGCGAATGTTTTTATCGCATCCTTCGCGTCGGGATTCGGATAACGCTTTAATATGTCGAAATCAAGTGTTCTGAGGGCTTCTGCGGCCTTCGGAGACGGTCCGTAGGGATTTTCATTGGTATTGAGCTTGACTGTCTCAGAAAGGCTCTCAGGCTGTTCTCCCGGTGTATAAGGCACGATCTTTTTTGTGTTTTCGTTCCAGAATCTGCTCATATATCACTCGTCCTCTATATCTTCCATTCTTCTCGTTATCGAATACGCGTGAGCTCCGAGTCCCTCTTCCTTTGCGAAGAGCACCACCTCTTCCGCCTCGTTTATGAAGTCCTCTTTCGTATAATTTATTATGCTCGTGCGTTTTAAAAAATCCCAGACTCCGAGAGGCGACGAATACCTCGCCGTACCGCCCGTCGGAAGCACGTGGTTCGTTCCGCAATAGTAGTCTCCCATCGGTTCGGGCGACCATTTTCCGAGGAATACCGCTCCGGCGTTCTGCACCTTGTGTAAGATCTCCTCTTCGTTTTTCGCGATTATCTCGAGATGCTCCGGAGCTATTCTGTTGGCTATTTTAACTGCAGTATCTATGCTGCCTGTCACTATTATCGTTCCGTTCTTATCGATCGAAGCCCTGGCGATATCTTCTCTCACGAGCTGGCCGAGTTCCATCTCGATCAAGGGTTTTACCGCTTCCGCGAGATCTTCCGATGTCGTTATCAGCACAGACGCGGCCATCGGATCGTGCTCTGCCTGAGAGAGCATATCTGCCGCGACATATGACGGATCCGCCGTCTCGTCAGCGATTATAAGTATCTCGCTGGGGCCCGCTATCATATCTATTCCGACTGTTCCGAAGACTGCCTTTTTTGCGGCGGCCACATATGCGTTCCCGGGGCCTGTTATTTTGTCGCATTTCGGGATCGTTTCCGTTCCGTAAGCCATCGCGGCGATCGCCTGCGCTCCGCCTACCTTGTATATCTCGTCAACTCCCGCTATGCCCGCCGCGGCAAGTATCGCAGGGTTTATTTTACCGTCTCTTCCGGGAGGAGTGCACATCACGATCTTTTCGACTCCCGCCACTTTAGCGGGGATTATATTCATTAAAACTGACGACGGAAGCGGCGCTCTTCCTCCGGGCACATAAACTCCCGCGACTTTTACAGGCGTCACTCTGATCCCTATTCTCGAACCGTTGTCCTTTGTCATACTCCAGGATTTTTCAAGCTCGTGCTCGTGGAATTCCCTTATATTGTCCGCGGCGTTTTGGAGCGTCGAGAGCATGCTGAGAGCAAGCTGGGATCTCGCTTCGAATATTTCTCCCGGTCTGACTCTCATCTCTTTTGCAGTCATTCTCGCGCCGTCGAATGTCATCGTGTAATCGAGCACGGCAGAGTCTCCTCTGCTTTTTACGTTCTCGAGTATATCCTTCACGGCCGTGTCAACGGAGATCGTAGTCAGCGTCCTTCTCTTTTCAAATTCCTCGTAAAATTTGTCGCACGAGTATTCGCTGTATATTTCGTATTCCTTCATCTGCTCTCATCCCTTTTTTCTTTCATTTTGTCGACGAGTTCGAGGATGCGCTCTCGTTTTGTCTTCATGCTCACTCTGTTCACTATCATCCTCGCGCTGACGTCAGAAATGGTTTCAAGAACGCACAGACCGTTTTCCGCGAGTGTTTTGCCGCTTTCGACTATATCTACGATCACATCCGAAAGTCCGACTATAGGAGCGAGTTCGACGGAACCGTTAAGCTTGATTATTTCTACGCTTTCCTTCTTCACGTGTTCGAAATATTCCTTCGCGATATGCGGGTATTTTGTCGCGACTTTCTTGTTCGCGATACTGTCAAGATTGTCTTTGAGGCTTTCCGGTCCGCAGACACACATCCTGCATTTTCCGAATCCCAGATCCATCACCTCGTAGAGCGCTCTGCCCTCTTCCGCGATCGTGTCCCTTCCGACTATACCGATGTCAGCCGCTCCGTATTCCACATATGTCGGAACGTCAGCAGGTTTTGCAAAGAAAAATTTCACCTTATTCTTTTCATCGTAAAACACAAGCTTCCTTGTCGGAGTGTTCAAAAACGACATGTCTATCCCCGCGTTTTCGAAAAGCCCGGCTGCACATTCCGCGAGTCTTCCTTTTGCGAGAGCTATCGTGATCTCTGTCATTTAAGGTCACGCTCCTTCCGTGCTTTCTGCGCTTTCGGGGCGCTTGTTTCACCTGCAAATATGTATTTTACAAGTTCGTTTTCCCTCGCTTTTGCCTGCGCGGCTGTGAGTCCTTCTGTATCGGATTCGGCTCTTATTCCCTGAGATCTGAGTTTTTCAACGAGCGCAAAAGCCTCGCTCCTGTTTTCTTTATCAAAACACACTCTCGTAATAGGCTCCTTTTCTTTCAAGATCGAAGGGTCTTTCCTCTCAAGCGCTCTCATGACCATATTGAGACCTATGGAAAAACCTGTAGCGGAACTGTCTCTGCCGTAGTTTTTACTCAGACCGTCGTATCTTCCGCCGCTCATGACCGGAAATCCGCTGCCCTTCGTAAAACCTTTGAATATCGTTCCGGTGTAATAGTTGAGACTTCCGAGCATTCCCAGATCCACCGTGATACTGTCGCCCAGGCCGTAATCCTCGAGTATTTTAATGACTTCTCTCAAATTATCTATCGCTTTGGCGGAGCGTTCGTTGTTGGCGAATTTTTCAGCCTTGTCCAAAACGTCAGCCGTTCCGAACAGTCCGGGAAGGCCGAGCAGTTTGTCTGCGAGTTCCTTTGAGAATGATTTTCCTTTCAGCAGCATCTCGAGCTGCGCGTAGTCTTTTCTGTCTATGCACTGGCGAACAGTTTCCACAGTCTCCTCATCGACTCCCTCCGCCGCAACGATGCCTTTGAAGAATTCGACCTGTCCTATATCGACCTGAAAATCATCTATCCCGAGTTCTTTCATTATTCCGATCGACTGAGCGATGACTTCAGCGTCCGCCAGAGGTCCCGGAGCTCCGATCATCTCCGTTCCGGCCTGCGTGAACTCCCTGTATCTTCCTCCGCCCGCTTCGTTGTACCTGAAGACGTTGCCAATGTAAAACAATTTTACCGGGAGCTGTCTGTCTTTCATTTTTGCGGAGAAAACTCTCATCGCGGGGACGGTCATATCAGGTCTCAGAGCGAGAAGAGCGCCGCTCGCGTCGGAAAATTTGTACATCATTTCCTGCTCGATCACGCCGCCTGCCGCAAAAACGTCGTAGTATTCTATAGAAGGCGTCTCAATTTCGAGGAATCCGCTCTGTCTGAGCCTTTTCCTAACCTTTTCCTCTATATCCCTTTTGAGTCTGCATTCATCTGTTAAAATGTCCTGCACTCCGTCCGGCGTATATATTCGCTTGTCGTTCATTTTGTCACCGTCTTTCCCGCGCTTTCGCGTGTCTGGTCGATTTCGAATAATTTATGCGTCATTTTTGCATATTTTGCACACTTTCAGTCAGATTTTTGGACTTTTGTGTGACTTTTTATTTTAAACTTCTTTGCGTAGATTTGCAAATTTCACCATGAATCTCTTCATGCCGCCTTCGTCGAATGCAATTTCAACTTTTCTGTCGTCTCCTTCTCCCTCGATCTTTGCGACCGTACCTTTACCGAATTTCGGATGAACGACTCTCATACCCTCGGAAAGATCTATAGGCGCCGACTGCTTCTTAAGATCAGCGACCGAATTGATCTGTCTTGCGAAAGTACTCATCTCCGCGGGGCTCTTCTTGAATCCGTATCCTCCTACGACGTTCTTGCCTGCGACTGATATCGGATTTGTTTTTCCGATAAATCTCTTTTCCGCGTCGTGACCGGTAAAAAGAGTCTCCGGTATATCGCCCACAAACCTCGAAACCATCATCCGTCTCGTCTGACCGTAGAGCATTCTTTCGAGGCTGTTCGTTATATAAAGTTTCTTCTTTGCCCTTGTGATCGCCACATAACAGAGCCTTCGCTCTTCGTCAAGCTCCCGCTGATCATCGATGCCTTGAGGAGACGGAAAAACTCCCTCCTCCATCGCGACTACAAATACGCAAGGAAACTCAAGACCCTTCGCGCTGTGCATCGTCATAAGAGATATGCAGTTGTCGTCAGGCGCATTGTCCATATCCGTGCTGAGAGCGATCGTCGCCAGGAAATCTACGAATGATATGCTCTCTCCGAGTTCCTGCCTGTCTTTTTCATACTCTTTCGCGACTGATATAAACTCGTCGATGTTTTCTATTCTGCTCTGGGCTTCAGGCGTTCTCTCCTCTTCGTATTCTTTTCTCACTCCGGAATTTTCTATGATGAATCTGACTGCGTCAGAAACGGAAAGCTCGTCCATTTTTACCATGAAATTGAGTATTGAAGTCGCGAATTCCTTCATTTTCGCGCCTGCTCTCGAAAGTTCGGGATAATCCTCGGCTCCGAGTAAAACGGTGAACAGCGGCAGATTTTCCCTCTTTGCGATCTCCTCCGCTCTTGCGACGCTTGTCGCTCCGATACCTCTCGCCGGAACGTTTATGACCCTTTTTATCGCGACTGTGTCCATCAGGTTCGTGCATATCCTCATATATGCCATGATATCCTTGACTTCTTTTCTGTCGAAGTATTTCATGCCGCCGAATACTCTGTAAGGTATTCCGAGTCTTGTGAGCGCTGATTCTATCGACTGAGAGATCGCGTTGATCCTGTACAGTATCGCGATGTCTCTGTATGAGAATTCCGCCCTTTCAACGGCTGCTTTTATCTCTCTGGCGATATAGTAAGCCTCGTCATTGTATGTCGGAGCCTCGTACCTTCTGATGTGGTCTCCGGAGCCCTTAGTCGTCCACAGCCTCTTTTCCTTTCTCGATTCGTTTTTATTTATGACCGCGTTCGCCGCGTCGAGTATGTTCTGCGTCGATCTGTAGTTCTGCTCAAGTTTTATTACTAAGCAGCCTTTGTGCTTCTTCTCGAAGCCAAGTATATTGTCGATCGTCGCGCCTCTGAATGAATATATGCTCTGATCGTCGTCTCCGACCACGCACAGGTTGTCGTCATTTCCGGCAAGCATCGTTATCAGTTTTTCCTGTACTTCGTTCGTATCCTGGTACTCGTCGACCATGATATATCTGAATTTTTTACTGTAATGTTCGAGGATGTCAGGATGTGTTTCAAAAAGTTTTACCGTTTCGAGGAGCATGTCGTCAAAATCCATCGCCCTGTTCGTCCTGAGTTCATCGTTGTAGAGCGAATAAACTCTCGCGGCATTTTTTACTATGAACGATTTGCCGTTTCCCGTTCTTGCATATTCCTCAGGCGAGATCATCTTGTTTTTGCAGTCAGAAATTATTGAACGGGCAAGTTTGACAGGAAGCTGTTTTTCATCGATCTCAAGCGTTTTCAGGCAGTTTTTTATGACCGTGGACGATTCCCCGTCGTCATAGATCGTAAAATTGTTACCGTATCCCGTCTCTTCGCCGCACGCTCTGAGTATCCTTCCGCACGCGCTGTGGAATGTACTTATCCACATTCCGTGAAGATCTCCGTTCAGCATTTTCTCCGCTCTGTGAAGCATCTCCTTCGCCGCTTTATTGGTAAAAGTTATCGCCAAAATAGACGCAGGGGCAACTCCGCACTCTTCGACCAGATACGCGATCCTGTAGATCAGGACTCTCGTTTTACCCGAGCCTGCGCCCGCGAGTATAAGCAAAGGACCGTCCTTATGTGTGGCAGCCATGTACTGTTCTTCGTTCAGTTCCTTTTTGAAATCCATTTCAACCTCTTTTAATTAGCTTTCCTTTCTTTTCTTAAAAATTTCATACATTACTATTCCTGCGGCGACAGAGGCGTTCAGCGACGTCACATGGCCGCTCATCGGTATATTGAGCACGTAATCGCAGCTCTCTCTCACGAGTTTTCCCATCCCGAATCCTTCGCTTCCGATAACGAGTCCCACAGCTCCGTCAAGATCGGCTTCGTAAAATGCTTTCTCCCCGTCAGCCGCAGTACCTATTATCCAGAGACCGTTCTTTTTAAGATCCTCGATGGTCCTCACTATATTGGTCACTCTCGCTACGGGCACGTATGCTGTCGCTCCCGCCGATGCTTTCGCGACAGCGCCTGTCAGAAGGGCTGATTTTCTCTTCGGTATTATGACTCCGTGAGCTCCGAGTGCGTCGGCGCTTCTGATGATCGCTCCCAGATTGTTCGGGTCCTGGATCTCGTCGAGGATTATAATAAAAGGCTTCTCGTTTTTTTCTTCTGCCATCGCAAGTATGTCGCTCACTTCATAGTATTTTTCAGCGGCCACATAAGCCATGACTCCCTGATTGTTTTCAGTTCCGGACGCCTGGTCGATCTTTTTTGATGAGCATTTGTTCAGGACGATGCCCTTTTCCGCAGCGAGCGCGACGATCACTTTGCCGGAGCCTTCCGCGGCGCTTTCAGATATCAGGATCTTGTTGATCACAACGTCAGATCTGAGAGCCTCTATTACGCTGTTTCTGCCGTAAATGACCTCTCCGGACTCTTTTTCGTCTGTTTTAGAGTCATTTCTGTCGTAATTCTGCCTTTTTTTATCATTCCTGTGATCCGTGCGCGGTCTGCCCTGTCCGTATTGCGCGTTCCCTCCGCGATCGTTTTTACCGGTCCTTTCACCGTATTCTCTCATTCGTTTTCTCCTTCGTGTTCTTTATCGGTTATGTGATCGTATGACTTTTTCATTATCTCTTCGAGTCTTTCATTCTGCCCGTCGAGATAGAGAAATCCGATAAGCGCCTCAAATCCTGTCGCGAATCTGTAATCTGTCACGTCCGCGTTTTTAGGCACCGTATGAGAGTGCGCGTTCCTGCCTCTTTTTACGATATTCTGCTCATTTTCCGACAGATCGTCCCACAGATATTTCACGGTTTCGGCCTGAGCCGCCGCCTTCACGTATTCGCACGTTTTCAGATGAAGTTTGAATACGTTGCCGGGGATCTCCTCGATTATCCTTTTTTTAACATAAACCGAATAAACAGAATCCCCTATATAGGCAAGCACAAGCGGCTTCATCAATGACGCGTTTTCTTCCATCATTTTCCTCTGTATCCCGGTCTTAAAAAGTATTGTCGTCTTCAGCGGCATTCACACAGTAGACTGCTTTGATCTTTCTGTTCGCGTCAACTATGGCGTCAAGCACCGGTCCGTATGTGAGATCCCAACCGTATCCGTCGTTGAAGCCTTCCCTGTCGCAATGGAACGTCCACCAGTGTGTGATCTGAACTCCGGCGTCTATCATTGAATCCAGGAAGTCTATGTCTCGCTGAAGTGATATCTTGTCTGCTTCGTCTGCGTTGACAGCAGTCTCTCCGTTGTAAAAAGGCTTGCCCATTCTCTCGCACTCGCTCATTAAGAGTTTGAAATCGAGTTTGACCTGTGTGTCGTCAGTATCAGAGACAGAATAAGTGTCATCCGTGCATCCGACAGAATAGGTATGCATACTTATTACGTCCTCTCCCCTGTGCAGCACCGCATATGCCTTCAACCTGTCCTCGAGCGTATCTCTGACCCAGTTGGGCTCGTCGGAACCTGATTTAACTCCGAGATAGAGGTGCCACTGCTCGTGTCTGAATATACTGTCGCCTCCTGTAAAAGGCCTGTCGTCATACTTTTTGATCTCTTTCGCGATATCCTCGTAAAAATCTCCGATCTGCCTTATCGAAAAGCTTACACGTTTGATCTGCGCGCCGATGTCGCAACCCAGGTTGTTCTCGTTGTCTGATTCCCACATGAGGATCGTCTTTCTTTGGGCGTATCTTTGAACGAATTCGCCGATGTATTTTACGAGGTTCTTTCTCGATTCGCTGTCTTTTTCGCATACGAGATTCCAAGCGTTTTCGCCTTCGGCGACGAAAGCTCCCGATATGAAAGACATGCACGCGACGATCTGTATCTCGTATTTGTCGAGAAGATCGAACAATCTGTCCATGATCATATAGTAGCGTTCTTTTTTCTTTTCATCTGTCATGATACCGCTTGTCGCAGGATTACTCATGAATATCCTGACGGAATTGAATCCGAGAGAGTGCAGCTGCCTGAATGCGTCCTCCGCAGCCGGATACCAGTGTTCCGGATTCTGGTACTCGCGGAAAGGAATGTACTCGCTGCATATCTGAAGCGATGCGTCCCACTTGTTAAAACTGATCTCGTAATACGGTTCTCCGTTCATATAGAACTTTCCGCCTATTATACGAAGCCTTCTGTCGTTTTTCTGTTCGCCCGTCGTTATGACGATCATTTTACCGTACGGATCGAGCCAGACCTTCGCGTCAAGGACACAGTTGATCAGATTGAGCGGTACCATAAATGTCTTGTTAATGAACATCGGAGGGTTGTTGAGGACGACTTTCTCGCCGTTTTTCGATCCGACTTTGCTGCCTGCAACGAATCTGGCTTTTGTTTTACCCGTTATCTCGAGCATATCTCCGTCTATGACAGCGTCAAGTCCCGCCGCTTTGAAAACGGGTCCCGGCATCACGTAAAATGTGTCATTGTCCTGAACGGGATGCTTTGCGAGCTTTACTTCGGTACCGTTATAGTAAACGGCTAAATATTCTCTTTTTTTCTTTTTCTCCGGTATCGGATCAAAAAATACCTCTCCTGCCGGTTCTGTCGAATAAGTTTGAGGACATACGTATTCTGCCATGATCAATTGCTCTCCTTCTGTTTATTTTTCTTATTTTTACTGACTTTCGTCAAGATTATCACGAGCGCCGCGGCGATGACAATTATCGCGAGCGGGATGAATACAGGAACGTCTGAGATCTTGCTCTGCGCCTCAAACGCGGCTG
This sequence comes from Mageeibacillus sp. UBA1257, assembly GCA_002308775.1. GTDB lineage: Bacteria > Bacillota > Clostridia > UBA1212 > UBA1257 > UBA1257. Next base: position 13,450 of record DBVT01000086.1, read on the forward strand.
CGGCTTTGATCTCTTTCGCGGCAATATCGGTGTTCTCCAAAGAGTCTCCTGCGCAACCGTTAACGCAGTATCTTTCTTGTATTTTTTTATTCGCGGCCACTATGGTATCGAGAAGCGGTCCGTATGTGATATCCCAGCCGTATCCGTCGTGGAAGCCCTGTCTGTCAGCGTGGAACGTCCACCAGTGAGTGAGCTGTATCCCCGCTTCGATTATCGAATCGAGGTACCGTTCGTTCACACTGTTTTCTTCGGGCACCTTATCTGCGTTCACCGCGACCTCACCTGCGTACAGAGGCTTTCCAAACACCTTCATTTCGTATGCAAGATAGTCGAAATCGACGTCCTTTACCTCAAAAACACCCTCGTCAACGAAGAAATAGTTCGGCTGCACGCCTACGGAATACGGGTGCATACTTACCACATCGACGCCGTGATAAAGTATCTTATATGCCATGAACCTTTCCGGAAGCGTATCCCTGCCCCAGAAATTTCCTTCTCCCGTTCTTTTTTTCGTGTACATATGCCACTGGCTGTCCCTGAGGGATCCGTCTCCTCCGGTCACAAGATGCTCCGGATCGACTTCATGTATCACATTCACGAGCCTGGCGTAAAAATTGCCTATCTGCCTTGCGGATATCTGCGTGTGATCGGCTTCCAGATTGCCCTCATTCTGTATTTCCCACATCAATACCGACTTTCTGTCCTTGTATCTTTCGACGAAAGTCCTCGTGTATTCTTCGGCGTTTTTAAACGATTCTGATCCGAGATCTCCTATCAGGTCTATGAGGTTTTCTCCGTTTGGGCAAAAACCTGTCGAGAAAAGGCCCATGCATACGACCATTTTGATCTCGTATTTGTCGCACAGATCGAACAGATCGTCCATTGCCTGATAATATTTTTCCATGTCTGCTTCGTTTTTCATGCCCAGAGTCCTTCCGGAACTCGAAACGAACACCCTTATGGATCTGAATCCCAAAGAGTGAAGCTGCGATACCGCATCCTCCGCCGCGGGGTACTGGAACTGTTCCTCCGGCCACTCATAAGAAGGATAAATACCGGGAAAGTATTTTGCGTGTATCTGGTAACAAAGGTCGAATTTGTTGAAACTGATCTCGTAATACGGCGCTCCGTCCATATATAACTTGCCGTTTGCGATCCTCAAGACCCCGTCGTTCTTGTATTTTCCTGTACTCACTGTGAACGTTTTACCAAGCTCGTCATACCAGACCTTCGCATTCAATGAGACGCTCAAAAAATCGGCCGGAGCGTACAGGCATCCCCTTCTGTAAATTATCGAATGGTTCAGATCGTACGACTTTCCGTTCACCGTGACCTTTTTTGAAAGAAGTCTTCCTTTTATTTCCAGATCGTCGTTTTTTACAGTGACGGCGCCGGTGAAGAAATTGCTTTTCACCGTAAAGTCCGCGCCTTCGTAAAATGCCCTCAGGGGCACATAAACAGTCTCGTTCTCCGCTATCGGCTGCTGGATGCCGCTCATTTTAATGATATCCGTATTTAGGCAGACCGTTATATATTTCGGCTCCTCCGGATCGAGGTCCAGATCGGAAATGTCTGTTTCTTTCGCCCATTCTTCTTCCGTCGCGAGAGTATCCGACGTCTCTTCGTATTTCGTATCCTCCGAGAGAGTCGCGTTCGGCTGAAGGCAGAACGAGAACGTGAGGATCAGGCACAATAATATGACGATCGCTTGCTTTGAATGTCTCACAGAGCACCTCCGTAAAAATGGCACAAATTCCACAATGTTATTTTACTTTGAAATAAAAATAAAGTCAATCTAAAAGTGCCTTTCGCAGGCGATCACGCTGTCATAAATATGCATTTTTAAAAAGCAAAAAAGTCTCCGTACTTTCCTTATTTCGAAAAAAAAAAAGAAGCGGGCAGAATTTTTTCTGCCCGCAAACGGATATTTATGCAATTCGAAATTTAAGAGCTTTTTACTTTCTCTTTTTGCGAAGAACGACTGCTGCCGCAAGTACGACTGCCGCGATCTGCGTTCCCGCGATTACAGATCCGCAGCCCCGGTCGAAATCTTTGATTTCAGACACAACTCCCTTCGGAGCATCGGCTGAACCTGTTATTATCTTTGCCTCTGCGTTGTCAGCCCAGACGCCTTCCGTTTTTACAGAGACACCGTTTAAAACATACGTTTCGTTGAGCTTTTTGTTGCCCGCGATTATCGCGTCCAGCAGTTCTCCGGAGGTGATATCCCATCCGTATCCATCGTTGAAGCCCTGTCTGTCTGTGTGGAATGTCCACCAGTGAGAGAGCTGAACTCCCGCTTCGATTATCGAATCGATATACTTGAGACTTCTCTGATAGACCGATTCAGAATAGTTGTCCGCATCTACGGCTGTCTCTCCGTTGTAAAGCACTTTGCCCATTCTCCTGGCCTCTTCCATCAGGAGCGAAAAATCTTCTCTTCTCACTCTGTCGTCAGTGTCTGAAACTTTGTAGGCCTCTTCCGGATTCGCTCCAAGCGAATAAGTGTGAACGCTTATAACATCGATATTTTCATTCAGCATCGTGTATATTTTCAACCTTTCCTCGAGCGTATCTCTCGTCCAGTCGGGAACATCTTTTCCCTCTTTTACACCCTTGTAAAGGTGCCACTGAGCAAATCTCAAACCGGAGTCGCCCGTCGTGACGAGCCTGTCGGGATCATTCTGCTTGATCCTCTTTGCGATATCTGAATTATATTTTCCGATCTGGTACGCGGAAGCTCGCAGTCCTCTCGTGTTGATACCGACGTCCGCGTCAAGGTTTCCTTCGTTCACGATCTCCCACATGAGGACTGATCTTCTGTTTTTGTATGTCGAAACAAATCTGTCAATGAAATCATAACAGTTCTTTCTCGATTCACTCTCCGGGTTGCAGATGAGGTCGAAATGGTTCTCACCTTTTGGGCTGAAATCGTCGCACGTAAGTCCCAGGCAGACGACTACCTGGATCTCGTATTTGTCGCAAAGATCAAAGAAAACGTCCATGAGCTCGTAATATCTTTCCCTCTGCTTTTCGCTCGTCACATATTTTTGCCTTATTCTCGAATAAGTGAAAACTCTGATAGTCCTGAAACCGAGTTCGTGAAGCTGTGCAAGAGCATCCTCCGCCGCCGGTAACTGGTGTTCCTCCTTAGGCCACTCCGAGTCCCTCTGATACTTCGAAGATATCTGATAGCACAGATCGAATTTATTGAAGCTCAGTTCGTAAAAAGGTTCCCCGTTCATCCAGAATTTGTAATTTATGATCTTAAGGATGTCATCCGTCTTGTTCGCTCCCGTTGTTATTACAAGAGTATTCGAATAAGAATCGAACCAAACCTTTTCATTCGTCACAAGAGCGATGATATCCGCAGGAGCCATGACCACGCCGCGGTTCGTCTTTATCGTATCCGAAAGTTCGACTTCTTTGCCGTTTACGGTGCCCTTGCTTCCGTTTCTCGGGAATACGGCCTTAACATCGGCAGTTTTGTCGGCAACGGATTTATTGTCGATCTCATAATCGCTTCCGACCTTCGTGACATTCAGCCCGAGCGTCGTAAAAATCTCCTCGAGCGGCACGAATACAGTCGCCGCTTCGAGATACGGTTTTGTGCTGAGAACGAGCTCGGTTTTGTTCAGGAAAACGAGTATACCGTCCTGCTCCGTCGGAGGATCAGGTACGACGATCTCCGGTATTTCTCCCACCGTTTCTGTAGAATACCTTTGAGGCGCGTCATACGCTGCTGCAGGCATCGCAAACGACAAAACGAGCAGGCAGGCAAGGATGATCGCAGATGCTTTTGTTAAAGTCTTCATAAAGTCCGTCTCCTTTTTACTTTTCGTCATATCTCTCTTTTTTTATTAAAATAACAGCTGCAGGCGCGATCGACATCAGTGCGGCAACCGTAAGGGGTGCTGACGAACCGCATCCGGAATCTTCCGCTTCTCCTTCGGTGAGAGCGTTCACAACGTATTTCGCCTTAAGCTTTGCGTTGGCTTCCTTTACCGCGGCGAGGCCTTTGCCGTAGGTCATATCCCACGTGTACATGTCCTCTGGATGGCCAAGTCTGTCGCAATGGAACGTCCACCAGTGTGTGAGCTGAACGCCCGCATCGACAGTCTCCCGGAGATACTCATCCAGTTCTTCCTTTTCGAATCCTGAATCGTCGTGTG